>CASESH010000012.1 GCA_949290565.1 uncultured Christensenella sp. | reverse complement strand
AATTATTTAAATTGTCCTTATCAAAAACAATGTAAAGCAAATGTTGTAATTAATGATTATGAAAATATAAAAGAAATTATAGTTTTTAAGAATAATTTAAAAACTTAAATTATAAGTTATGATTTTATTTATTTTTTTGTTTGTTATGTTTTTATGAAAAATTATTATTTGATTTTTACTAACAATTTTATTTGTAAAATTTTTTTCTTCTAAAAGAAAAAGAAAAATATTATAGTTACAAATTTTGTTTAATTTATTTATATTTATTTTTATTGGATTAATTTTATCTAATGATTTTAAATTATTGTTATTATAAAAATTAATTAAATTATTTAATATTTGATTTTCTTTATAGAATAAAGTATATGGTTTTTCATTATTAGTTTTGTAATTTTCATCATTAGTAATTCCTAATTTACCATTATCAATAAAAAAATAAATATTAGAATTGTTTTTTAAAGTAATTAAAGCAAGTTCTGACATATCATTATCTTTTAAAGTTATGTATTTTAATGTTTTTTTATCATTTAAAAGAAATTGTGTCTTTTTATTAAGTTCTTGTTTAATTTCTTCTGAAAAAGTTTTATTTATTTTCATTATGTTTACCTCGATTAATTATTTAGTTTAACAAGTTTTTATATAAAAATCAATATTTTAAAAGGAATAGCAATAACGACAATAAAAGAAATAATTAATTCTTTTTATGGAAAATCAAAAGAAGAAATAATTAATAAGTTAAAATTAATAAAAAAAGATTTAGAAAAGGAGTGCAAAATGGAAGAAAAAATTTATTATATCTTAACTGATACTTATGTTCACGAGTGTATTGGAAAAGAAAGTTTAAAAAAGAAAGTTAATGCTTTACAGGTGTTAGGAATTGACTTTGAAGTTTTTCAAAAAGTTGATGGAGAAGAAAGAAAAGTTTTAGTTGGAATTAATGATTTTTTAAAAGTGTTAGGTGTTTAGTATGGAAGAAAATTTTTATATTGATTATTTACCGAAAATAAAGTTTGATAACTCTAATATATCTCTTGCTTTAAAAGATATAGCGAGGATATTAGAAGAAACACAAAGAAACGATTATAGATTTCTATGTGCTATAAGACAACTAATAAAAGATAGTTCTCATGGTAATTTAATTTTAAGTGGAGATATTGTAAATTTAAAATATTCTTGGGTTTCAAATGATTATACAGTTATTACAATTTTACAAAAGTTATTTGGTTTTTCGGTAGATTATATAGAAAAAGTTACAAGAATTATTAATAAATTTTTAATTTTGAAACCTTTCGGCGACGTCGCCGAGAATAATGTACAAGCAGTTTATTATGTTTTAGAAGAATTAAATTCTTATACAATATCAAAATTAAAAGAATTATTGCCATTATCAATTGACCAAATAAAAAAGGCTTTTGATAAAAAAGACCTTACATATAAATCTACCGTGAAAGAGATTAGAGATTATGTAAAGTCGATAAAAGGAACTAGTAAAGAAAAAGTCATTGAAGAAAATGATAATGAAGAAGAAAGTGAAATAACTGATTGTGGACAATATGTTAAATTTAGTTCAGAGAATTTTGAGTTTATTAAGAATATTGTATTAGATAAAAGTAATTCATATAAGGATACTTCTTCAGTAGTTGCAGCAATGATTGAGTATTTTAGAGTTAATAAAATTAAATTATAGAAATCTCACAACCATTATGTAACAAGTATTGCCAATTGTTACAGGTCTCCTTTTTAAAATAAATATGGTTAATCAAGTAATGTGAGAGATTAGTAGGAAGTAATTCCTACTTTATGGGGTGCTGTGGTGCTTTTTAATTTAGTTCAATTCTAAATAACCCCTTATTTAATATACCCGGTGTAAAATTAAAATAATAGCGCGCAGATTTTAATATTACATTATGATTGGTATAAAAAAATTAAAAGGAAAGGTAAAAAGTTATGGAAAATGAAAAGAAAATTGATTTAAGTAAGTATGGCGAGGGTAATTTCGCAAAATTTAAAAAATTGTATATTGGATCAGCAAGTGGCGTTTCAAAAAAAGGTAATGAATATTGTATTGTAAGATTTTTAGAGATTAATAGATTTGGTGATGGAGATATAGTTACATTGTCATGTAGAGATAATGTTTTGCCAGAGATGTGTTCTCAATTAAAATGTGGAGATTTGGTAGAAATTATTGTTGATATTCATAATATGGTAGATTCTCCTGTTTTAGTTGATATTATTAATAAACTTGCTGATTCTAAAATTCTTTAGGGAGGAATAATGTCTGTTAAGTATCAAACAAAAAATGGTAATGAGATTATATTACTAAATCCTAGTGAGAGGTCTAAAAAATATTCAATTGAATTAAAGCATAAAAAAGCATTAACTAATTCTGGAAAGCGAAAATTTGATAAAAATGGTAAACAAAAAAGACTCACTAGGGGACAACTTGCTTATAGGGCTGGTTATCTTGCCCACCAAAAAGACAGTAATAGGGCTTTTAGATCTAAATATCCAAAATACAAAAGAAAAACAAGTTAGATAGAAAGTTATTATTGAAAGTAAGAAATTAAAAAGAGATAAAGAAAATATTGATAAGTATAAAAGATAGCAATAAAAAAAGAGAGACATAACACGAGTAAAATACTTTGGTTATGATTACGAGATACCGAATAAATTCGTTTTTCTCTCAACTCTCTAAAATTATTATAAGTTGTTTTTTTATATAAAGTCAATAATAAAACTTAATATTAGATAAAAGTAAGTCTTGTGAAAACAGTAGCAAGCAAATTAAAAATAAAAGTGAGGGAATATGGGAATTTTTAAGAATGTTATGTTTGTTGTATTAGGTGTATTATTAGCAGTTGGGATTTATTGTTTAACTGTTGCTATTGGTTGTGCAGTTAATGGTATTTCTTTTCAGCAACAAATAGTAGAATGGTTTGGTCCAGCAAGAGAAGTAACTGAAAAAGTTGTTAATGAAGTGTCAACTAGCGCTAGATTGTTATTTTAATCTATGAAAAAAATATTAATAGTAATTTTAATAATTGCATTGGTAATATTATTTGGAAGTTTACCACTTGCAATATTAAGTAAAATATTTGAGTATATTGGAATTGCATTAAAATGGATTGCTAGTAGTATTAACTTTTTTGGTTTTAATGGAATTTTATAGAAATTTTTAAAGGGCGCTAGAAATGAAATGTTTTTAGTGCCCTTTTTTAAAAGGAGGATAAATGAATTTATTTAAAACAATTGGTAATTTGTGTTTAGTTTTTCTTTGTATGATTTCAATTATTGTTATAGGACTTTTTATTTATTTTAGATATATAGATCCGGACAAAACAATTGGAGTAAATAATTTTGGTGATCAAGTCGCGCTTGATTACGAAAAGTATACCGGAGGAATGAGTGAAAGTGAAATTAAAGAGTTAGAAGATAGAATGTTGTTTGAAATTAATGTTTATACAAATGAAAATTTAAATGGTATTACAATGTATGAGTTTGAATTTAATTATTTTACTACTTGGGAATTAAAGTTAACTGATTATCGTTCTAGTGGTTATCAATTATTATACAATTATCCCGGGAATGATAATTTTTATAATTCTTCTTTTCCTTTGAATTCAAATGAAGATTTTGAAAAGTATATATTTAAGGAAAATATATATGAAAAAACTTTTAATCATTTATATTGGAATGCAAACAATAAAGTTTCAACAGGTTTAAATAGAAATACTGACTATATAGTTAAAATTGATAATGAAGCATATACAATTAATTTAAATAAGACTTATATAACTAAAGAGAGACTTTGGGGCTTTTTGTGGTATCAAGATGTAGTTAAGGAATATACATTTGCTAATTTAATGAATGGACTATTTAGTTTGGCTTCTCAGACAAATAATGGCGAAGGCTCTTTTTATGTTTATCCAGATTTAAGTAAATTTTTTACAGTTAAAAAATTTAATTCTGAAGGTGTATTAGAAGAACAAGTTTATACTGATATTGTTAAAAATTATGCTTGTATAAAAGTTAATTTTAGTAATGATGGAGCATTTAGTTCTTCTCAAAGTTTATTTGAAATGATTGATAATAATCCTAATTTTGACTTGTATGCTAACGATTTAGATACAGATTATTGGGCTTCTAGTCTTGGTTATAATTTAACTTGTGAACATTTAAATTATAGATATTCTGAATTATATGGTGGTTATTTTGTTTCTTTATCGCAAAGTTTAATTGTTAAATTTAATGAAATGGCTAGGACTTCAATAAATGTATTAATTGATTTAGATAGTGATTATTTAATAAATAATAAAATTAATGTTTTAGGTTTTGATTATAATGCTTTTAACAATATCGAAATTAATCAAATATATATAAAATCTGATTTTGGGGAAAATTTAACTATGTTAGACAACTGTTTAGATAGTAGTCTTAATATTTTTAAATATTCTGATAATATTGATTTTTCTTGGGTTAATTCTGAAATTCCTAGTGGTTGTGAGGAGGTGGTAGTAAATGATTTATCTACTTAATGGGCCCCTTTTAAATTTTGTTAGTAAAATTGGAGATATTATTATTTATTCATTAATTGCTGTTGCTATAATTATTTGTATAGTTGTTATGTCTAAATATGATTTTACCAGGAAAGCATTAATGTATGTTATTGCATTAATAATTCTTGGTGGTGGAATTTATTCTGGTTTTGGTTTATATGATGAACTTACTTCTGCTAGTTATATTAATGGTTCTTTTGAGTATTTAGTTAAGGATGAAGAAGTATTTGAATATTCTTCTTCTGCAATGCTTTTAAGCCAAGATAGTGAAGATGATTCTAAATATGTTCTTGATAAATCGTTAGATAAAGTTGATGGTTTTGATGCAACAAAAAATAAATATAATGTTACTTTTAACAATTATGAACTTATTAATCAATATAAATTTACTGCGGGAAGTTTATTTTTAGAAATACCGTTAGAATTTTTTGATACAGATGGCGAGCAAATTATATCTTTTACTTTTTTTGTTTCAATAAAATTTTTATCTAATAATACTGATTTTTCAGTTTATTTATATGGTGTGGATGAAAATTCATACTTTACTCAATATGTAAATGATTTTGGTTTTTATTTATTAATTGAAAAGGAGGTAAATTAATGTCAAGTACGAGTAAAATACTAACAATAATTTTTAGTATTCTTCTTTTAGGTGTTTTAACTTTTGCGCTGTGTTGGGGTGTTATTAATTTTAAAAAAGTTGAAGAAGGTTTATCTGGTTCTTCTTTATATACCGAAGAAGATTTAGAGCAATCTTATCAAGATGGCTATAATAAAGCGTTAGAAAATGAAGAAGCTTATCTATTAATAATTAATGAATATAAAGATACAATTACAAAATTAAATGATACTATTTCTCAGTTAAATACAACTAATGATGGCTATAAAAAATTAATTTCTGATCAAGAAAAATCTATTGCTAATTTAACTCAAATTAAAACTGAAAATGAGAATAGTATTAATTTGTTAAACAGTACTATTTCTGAAAATAATAAAACAATTGAAAGTTTAAATGCTGAAAAAATATCACTTCAAACTCAAGTTACTAATTTAACAAATGAAAAAACAAATAATGAGCTTACAATTTCTTCTTTAAATTCTCAAATCTTATCTTTACAAAAACAAGTTGACAATTTGACAATTTCTAGTGAGGATAAATCAGAAGAAATTTTAAATTTAAACTTTAAAATTAATGAATTACAAAGTCAGGTTACAATTTTAGCAAATGAAAATGCTGATTTAGATTCTCAAATTTCTTCTTTGAATAGTCAAATAAAATCTTTACAATCTTTAAATGATAGATTACAAGATACTAATGAGTCTAATTTAAATACTATTACTACTTTAAATAATCAAATTAAATCTTTAAATAGTCAAATAATTGAACTTTCTAATCAATTACAAAATAATACTTCAAATGTTACTACTTTAAATAATAAAATTGCTGAATTAGAAAAAAGTATATCATATTACGAGCAATATATTGCAAGTTTAGAAAATGGAGAACAAGTAGTTGCTACTTTTGAATTTAATGGTAGTGTTTACAACATTCAAATAATAAATAAAAATTCTAATGTTAGTGTGGTTGCTCCAATTTCAACTGAATATGTAATATTTAATGGATGGACAGTTAATGGAGAAAGTGTAGATTTATCAACTTATCAAATTACTGCTAATACAAAATTTGTGGCTGATATTACATACAAATACGATGTAAAATTTATGATTGATGGCGAGTTATATAATTCTCAAATAGTTGAGAAAAATAAACATGTAACACTTCCAGATATTCCTACAAAAGATGGTTATGATTTTGATGGTTGGTCATTAAATGGTGTTGATGTTGTAGAAAATATTTCTTCTACTGCTGTTACTCAAAATGTAACATATCAAGCAGTATTTACAAAACTTCATACGGTTACTTTTATGTATGAAGAAGAAGTAAAATCTACACAACAAGTAAGAAATGGAGAATATGCAACTGACGTTGAAGTAGAAAATACAACTTATAAAGTATTCAATGGTTGGACTTATGATAATACATTAGTTGATTTGAATACCTATAAAATTTATAGTGATATAACATTTTTTGCTGATTTAACTTATTATTATAATGTTAAATTTGTCGTTGATGATATTGATTATAATAGCCAAATAGTTGTCGAAAATGGATACGTAACACTTCCAGAAAATCCAACTAAGAATGGTTATAAATTTAGCGGTTGGTCATTAAATGGTGTTGATATTGTAGATAATATTAATTCTTTATCTATTAACCAAGATACAATTTATCAAGCAATTTTTGCAAAATTATATAATGTAACATTTTATGGTGAAGGAAGAAATTATTTTACATGTAAAGTGGCAGAAAATGAATATTTCACGGGGTCTATTCCTAGGATAATTGATACTTCTAAAAGTGAATTTTTAGGTTGGTCTTTAGAACCTTTAGGTTCTGGGTTTAAAGATTTTGAAAGTTTAGATAACATAGAATATGTTAACGTAAATGAAGTTCAAATTACTGAAGATACGGTTTTTTATGGAATTGTTATTAGCGAAGGTCTTGGAAGGTATGAATTTACTGACAATTCTGGTTGTTCTATCCAATTTACTTTCGTTAGATATGGACCGTATACTTATTTAAGTTCTGATAATGAATTCTTTGATAAATATTTTCCTGGTTTAACTAGGTTAACTATAAATATTTCTAATATTAAATCACCTATTGTTGATTATCAATCTACTTCTTCTATAGGGTCGAATAATGTACGTATTAAATACGATTTTGATAATAATTGTTATGTTCTTTATGGGCAATGGAATAATTCTGCGTTTGAATACACTTTTAATTTAGTACATTATTATTCGGTTGGTCGTTAAAATTATGATAACAATTATTTTTG
>CASESH010000011.1 GCA_949290565.1 uncultured Christensenella sp. | reverse complement strand
TTTGTTGGAAATAATATTTTAACGCTTTTATCTTGCAAAAGAACAGCAAGGAAAAAGAATTTTAAGCATTTTGATAAAAAGATAACTTTTGAAAGTAAAATTGATGCTTCTAACGAATTAAAAATTAATGAATATTATGATTACATAGTTTTTGGTAGCGACCAAATTTGGAATAGTGAATTTTCGCCAATAAAACTTTATTTGTACTCACAAATTGACAAAGAAAAAAAGATTGCATATGCTGCTAGTGTTGGCAAATCGACATTAACAGAATTAGATAAACATTTATTTGAGAAAAATTTAGATAATTTTAAAGCAGTTTCAGTTAGAGAAAAAACTGCTGAAAATTTGTTGCAACCTTTGACTCACAATAAAATACAAACACTTTTAGATCCAACATTTTTATTATCTTCTACTGACTGGCAAAAAGTTGAAAGAGCACCTAAAATTAAACCTAGTAAAAGATATATTTTTTTATATATGTTAGGAAATATTTCTAGTAGATATAGAGAATTTATAAATAATATTTCTAAAAAGTATGATTTGGAAATTGTTGATGTTTTTTCAAAAAAGTCAAAATATTCTTCTTGTGGACCGGCTGAATTTTTGTATTTAATTAGAAATTCTAGTATTGTAATGGCAGATAGTTTTCATGCGATTGTTTTTTCAATCATAAATAGAAGGCCTTTTATACATTTAGAAAGAGAAGATAATGTAATAAGTATGTCTTCAAGAATGGAAAACTTAGAGAGAATATTTAATACTAAATTTTCTACTCTTGATGATGTTAATATTGATGATGAAAATGATTTGTTCTCATTTAAACTTCAAAATGTTGACAAGTTATTAGAGGTAGAACAAAGAAAAGCACATGAATTTTTAGATAATGCTTTTAAACCT
This sequence comes from uncultured Christensenella sp., assembly GCA_949290565.1. Lineage (GTDB taxonomy): Bacteria > Bacillota > Clostridia > Christensenellales > UBA1242 > UBA7862. Next base: position 1,894 of record CASESH010000011.1, on the reverse strand, counting down.
ATTGAAAAAGATAATAATTTATATGATTTTAATTTTAATTGTGCCGGTTGTGGATTATGTGCTTCCATTTGTCCAAAAGGAGCAATAACTTATAAAACAAATTCTAGGGGGTTTTTGAGACCTGTAATAGATGAGGACAAATGTATTCATTGTGGTTTATGTAGTAAAAATTGTGTTATGCTAAGAAATTTTGATAAACAGTCAATAAAAGAGGGAATATTTAGTGCCAATAATAAAAATCCTAAAAATGATAATTCTTCTTCTGCCGGAGTTTTCGGAGAGATTGCCACTAATATTTTAAATAGTAATGGAATTGTTTATGCAGTTAAATATGATAAAGATAAAAGCGAATTTATTAGGGTAACAAATTTACAAGAACTTGAAAAAGTAAAAGGTTCAAAGTATTTTCAAGTTGACATTTCTAATCAATACAAAAATATTGAAAAAGATTTAAAAAACAAAAAGGTAGTTTTAGTTTGTGGTACTCCTTGTCAAATTGCCGGATTAAAAACTAAGTTTGAAAAATATGAAAATTTAGTTTTAGTAAAATTTTTATGCCATGGAGTTCCTTCTCAACAACTTTTTAAAGATTATTGTATGCAAGAATACAATCAACTTCCCGAAAAATTGAATTGTCGCAAGAAAAATCCTATTTGGGGAAAATCTATTTGTGAACTTTCATTTAAAGACAAAACTATATTAGAGAATAATTATTTAAATATCTTTCTTTCTGATTTTGATTTAAATGATTGTTGTTACGATTGCCATTTCGCAGGAAAACAAGTCGGGGCTGATTTAACAATTGGAGATGCTTGGAATATTCAAAAAATTAATGAAAAAATGTATTCTCCAAATGGTGTGTCTTTAATAATTCCTCATAACGAGAAAGGAGTAGAGATTTTTAATAATATTCAAGATAATTTTAATACATATTTAATTAATGAAACTGATTATCATAAATTACAGGACAACGTTTTTAAAGCATTTAATATGAAAACTAAATTAAAGGATAGAGAAGTTTTTTATTCGTATTTAGATAAAAATTCTATATTAAATAGTTATAAAAAAGTTTATTCTAATCATAATTCTTTTGTTAATAGAGCACTTAGAAAAGCAAAGAGAATTTGTAAAAAAATTCTATGTAGAAAGTAAATAACTTTATTTTAATAGTAAAAAAATACCTAACTAATTAGTTAGATATTTTTTTAGATTAATTTTTATTTTTTATTTCTTTTTGCGTTTTGATTTCTTTCCACTTTGTGATTTAAACATTAGTGATACTATACCTGCGCCTATTCCTGCAATTGTCATAACTATTATTCCTGCGCTTGGCAAGTATGTTGAGGAATAGCCTACTTCTGTATTTGTAGCACTAGAAAATTGTCCTATAAGGTATGAACCAAATCCTAATACTGCTAGTACTATAAGTGCTATGCCAAGAATCTTAACTGCTAAATCTAAGGCGTTGTTCTTTACAAAAAATTGTACAACTATTGATAAGATTAATAGTCCTGCAACTACAAAACTTATTATGTACATAATTTTTGCAAATGACCACCAACCGCCCCAATCGGTGTACTCTGATGCATTGTTTACTAAATCTAGCCAATCATTAAATCCACATCCTGTTGTTGTACTGCCTACAACTGGTGCTTCTAATCTCAAAGAAATGAATGTGAAAGCCATTGATACATAAACAAGGACACCTGCGACCATAGCAATTATTCTTTTTATAAGTTCACCTAATTTCATTTTCTCCCCCCTTTTTTTATTCTAGTGTATGCAATATAAATAATATTGTCAAACAAATTACTAATCATTTCTTATTTTACATATTATTTTTTTATTTCTTATATTTTTTATTTTTTTAATAAATCTTATTAAATAATATTCT
>CASESH010000010.1 GCA_949290565.1 uncultured Christensenella sp. | reverse complement strand
AAAGCGTTTTGGAAGGTATGGCAGAATATTACTCTGCCGAGCTTTCACAAAAAGTTAAGCGTGGCATTAAGGAAAGTTTAATAAAAGGCAATTATATTGGTGGATATATTTTATATGGTTTTGATGTTGTAAATAAAAAGTATGTCATCAACGAAGTTGAAAGTGTAATCGTAAAGAAAATATTTAGAGATTATGCTAATGGCAAAAAGGCAATTGAAATTGTAAATGAACTAAATAATAAAGGACTTAAAACAAAATATGGGAACAATTTTAGTTTAAATATTATTGCTAAAATGATAAGAAATGAAAAGTATATTGGAATATGCAAAATGGACGATGAAATCTATACTAACATATTTCCACCAATAATTGAAGAAAGTATATTTAAAAGGTGTAATTTAATTATGGATAATCATAAACATAGACAAAGAAAAGATAGTTTAAATGAAGATGTGTATATTTTAAGTGGTAAACTCTTTTGTGGTTATTGTGGATACCCAATGGTGGCAGAAACAGGAACAAGCAAAACTGGTGCAGTTCATAGATATTACAAATGTTCAGGCAAGAAAAAGAAAATTACAATATGTGATAAACATAATGTAAGAAAAGATACAATAGAAGATTTTGTTTTTGAAAAGACAAAAAAATATGTTCTTGAGCCAAATGTTATTGATAGCATTGCTGAAGTTGTTGTGAATAGGTTTAATTGTGAATTATCTAACAACGCAGTTTTAACTAAATTACAAGAAGAATTAAAAGAAAAGAATAGAGCAATAGACTCTATTCTAAACGCAATGGAAAAGGGAATAATAACTTCGTCAACACAAGAAAGGCTTATGAAACTTGAAAATGAAAAAGCAATACTTGAAGATAAAGTTGAATATGAACAAAATCATCAAATAAAACCACTAGAAAAGCAACAAATTGCAAATTTCTTAAAAGTATATGCAAGAAAACAATTTGATAATAAAACTGATAAAAACGAGTTCTTTAACAATTTCATTTTGAAAGTGTTACTTTATGATGACAAAATTACAATAGTTTACAACACAAGTCTTAATCCAGCAGAAGAAATATATTCCCGTCCAAATAATAATGATGATAATAGTGGAAATAGTGATAATGGAACGACAATTTATAAGAAAGAAATTGAGATTTCAGACGCAGACAATAAAAAATTGCCGTTTGAGTTCAAACGACAACCTTTTGGCGGAGGACACAGGATTCGAACCTGCGGAAGCTTTCACTTCAACGGTTTTCAAGACCGCCGCTTTAAACCACTCAGCCAATCCTCCATTTATTTAGTTCCTTTGTAAGTATATACTATTTATTTTTTTTTATCAAGTGTCTTTTATAAAAATATAAAAATTTTTTTATTCAAATTTTTCTTTGTTTTCTTATTTAATTATTTATTTAATTATTTATTTAATTATTTATTTAATTATTTATTCTATTATTAACTTTATTATTAACCTTGATATTTACATAACATTTATATAATATCTATTTTATTATTTAATTTTTTATAACTTTTTTATTGAACATAATGATTTATAGTATATTTGCAAATATAATTCATATTTGTATTTTTTATTTAAGTTTAAAAATGTATTTTGTTTAAACTTATTTTCTATAACTCATATTAAAATTAAATTATTTTAGTTATAAAAAAATATATATATTATAACGATAATATCTATACAAAGAATGACTAAATTTTAAAAATATTAAAATTAAATTATTGTAAGTAATTTAAGTATTGTTAATGTAGTTGGATAAATTATATAATAAATAATCAACATCATTAAAACAACTAAGAATGAAATATTTATAAGTTTGTCATTAAATTTATTAAAAAATTTATTAATAATTAAACCTAAAAAAATACAAAACAATCCTAAAACAACTCCAAGAAGAACATATTTATAAAGAGGATTAGAAAATTCTATTTTTATGTTATTCTCTCCACTATTTAAATCTAAGGTTATTAGATTTAAGAACTTATTTGTACATTGTACTTTTTTATCATTAACAAATATAGAAAATCCTTCGAGATTTGTATAGGGAATGACTATTGTAGAAGGCTCAACTAAATTTATTTTGCAAGAAATCAAATTGTAATCAAAAGTTAAATTTGATGAATGTATTGGCAATTCTTTTAGTAAATTGGTATCCATAATATAAAATTCTAAACTGTTTAAATTAATATTTTCCGTGATTAAAATTTTTGAGATTTCATTTGTTTTTAATTGATAAAAACACCCTGATTTAACCATTGAGCCATTTACTTTTATATCTAACGAACTATCCTGAGTAACATATAAGTAAATGATTTCGTTTTCATTTAAAGTTTTATTAACTGAGATTTCGCCATATGAGGTGTCATTTAAAAAAATTGTATCATTTATTTTTGTGCAGTTTTTATATGAAAGTTGCACATCTGTTTTTGATAAAATATTTCCCACTCCACCCAAAGCGTTAAAAATTTGTTGTTGAACTAATAAATTATCATTATTTGAATTATATAAGATTGGAGAATTTATGATATTTATACCATTATTAACTAGAATATTTCTATAAAGGTATAAATTGTTAGTTTGCGAGATTAATTCTAGAAACCAATCATTTGATTTGTAATTAAGAAGTTGATATTGATTGCCTAAAATTATGTCACTTAGAATAGTACCTGTATTGGAGAAAGAGTAATTAGTACTAGTATATAAACCCAATTGGTCGAGAGTTTTAATGGTGTTGTTTTCAACAAGCGAAGAGAAAACACAAACCGATGAGCAATTATAAAGACTGTTTGTTAAATAAGAAACATTTCCAGCATCAATTTTAACTCTTATATTATCATCAATTGAATTTGTTAACTGTTTAGCATCTTCGAAGAAAGAACAAGGTTTTAATCCTCCACTAATAAAAAGTCCGAAATTTGAGGGAATACAAACTAGAAGTAAGATTAAATTACAAATTAAAAATTGTTTGTTGGATATTCTAAATTTAAATGACATAAAAAACATTAAAAAAATTGGAATAAAAATAACAATCCACATAAAAGTAGTTAGTATGTTTGAATACTGTGAAGAAAAAAATGAAGAAAGTTTTTGATAACCTATGACATTTAAAAAGACAAATAATAAAAGTAAAATAGTAATAGTTAAACAAACGCAAAAAATAGCAAATTTATCTTTTTTTAAATTTTCATAAACCTCTTTTTTCTTTAAAATATAAAGGCTTGCTGTTACAAAAAGAATGAATGTTGAAATATAGCCGTATCTAGCATAAAATCCTAATGTTGCTCCCCCATTTAAGTTAGAAACTAATTCGTCACTTAAAATGGTAAGTAAAGATATGCTTTGACAAGATATTAAAAAAATATTAAGTTTGTTTTTTTTGTCGCACTTTATAAAGTATAATAGCGAAAAAATTAATGGAGTAAATTCAACAATAGTTGATTGAATTTTAGTTGGTGTTCCATAAAAAGTCTGAATTTGAAAAATGGTAGTGTCTATGTTCCTTGAAGAACTAAGATATTGAATAAGACAGGGAATTAGAAGCCATAAACTGAGTCCAATTCCTATTAAAATTGAAGTTACAGTTTTTAAAATTATTCTTTTTCTATCTTCTTTTTTACAAACTAAAAAGATATACAATCCAAATATAATTAACAAATAGATTAGTGAAAAACAACCAAGCGCAAAACAAGATAAAATCATAAAAAAGACACATAAACCAAGTGGAAACACTTTATTATTATCTTTTAACAAAATAAAACAGTGAGTAATAATAGGTGCATAAATTAAATAATCTAAGAAAGAAAAGAAAGTGTAGTTAAAAAACATATAACCACAAAAAGCATATGAAATAGAGAGTAAAATAATAGATAATGAATTTAGATTTTTAAAATATTTTTTTAAAAACCAAATAAAAACACAGCAAATAGCTATTAGTTTTAGAATAAAAATTATATTATAAATATATATTGTGTTTCCGTCACCGCCGATTAAAAGTAGTAAATTAAAAGGACTTAGAAGATAATATAGGAGGTAGCCAAAAGTATTTGCGCCAAGTCCAAAACTAGTTGTGAAAAAAAGAGAGTTTTTTCCCTGAAAGAAGTCAAACACTAATTGTAATTGAGGTAAAATTTGAGATAACATATCATAGTTTGCAATTGTGTTATTCCCAAAAGGGAAGATGCTAAAACAAATAAATAAAATAGATAATAGAACAAAAATTATAGATGAGGATATGAAAAACTCTTTATTTTTTTTTATAAAATCATTCATCTAAGTTAATTGTCTCCTTAATAATATATAAAGGTCTATTTCTAGATTGCTCATAATTATAAGCCAAGTACATTCCTATAAAGCCAAGCGAAAGCATTAAAAAACTATTACAAGTAAGAATTAGTGTAAGAATAGCAAATAAGGAAATTAAATTATTATTTAGAAATATCATGACAATAAAAGCGGTAAGGCAAATAAATGTCAAAACAAAGGAAAATAAACTAAAATAAAAAGGCCAATATAAAGGTTTTGTTGTACTACTAATAATTGACCTATTAGCAATTTTAAATAGTTTTTTAAAATTAAATTTAGTTTTACCAAATTTTCTTTTTTCTCTTTCGACTTCTAAATATTTCGTTTTATATCCAAGCCAATCTATTTGTGTTCTAAGTTGAACATTATTTTCGTTTGATGATATAAGCAAATTAATAACTTCTCTATCAAGTAAAGTAAAATTTGCTAGGTTATTAATATTTTTTGCATCCATATGCTTCATAAATTTATAGTACAAATGAGCTGTAAATTTTTTCAAAAAAGAATCTTTTCTTTTTTTTCTTCTAATACAAACAACTTTATATCCATTTTCCCAATTTTCTAACATTGCAGGTAAGATGTCAGGTGATTCTTGCATATCAATATCTAAATAGATTGCACACTTACCACTTGAATTTTTAAGACCAGCAAAGATAGCATATTCTTGTCCAAAATTTCTTGTAAAAGAAATTAATTTACAGTATTTTTTTTGTTGACATAATTCTTTTACTATATTAATTGAATTATCAGTTGAGCCATCATCAACAAAAATTATCTCATATGAATATTTTGTTTGATTAAGAATATTTTTGATTTTGTCGTGGGCAATAAGTATATTCTCTTGCTCATTAAGTATTGGAAAAATTATTGTTATATCATTTTTACCCATAAATACCTCTTTTGACTTTTCGAAAAAATAATTGATAATTATCTTTTACATTAGTATAATATATTATAAATTTTAAAAACACATAAAGTCAAACAAAAACTCATTTGTCAATTTGACTGTGTAAAAAGATTGATTTTAGTTAACAAATATTTTTTAAATTAAAGAAATATCTAATAAAAAATAGTTTTTCTTAGGAGCAAACAAATGAATTTTATAAAAAGAATGTTAAATGATGTTTTGGTTAAATTATTTAATACTATATTATTTAATGAAGAAGATTATTTAAAAAAACATTGTAATCAAAAAATAACTTTAAGAGGAGTTCACGTTTTAGAGTGCGTTAATGCTTGTAAGCAAAACAATGAAAATACAATGGGAAATGTCGCTGCAAATCTTGGTGTAACGGCCGGAACTTTAACTACATTGCTAAAAAAACTTGAAAAAGATAATTATATATATAGAGTTCAAGCAAAAGATGATAAGAGAAAAATATTTATTGAATTAACATCTCTTGCAAAAAGTGTTTTAGAAGTACATGATAAATATCATGATAATATGATAAATATAATAACTTCTAATTTGGGTAAAAAAGAAGAAATGGCCTTAGTTGATTTACTGTCAAAAATAAAATATTATTTTACAAAACAAACAAAATAGTTTGACTATCAAAGTATTTTATGGTATAACTCCTATGATTATATTTTAAGGAGATATTAAACATGAGCGTTGCTATCGTAACTGACAGTAATAGTGGGATTACTCAAAAGGAAGCGGACAGATTGGGTATTACACTTATACCTATGCCATTTTTGATTGATGGAGAGGAATACTTTGAAGATATTAACTTAACACAGGAGCAATTTTATGAAAAGTTATTACAGGGTGCAGATGTATCAACAAGTCAACCAAGCATAAGTAATATCGTTGAAATTTGGAGAGATTTATTAACAAAATATGATGAAGTTGTGCATATTCCTATGAGTAGTGGGCTTTCTGCTAGTTGCGAAACTGCAACTAATTTTGCAAAAGAGTTTAATGGTAAGGTTGTAGTAATTGATAATAAACGAATTTCAATAACTATGAAACAATCTGTTTACGATGCTTTAAAGATGGCAAAAGAGGGTAAAAATGCAAGTCAAATAAAAGAATATCTTTTAAAAACTTCTATGAATGCAAGTATCTATATTATGCTTTCAACTTTAAAGTATTTGAAGAAGGGAGGTAGAATCACTCCTGCTGCTGCCGCAATTGGGACATTGCTAAAAATTAAACCTGTATTAACAATTCAAGGAGATAAATTAGATAAATTTGGTCAAGTAATTACTATTTCGCAAGGTAAGAAAAAAATGATTGACCAAATAGTGAAAGAACTTGAAACAAGATTTTCAAAACAAGTTAAAGAGGGAACAATTAAAATTCAAATGGCATATACTTTAGATATAGATAAATGCAATGTCTTTAAACAAGAAGCAGATGAGGCTTTAAAAAAGTTTAATTTAAAAGTCGAAGCAATAGATCCACTAAGTTTATCTGTTTCCTGTCATATTGGAGATGGTGCAATTGCTATAGGTTGTTGTGAATATTTAAAATAATTAAATATTTTATATAAAAAAAACTTCTACTGTTAGTAGAAGTTTTTTAATTTATAATTTAATAGTTTAATTTTTTAAATAAAATTACGCCCTTCGTAAGTAGTAAGATAATAGATATTATAAGTCCTAAGACAGAGATTGAAAATGATATTAAGTATATGATTAAAGGCGCCAAATTTGTAAATTGTAACAAGATAAATGGAATAAAGCAAATAAGCATTCCGGACATTAAAGTCACAAAAACGGACATACTTTGTTTTACAGGCTTTATTTCATTGTCAAAGTTTAACATAGGAAGGCATAGATTTATAAACAATCCAAAAATGGCAAAGAATATATTAAATACAAAAGGTAAAGAAAATAATAACATAAATTGAAAAAAATTGAATGAGTATAAAAATGTTAAAATAATAGTAGAGAAAATCAGTGGAATTGTTGTAATTGTTAGATGAGTTGATATTTTTGAAAAGAATATTGTTTTTTCACTAATTGGCGTAGATTTTAAAATCCAAATATTTTTACCTTCAAGAGAAATAGAACTTGCTGAGATTGTAGTAAGTGCTAACAATAAGGAAATTATAACTGCAAGAGTTCCTGCCATCATATCTAAGGAATTTTTCAAACTATTTAGACCAAATAAGTCGCCTAAGAAAGGTATAAGTAAAATCATTATTGGACCTATTATTGTATTTATTAAATACATTGGAGTATTAAAATAGTTTAAAAGTTCTTTTTTATATAGCAATATTATTGGCGAGGAATTGTAATTGAAAATTAACTTATTATTTGATGACTTTATATAAGTGTAATTTTTACCAAAAGAAAATGAGAACAAAAACCAAGCGGCGATAAACAACAGTACAGTTACAAAAATAAAAGTGAGTGAATTTAAGTAAGTTGGACTAATAATAAAAGAAAATAAAAATTTAGTTATTGGTCGGTTGTTGTAATATGACTGTAAGTCATTGTTTAATAAATAATCTATATATGATGTATTTGTAAAAATAAAAATCATAACAAAGCAAAAGACAAGTAAATAAAAAATTGATGTAAGAATTTTGCCCATTTTAAATTTTGAAAATAAGGCGTTTGAAATAAAATTAAGAAAGATTGTAATACAATTAGCAATTATAGACAGTAATATAACAAATAGTATGCTTGTAAAAAGAATTAAAATAGAAAATTGAATTTTTACAAAATAAACAATGATACAAGGCATAAAAATTAAAAAAATAAATGACAAATCATACAATAAATTTGTTAGCATTTTTGAGGCTACTATTGTACATTTATTGATTGGTAAAGATAACAAAAAATCACTGTCGTTAGTTTTTGTTATTAAACTCATTCTTAACAAAGATAGGCAACAGGCAATAAGTAGGGCGTTTGAAACACTATTAAATATAGGAAATTCGCTATGATTATATTCAATAAATAAATCAAAAGAAGATATTGTTTGATAAGAATAAGCATAAACAACTATGCCAATAATAAGAAGTAAAAAAAGAATTGCTGTTAAATTTGACCTTCTACCGTTTTTACCTTTTAAATTATTAAAAGACATAATTATGTTATATTTGACTAGTGTAAAGAAATTATTCATTTTCACTCTCCAAAAAAACATTTTCAAGTGATTTGTCCTTTTTTTTTTCTTTCATTAGGCCACTTGTAACAATTTTAGAATTTTTAATTATAGCCACTTTATTGCATAATTTTTCAGCGATTTCGAGCACGTGGGTAGAAAAGAATATTGCTCCTCCACTTGTAACGAAATCTTTCATCATTTCTTTTACATTATAAGTAGCCTTTGGGTCTAGTCCTACAAAAGGCTCATCCATGATGATAAGTTTTGGATTATGTACAAAAGCGCATATTAATATTAACTTTTGTTTCATTCCGTGTGAATAAGTAGAGATAAGAAAATTTAAATCATTTTCAATTTCTAAAATTTTAGAATACTTTAAAGTATTAATTTCTCGTTCGTTCTTGCTAACTTTATATATATCGCAAACTAAATTAATATATTGAATTCCTGTTAATGTAGGATAAACTTCTGGATTATCAGGAATATATGCCATTATTTTTTTACATTCTATTGGTTTTTCTTTAATTGACATTCCATTTATCAGAATATCTCCATTTGTTATATCATTAATACCTACAATACTTTTAATTGTTGTAGTTTTTCCAGCACCATTATGTCCGATAAAGGCAAAAATATCTCCACTTTCTACTTTTAAGTTAATGTCTTTTGCGCCATATTTTCCATTTGAATATTTTTTAGAATAGTTTATTAACTCTAACATAAAATCTCCTTAATACTAAGAATTATAATGTTTTTCATAAAATTTTTCAACTTTAATTCAATTATTTGTAATCTCTGCGTATTAATAAAGCAAAATATCTATTTTTTCTCAAAAAAAGTATTAAGAAGTAAAACAAATTAAAACATAAAAACTTATAATTTATATAGTCCATAAATGTATATTTAATTTAAAAGGAGAAAAAGATAAAGAAAATTTTATACATTTATAATTTAAAAATAAAAATTCATTGTAAAATATCTTTAATAGTTAAAAAACTAAACTTTATATAGAAATAGGTAAAATTTTAAATTTTTATTATTTTTTTAATAAAAAATATACATTATATTTTAAAATTATTGTATATTTTGTACAATAAAAAAATGACATCTTGAACAAAAACAATTTTATGTTATAATTACTACATATTAAATGGAGAAAGATATTATGAAAAGAAGTTTTTATTTACCAGAAATATTAGATAGAGTTATGAGAAAAAGTTATCCAAATATGAAAATTAATAGAACAAAAATTTTTCCTAGTATTAAAAATTCGATAGAGGATTTAACAAAAAATGTTTTTTATAATCCTGTTTGTGTTGAAAGTACTAAACAAGGTGTATTTGCTGGAATTGAAGTTAAAGTTTTTATTAAAAAGAATCAGGAAGGGAAAAAATATGTTGAGTTTTACGCTTTTTCAAATGATGGCGGAATACAATGTTTAGCAAGATTAGATCAAAAACAATGCTCAGAGGAAAGAATCAAACAACTTGTAAGTCAGTTTGCAAATAATGGTATATATCACAAAGAAGAAGAAATTTTATTTCAAAGATAGTTTAAAGTGAGGTAAACAAATGACAAAAGAAAATTTTGATATTAATAAAAATATTGATATGGCAGTTAAAAAAGAGCACGGTGAAAGAGTTTTTAGAGGAAGTATATATACTCCAAGTTTTAATAATTGTACTGTTTATAGTCCAATTTTCAAAAAAACTACTGATAAAGGTTTACTCGTAGCAATTAGTACAGTAGATATAAAAGATTTTAAAGATTATAAACCATTTGTAGAAGTTTATGGCTTTACTTATGATGGTAAAAGTAAATTGTTAGAAAGGTTTTCAAATAAAAAATATAGGTTATTTCAAATAAGAGAGTATATTCTAAAAAATGCTGAACAATTTTTAGATAGAATACAAGAAAAAGAGCAATTAATGGGAATAAATGGATAAAAATTTATACTAAAAAAGACAAATAGTAAAAATTCTATTTGTCTTTTTTATTTTAACTCTTTACCTATGAAGTCATTACAAAGTAAATAAAAGTTCCAACTATTCCAAGAATAAACAAAGTTGTGAAAAATATTTTCCAAAACGATTTAGGTGCTTTACCGGTTACTTTTCCATTCTCTCCATTTATAAAATAAGGATATTCTTTATTTTTGTATTTATATTTTCCTTTCCAAATAGGAATATAAATATATTCATAATAAATATCTGAAAAACTAGTTGAGATTTGAAAATTTTCAACACTATTATAAGGTAAACTCATTCTAACATCTTTTGCGATATTAAGACTAACAGTTTTTTTCATATTAGGAACATTAGATTGTATTAAATCAGTAACTTCTTCACCTAACCAGCCATAAAGATATTCAGTTCTATAAACTAAGATATTATTTTGAGAATAACCGCCAATTGAGCGAAGTTTTTCAGAAGAAATAGAAGGACCGGCACTTTCTATGTAATCTTCATATCTATCTTTTCTATTATTTCTAAAAAAATGTCTTGATTGATATATTCTACCACTTCTATCCCTATGTTGTTTTAGTCCTGTGCCTGAGTAAGTTGAGAAGCAAGTAAAATCATAAAAATAAGATGGAGAATAAATTCCTACTATGGAATCATTTTTTGCTAGTTGCTTTAAATTATTTGGTGCAAATTTTTGTTTTTTAATCCAAGCAACTAATCTTGAAAGTGCGTTTTGCTTATTAATTTTAAAAGGAATTATTCCATCGGGAACATAGTCAATTTTTAGTGTCTTAGTTAAGTTTCTACTATCTCCACAAAATGGACATCTGCTAATTTCTAAAATACTTGAAGTTATATGTTTTCTTCCACAAGAGACACAATAAAACTGAGTATATTTTGTTCTGCTTGATTTTATAGAAGATTGTTCATTAAATAATTTTTTTTGAAGTTTTTTATTTTCCGTTTCTATTTCAAATAGGGAAGAACAGTGCGTGCATTTTAATTTTTGTTCACCAGCATCAAAAACAAGTTCTCCACTACAATTTTTACATTTGTTTGACATTACCATTTCAATTAATCCTTTTTATAAAAAAATAGCAGGTAAAAATTGCTATTTTATTTTTTTATTTTAGCCCCACATTCAGGACAAAACTTTGTTCTAGAAGAAACTTCAATTCCACATTCAGGACAAGTAGGAACTTGTTTTTTTAGCGAAGCCCCACATTCAACACAAAATTTTGCTTTTTTAGGATTCTTAGCACCACATTCAGGGCAGTATTTTACATTTCCTTCATCTTGACTTTCATTAGATTGCTCTTGTTTAGTGCCAGACTTTAAAGAATCTCTTATTATATCACCTATTGCCATTCCTGTTCCTAGTTGTGAACCAAGACCTGCCATTCCTGGATTTTTAGCAGCATCACCAATAGCCTCGGCAGATTTGTATTTGATATATGTATCCATATTATTTTTCATAACTCCCATAGAAGTTTGAGTGTCAATCGCCTTTTCAACTTGTTCAGGAAAGGAAATGTTTTCGATAATAAGATTGCTTAAATCAAGACCTATTGCTTGAAATTGATGATTGATTTGTTCTTTTGCTACTTTGTTAAATTCAAGTAAGTTGCAAGCCAAATCTAAGGCGCTTATTTTGCTTTCTGCTATGGTGTCTGAGATACCAGCAACAAGCATACTTTTTAGGTAGTTTACTATGTTTTCTGTCGAGAAAGTCGAGTTTGTACCAAAAATTTCTTTTAAAAATATTTGAGGGTCTGCCACCTTAAAGGCAAAACTTCCATAACTTTTTATTCTTATAGAACCAAAGTCTTTATCTCTCATTACAATAGGATTTGTTGTCCCCCATTTTTGATTTGTGAACTGTTTTGTATTAATAAAGAAAACATCGGCAGTGAATGGAGATTTAAACCCTCTTGGCCAAGCAAGCAGACTAGATAAAATTGGTAGGTTGTTTACAATAAGTTTATGTATGCCAGGAGTAAAAACATCAGCAATCTTTCCTTTTACCATAAAGATTGCAACTTGGGACTCTCTAACTGTTAATTTAGAGCCAATCATAATTTCTCTACCTTCCATAGGGTATTTGTAAACAATCGTATTTGTTGAAGCATCTGTCCAATCTATATTTTTAAGTAATTGTGATTTTAAAAAACTAAATAATCCCATAATATTCTCCTATTTACCTTAGTATAATTGAGGTGCTTACAGAAGTAATTTCTTCGCCCTCATTTAAAACAATATCTTGGTTATGTGAATATTCTTTTACATATTTATTCACTCTTATATTAAATGTTTTTTCATCTTCATTTGTTGACAAAACTGTATATTTTCCCGGTTTGACCCTATTTTTTACACCTACAATTTCAGGTTTGTTTTGACTTAGCAAAATGTCGTGTTGTGAAAGTGAAATTTTTGTATTACCATCATCATCTATTACAGATTGGTCAATAGTATATCTTACACCTTTTTTTATGTTTACATCTTCTACTTGTTTTCCTTCCATTCCTTTTAAAGTTTGGGCGTATTTTCTATTTATAAAAAATAGCAAAATGATTAGGAAGAAGCAAGTAATACCAAGAAGTAAACTAACAATTTGATATGTATCCATTTTTGTTACCTCTTTTATTTAATATATACTATTTTATAGTAAAGAAAATAATTTATCAACTAATTTATAAAATTTATTAAAAGTAAAAAAAAACATTTTGAATAAACAAACAAACATCATATAATTAAGAAAAAAAGAGGAGTGAATTTGCCGCAATGATGGAAATAGGTACATCGGGATTTAGAGGGATTTTTGCTAAGGAATTTACAAAAAAAAATGTTTGTTTGATTACGCAATTTACTTGCAATTTAATTAAAAAACTTAATTTTAAGAAAGAAATTGTTATAGGGTATGACAATAGATTTATGTCAGAAATTTTTGCAAAGTGGATTGCTGAGGTGGTTTGCGCAAATGGTATCAAGGCAAAGATTACAGATTGTAGTGTGCCATCTCCTTTAATTAGTTTTGCAAATAAACTTTTTGGGAATGACATAAGTATAATGGTTACTGCTAGTCATAATCCTTACTATTATAATGGGATAAAGATTTTTTCAAAAGAAGGACAAGATTTGGAATTATATCTTGAAAAAATGTATAAGAAAAAATTAAAGTATGTTAAAAAGTACAAGAGTCTTGATTTTGATTTGGCGCTTAATAACAATTTACTTGAATACTGTAACTTAAACAAGGCTTATGTTGACAGTATTATATCTTTACTTAGAAACAAAAATTTTTCAAATTGTAAAGTGATGTTTAATGTTTTAAATGGTTCTAGTTTGGAGTGTGTTAATCAATTAAAAAAGAAGATAAAAGTTAATCTAGAAATTGTTGGAGAAGAAAGAGATGTTTTATTTAATAACAAAGGACCTATTCCTAACGAGGACAATTTAGAATCTTATAAGAAATATGCTTTATCAAAGAAAGTTAATTTTGCCTTTGCAACTGATGGAGATGGTGATAGGATTGCAATGTTTGATGAAAAAGGAAATTACTATAACGGCAATGAAATAGCAACTTTGATTTATTTTTATTGTATAAAAGAAAGAGGCTTAAAAGGTGCATTTGTTAAAAATTACTCTTTTTCTTTGCTTGCTGATAAAGTTTGTAGTTATTTAAATACTGATATTATTGAAACTCCTGTTGGGTTCAAGTACATTGGGGAGCAAATTATTAAAAATAACGCTTTGTTAGGCGCTGAGAATAGTGGTTGTGAAATTGCAAAACATACTTATACCAAAGATGGACTCGTAGTCTTTGCATTAATTTTAGAAATAGTTGATTACTATAAAAAACCACTAAGTCAAATAATTTTTGATATGAAAAAAGAAGTTGGATATAACTTGTTTTATAAAGAGGAGTCTTTCAAAGTGAAAGATAAGAAAAAGGTAATACAATTTTTAAATAAAAATACTCCAAATTTTAAGAAACATATTTTATTAAAGGGTAACCTTGATGGATATAAATATATTTTTGATGACCAAACTTGGATTTTAATAAGATTTAGTGGTACTGAAAATTTAATAAGAATAGTTTGCGAGCAGAAATCTAAAATGGAAACTAGTAAAATGATAAAACTTACTAAGCAAATTATTAACGAAATTTAAAAAAATAAGGAATAAAAAATGATTTATTTTAAGAAAATTAGTCAAGATTGTATTTTACCTAAATATGCTCATAAAGAAGATGCTGGAATGGATATTTATAGTAATGAAAGTGTCATAATTAAAAAAAACAGTTGGCAGTTAATAAAAACGGGGTTTGCTATGGAATTGCCAAAGGGTTATGAAGCACAAGTGAGAAGCAAAAGCGGAATCGCTTTAAATAGTGGAGTTTTTGTTTTAAATAGTCCGGGAACCATTGATAGCAATTATAGAGGAGAGGTTTGTATAATTTTAATGAATTTGTCAAAACAAGACTATACTGTAAAAAAACATCAAAAGATTGCACAAATGGTTATCTCAAAAGTTGAATATTTAGATTCTTGTGTTGTAAAAGAATTATCTAAAACCGATAGAAATAATGGTGGATTTGGTTCTACGGGCTTAAAATAATAGTCTACTTTGCTTGTTAAATTGTTTCACAAAATAAAAAAATGTGATATACTAAATTAATATTTCATAAAAATTAAACTCTATTTATTGGGAGATTTAAATGCCAGTTATAAAAGCACAACACATTTTATTACCAAAGAAGTTCATTGATTATAATAAATGGTCCGTTATTGCCTCAGATTTGTATTTGAAAGGCTATTGGAACAAAATTAAAGAATATATAAACGGCAAACCATCTAGTTTAGATTTGATTTTACCTGAGGCGTTTATGTCTAATGATAATTCTCAAATAATTGATGATATTCACGCTAAAATGAAACAGTTTAACGATTTTAATTTTTTTGAAGACTTTGGTCCCGGAATGGTTTTAGTAGAAAGAAAAATTGGTAATAAAAAGCGTCTTGGAATTGTTTTAAATGTTGATTTGGAACAGTTTTCTTTAAAAAAGGAAGACAATGCTTTAATAAGGCCAACTGAGGGCACTACATTAGAGAGAATTCTTCCAAGACTTGATGTTAGAAAAGATGCTATTTTTGAGTTGTCTCACACTATTTTACTTTATGATGATAGAGAGTTAAATATTGCAAAAGATTTATACAATAATAGAGATTGCTTGCAAAAACTTTACGATTTTGACTTAAATGAAAATGGTGGGCATATTACCGGCTGGTTTATAAGAAAATATCAAGAAGTAATTAATAAATTTAATAGTTTAATTTCTAATGAATATTTACAAAAATATTTTAACACAAATATTCCTCTTATGTTTGTTGTTGGCGATGGTAATCACTCTCTTGCAACTGCAAAAGAGTATTGGAATAGATTAAAAGTTAATCTAACCGAGGAAGAAAGAGTGGTTCATCCAGCAAGATATGCCCTTGTGGAGGCAATAAATATTCACGACATTTGTATTGATTTTGGACCGATTTATAGATTTATTGAAAAGCCTCCTAGAAGTTTTCTAAGAAGACTTAAACGACTTTATAGAGTAAATACTAAGAAGACCGATAAGAATTTGTATTTAGTAGAGAAAGCGTTTTATAAAGGTAAAAGTTTTGAGTACTGTTTACCAAACAATTCTCCAACGGCAATTTCTTTGGTACAGGATTTAATAGATAGATGTTTGGAAAAAGAAATTGAAATGTCTGTTGAATACGTAAGTAGTTTAGAAGAATTAAAAGAAAAATGTGCTAAGAACGATAAAGCAATTGGTTTAACTTTACCAAAAATTGATAAAAATCAACTGTTTGAATTTATTATAAAACACGGGATTTTGCCTAGAAAGTCATATACATTATGTAGTGATAATGAAAGAAGATATTATTTAGAGGCACACAAGATTAAAATGGTTTAAGGGGTTTCATTTAAAATGGATATAGCAAAGACATTAAGTTTAGAATTTAATATAAGAGAAGATTATGCAAATAATTTGATACAGTTACTAGATGAAGGTTGTACTGTTCCTTTTATCGCAAGATATAGAAAAGAAATGCACGGCAGTTGTGATGACCAAGTAATAAGAGATTTCGCAGATAGATTGGAATATTTAAGAAATTTTGAAAAGAGAAAAGAGGAAATTATAAAACTTATTACTGAGCAGGAAAAGATGACTCCTGAAATAATGGAAAGTTTAGATAAAGCACTTACATTAACAGAATTAGAAGATATTTATAGGCCATTTAGACCAAAAAGACAAACTAGGGCTACTATTGCCGAAGCAAAGGGACTCAAACCTCTCGCCGAAATTATTTTTGCTCAAAAAGACAAGCGTGAATTAAATGATATTGCGTTAGAATTTGTTAATCCAGAAAAAGAAGTTAACGATGTTCAAATGGCACTATGTGGCGCTTCTGATATCATTGCAGAAGTGATTTCTGACGATGCTGAAATTAGAAAAATTTTAAGAGAATTTATATTTAATTCGGCGCAAATTGTTACAACTTTAAAACCGGGCGAGAAATATTTGGTTTATCAAACATATGAAAATTATAAAGAACCTGTAAATAAGATTCCTAGTCATAGAATTCTTGCTATAAATAGGGGAGAGAAAGAGGATTGTTTAAAGGTTGATGTAGAAACAAATAATGAAAAGTGTTTAGAGTTAATTAGTGATGAAGTTCTAATTAAAAATGGAAGATTTAAGGAGTTTTTACAAAGCACTATTGAAGATAGTTTTGAAAGACTCATCTTGCCATCTCTTATTAGAGAACTACGTTCTACTTTAACTGATAGTGCAAATGAGCAAGCTATAAAAATGTTTGAAGTCAATTTAAAGCCTCTGCTTATGCAACCACCATTGAAAGATAAGGTTATCCTAGGACTTGACCCTGCTTATAGAACGGGTTGTAAAGTTGCTGTAATTGATACTAATGGTAATGTGATTGATAAAACTGTTATATATCCAACTCCTCCACATAATCAAATTGAAAAATCTGAGGAAATTATTAGTCAAATAGTAGTTAAAGATAATGTCGATGCTATTGCTATTGGTAATGGAACTGCTAGTAAGGAAAGTGAAATTTTTGTAAGTAATCTTTTAAAAAAGTTGCCTCGAAAAGTTGAGTATATGGTTGTAAATGAGGCTGGTGCATCAGTTTATAGTGCTTCTAAATTAGGGGCAGAGGAATTTCCAGATTATGATGTTTCCTTAAGAAGCGCTGTTAGTATTGCAAGAAGACTGCAAGACCCTCTTGCTGAACTCATAAAAATTGATGTTAAATCAATAGGTGTTGGACAGTATCAGCACGATATGCCTCAAAAAAGACTTTCTACTGTACTTGATGGAGTTGTGGAAGACTGTGTTAATTCGGTAGGTGTAGATTTAAATACGGCTTCATATAAATTATTAGAACATATATCTGGACTAAACTCTGCAATTGCTAAAAATATTGTCAGTTATAGAAAGGAAAATGGAAAATTTCATCAAAGAAGTGAATTGTTAAAGGTTAATAAGTTAGGAGAGAAAGCATATGTTCAATGTGCCGGATTCCTTAGAATTCCAAATGAAAAAAATATTTTAGATAATACCGGCGTTCACCCAGAGAGTTACGAAGCAACAGAAAAACTGTTAAATATGTTTAATTTAACAAAAGAAGATATAAAAAATGGAAATGTTCAAAATTTACCTAGATTAATAGGGGCTAAGGGCGAAGATAATGTTGCTAAGGCTTGTGGGATTGGAGTGCCTACTCTTGATGATATTGTAAAAGAATTATTAAAGCCGGGTAGAGATGTTAGAGATGATTTGCCTAAACCTGAACTTAGAAGTGATGTTTTAAGTATTGAAGATTTGAAAGTAGGTATGATTATGAAAGGCACTGTTAGAAATGTTATTGACTTTGGTGCTTTTGTTGACATTGGAGTTCATCAAGATGGACTTGTTCATATTTCTGAGGTCTGCGATAGGTATATTAAACACCCTAGCGAAGAATTAAGTGTTGGAGACATTGTAAAAGTAAAAATTATTAATATTGATTTACAAAAACAAAGAATTGGTTTGTCCATAAAAAGAGCAAATGAAGAAGATGATGAAATAAGAATTCAAAATTAGTTTATTTATATAATTTTTTTGTTTAATCAATAGAAATATATTAGATTAAAATTTTATATTAATAAAAATTAGAAAAAAAATAAAAAAAAGGACTTTATAAAAGTGAAGTGAACCTCCTTAAGTTGTCTAACTTTTGGGGTTCACTTCAAAGTCCTTTTTTATTCTTTTTAATTATAATTTAAAAACTATTCAAGTTCAAATTTTCCTGTATAGAGTTGAAAGTATTTTCCTTTTTGATTTATTAAGTCTTCGTGAGTTCCTCTTTCAATTATAACTCCGTTTTCGAGTACCATAATAACATTAGAGTTTTGTACAGTTGAAAGTCTATGCGCAATAACAAATACAGTTCTATTTTGCATTAAAGCATCCATTCCTTTTTGTACAAGAGATTCTGTATGGGTATCAATGCTAGATGTTGCCTCATCAAGAATCATAATTGGAGGATTGGCAACTGCTGTTCTTGCGATTGAAAGTAATTGTCTTTGACCTTGTGAGAGATTTGCACCATCACTTTCTAGCATAGTATCATAGCCATTTGGTAGTAGTTGAATAAATTCATCTGCGTTTGCAAGTTTTGCTGCATTATAAACTTCTTCATCAGTTGCTTCTAGATTTCCATACCTAATATTTTCTTTGACAGTTCCCGTAAATAGATTTGTGTCTTGTAAAACAATTCCTATACATTTTCTAAGGTCATCTTTCTTTATTTCTTTTATGTTTATTCCATCAAATAAAATTTCACCTTCATTAATATCATAAAATCTATTAATCAAATTTGTTATTGTTGTTTTTCCAGCACCCGTTGCTCCAACAAAAGCAACTTTTTGACCAGGTTTTGCGTATAAGTTTATGTCTTTTAGAACCAATTTATTAGGATTATATCCAAAGTTTACATTTTTAAATCTAACATCTCCAAGAACTCTTATTAGTTGAGGTCTTTTCTTTGTTGTGTCTTTAAATGCAAATATGTTAGTTTTTTCTTCACATTCTACTAAATGATTTTTCTTATTATACTTTGCGTTAACAACTATATATTTTCCATCATCAATTTCAAGTGGTTGGTCAATTAATTTAAATATTCTTTCTGCTCCTGCTAGGGCATTTAATATAGAACCAGCCTGTTGAGAAATTGTAGAAAGTGGTCTAACAAAAGCCTTTGAAAGTTGAATAAAACCTGATATCGTACCAATACTCATAACGGATATTCCTACAATGGACAAATTGTTTACATTAAGTAAGGCAAGTATTCCTCCGACAATGGCTACAACTACATATTGTAAATTTCCAATATTAGTCATAATTGGCATAAATAAGTTAGCATATTTATTTGCCTGTGTTGAGTTGTAACACAGTTCTTCATTTATTTTATCAAAATCTTTTTTAATTGCTTCTTCGTGATTAAAGACTTTAATTACTTTTTGTCCGTTAATCATTTCTTCAATATAGCCTGTTGTTTTACCTATGATACCTTGTTGACTAATAAAATAATTTCTAGATTTTTGACCTAGTTTTTTTGTAACAAACAACATTACTAGCAAAAATAAAAAAGTAAGTAAGGTTAAATATATGCTTAAATAAATCATCGCTGAAAATACTGCAACTATTGTGATAAACGAAGATATAATATTTGGTAAACTTTGACTAATCAATAATTCGAGTACATCTGTATCATTTGTATAGTGACTCATTATATTACCATGCGTGTTTGTGTCAAAATATCTAATAGGAAGCCTTTGCATATTTTTAAACATTTTATTTCTTATTTTTTTGATTGTTGACTGTGAAAGTTTAACCATTAAGAAAGTGTATAAATATGTTGTGATAATCTCAGCAGAAAAGAATACAACCATTAATAAAATAATTTTTACTAGTTCACCAAATTCTCTTGAACCGGTATTGAGCATAGGAGTTATGTAGTTATCTATTATTGTTTTAATAAAGAGGGAAGAACCAACGCTTGCTAGTGAACTTAGGATAATACAAAATAAAACTACAATTAATACAAATTTATTTCCGTGTGAAATAACATTTAGCAACCTTTTTAATGTTTGTTTTGTGTTGACTTTTGGTCTTGAAAAATGATTTGTTTTATTTGTTTGACTTGTATTTTTTATAGATTGAGGAGTGTTCATTTTTTACCTCCTTTTTTTGTTTGTAAATTATAAATTTCTTTATATAATTCACAAGACTTTAATAATTCTTCGTGAGTACCTTGTGCTTGAATACAACCTGAATTCATAACAATAATTAAGTCAGAATCTTTTATATTTTGAATTTTTTGACTAATGATTAATTTTGTAGTTTGAGATAAATCAGTTTTAAACGCCTGTCTAATTATGCTGTCAGTTTTTGTATCTACTGCACTTGTTGAATCATCTAAGATTAATATTTTAGGATTTTTTAGAATTGCTCTTGCAATGCAAATTCTTTGCTTTTGTCCGCCACTAAAATTTGCTCCTCCTTGTTCAACAACGGTGTCATATTTATTTGGTAATTTTTCAATAAATTCACTTGCGCAAGCAATATCACAGGCTTTCTTTATTTGTTCATCTGTTGCGTGTTTATTTCCCCAAAGTAGATTTTCTTTAATTGTACCTGAAAATAGAACATTTTTTTGTAGTACAAGTGCTACATTATCTCTAAGAGTTTTAATGTCATAGTCTTTTACATTTTTTCCTGCGACATACAAATTGCCACTCGTTGTATCATACAATCTTGGAATTAATGAAATTAATGTTGTCTTTGAACTACCTGTGTTGCCTAAAATACCAACAGTCATTCCAGAAGATATATGTAAATTAATATTTTTTAGACAAAGTTTTGAAATGTCTCCTTCATAACTAAATCCTACATCTTCATATAAAATATCTCCATTTTCAACTTCTTTGATAGGATGCTCACAATTTTGAATTTGAGATTCTTCATTTAAAACTTCGACAATTCTTTCTGCACTTGGCTTTGCTATTGTAACGTTGATTAAAACTAATGATAGCATCATAAGAGATATTAAGATTTGCATTCCATAAGAAAATAGGGAAGTTAAATCTCCGGTGTTCAATTGCACTCCTCCACTATTAACAATTATTTGCGCACCAAAGTATGAAATTAAAATCATTGAGGCATAAATTGAAAACTGCATAACAGGTGAAGACAATTCAACAATTCTTCTTGCTTTTGTAAAATTCTTAAATATTTTTTCGCTAATTGTATTAAACTTTTTTTCTTCATAATCTTCTCTAACACAACTTTTAACTACTCTTGCGCCTCTAATATTTTCTTCAACAACAGTGTTAAGAGTGTCATATTGTTTAATTACTTTCTCAAATAATGGATGTGCTTTTCTTATAATTAATATTATGCAAACCGATAAGAATAAACCGGCGCCGAGTAAGATTAAAGCCATAACCCAATTTATTACAAATGTTAAGATAGTTGTATAGAATAATGTAAGAGGTGCTCTTATTAAAATACGAATTATCATTTGAAAAGCATTTTGAACATTTGTAACATCGGTTGTAAGTCTTGTTATAAGGCTAGATGTTGATATTTTGTCAATATTATAAAATGAATAGGTTTGTACTTTATAAAACATATCCTTTCTTAAATTTTTGCTAAAACCGATAGTTGCTTTTGCACAAAATACATTTGCAAAGTAAGCAAATAATAAAGAAAAAGCTATTATTAAAATAGAAACTATACCAAGAGAAATTATAAAATTCTTATCTTTATTTTGAATACCTTCATTAATTATTTGCCCAACGATTAAAGGTAAAAGAGTTTGAATAATAACTTCAAGGCTAGTGAACATTATTGATAATATAGCAGGTTTTTTATATTCTCTTATGCTTTGTGAAAGTTTCTTGACCATATAAATCTCCTTTTTTAATAGTTTTTAAACTTATCCATTATCTAACAAAGAAAATAGAAAGTCAATTCTAAAATTAATTTTTTTCTTAAAAAATTAGTGTTTTTTTATAAAATAAATGTATTTATAAAATCAATAAAAAAATTTTTTTGTTTTTTTGTATTAAATAAGTTTTTACTAACTATATTGTAAAGTAAAATTTATACTAAATTTCTAGTTTAAGTTTTATATATCAAATTTGTAATTTTTATTAAATCAAGCGTGATTATCTTATTTGTTTTTTAAAATATTTTTGTATATTAATTTCATATAAAAATGAAATTTAAAAAAGTGGATAGAATTTTTTTTATTACTAGTTTTAATATAAAGGTTAAAGTTAGTATAAAAATTATTAAACCGACTGTTCGGTCGTTAATAATCTTATTTAATCTTCAATACATTATTACTTTAAATTGAAATAAGTTATGCACATTTTTTTAAAAAATGTTGACAACTTCTATGAATTATTATCATATTTTTTTTTATTTATTTTTTTATATTTTTGTAAAAATTTTTTTATTATTTTATTTGTTTTATATAGGTATTTATGTTAAAATTTTTATATAAAAATTTTACATAATTTATTTACTTTTAAAATATTTTTTTTACCTTGTGCAATAATACTAAGGAGGA
Source organism: uncultured Christensenella sp. (assembly GCA_949290565.1). Classification (GTDB taxonomy): domain Bacteria; phylum Bacillota; class Clostridia; order Christensenellales; family UBA1242; genus UBA7862. Next base: position 36,388 of record CASESH010000010.1, on the reverse strand, counting down.
CTATAAATGGATAATAATTTAGATAAAAATGTTGGGAATAATTTTACCAATAATCAAAATAAAAATCCTTATAATTTAAATTCTCAAAATATTAATAAAACAGTTAATGGGAGTTTAAATGGAACTAATAAAAATATTAGTTCTAATTTTTCTAGTCCTCAAAATTCAACTCTAAGTCAAGGTCCTAGTTCTTCTCAAAATCCACCAAATAATAATGATAAAAAATTTAAGGGTAAAAGAAGTAAGAAGTTTATTATTTTGGGAGTTGTTATTTCTTTAATTGCTATTATTGGTACAACACTAGCGTTGCTATTTAAAAAAGATGATAGTAAGTTTACTGTTAGTTTTGAAAATTGGATTGTTGATGTTGAATCTGTTGAAGTTAATTCAAACACATTGTTTACACCACAGCAACCTGACGACATATATTCTCTTACGGACCCTGAAAAAATATTATTAAAGTTTGAGGGCTGGACTTACGAAGATGGAACAAGATATACACCTAAAAAATTAACAAGTGATTTAACTCTTTATGCTAGTTATTCTGCTAGCGAAGTAAGCACTACTTTTGTTATTAAAAATTTATATGAAGATGAGCAAAATGAATACATTTATTTAAACACAGTATCTACTACTTTTTTTGATAATAGTGATAATGTTTTGCTTGATAAAAATTTTGTTAACTCTTTATTAGATTTTGACAATGAAGATTTGGAATATACAACTCTTTATAACTTGCAATCGGGAAAGTTAAATCAAACAACTGTTACAAAAGAGAAATATGCTAAGTTTTTAGATGCATATTATTCTATAAATAACTTTTCTCTTTTAAATTTTGATTTGATTGAAGATTATGAATTAAATGACTTGTTTGTTACTCCACAAGGAGATATGGTAGTTGTAGTCAACTTAATTCCTAATAAAGTTACGCTTGAATTTAATACTAATTACGAATATGTGCAAAATGAATATGACCAAGATTTTGAAGAAAATGTTTATGTAAAACATTTAGATTATAATCAATCTTTTGACTTTAAAAGTTTCCTTGACATCTCAGGAACTGTTTCAACGGGATTAAATAAGCATCAATTTGCTTATTGGACAACTGTAAAGCCTATTTTTGATAATGATGGTAATGTTACAAATTTGCAAGAAATTGAAAATTCTCCTAAATATATCAATACAACAAAGATTATAAATAGAGATTTTTTAAATGACCAAACAAAAATATCTTTTTACGCTATTTGGGAAGATATGTTAACTCCTATTAGGATTTACGATATTAATAATAGTAACGTCCTAATTTCCACACAAGTAAACGCCGGAAATGCTCAATCATTAAATGACATTCTTAATGGAGATTTGTCAATTTTTAATAAGAATGGTTACGCTCTTGTTGGATTTAATACTAAATCAGATTTGACAGGAAAGATTGCTAACATAAATACAATTTTTGATGGCGGATTTGATTCTGAATATTATGATAGCAATAGAGGTGCTATTATTTTATATGCTGTTTATAAAAAAGTTTTTGATAGTGTTGTTGTTAACTTAAATTATGATGAATTAGATTTAATTTCTAATTTAGATAATTTAGCAAGTTTGTTTGTATATGATTTATGTTTACAAGATGGCTACAATTATGATAAGGCTAATGATATAACAACAGTATTTAATTCTAGTGAAAAAACTATTACAATTTCTAATTTGATTCAAGGCTCTCAAATTACTTTACCTAATTTGTCTAGAACTAATTATACATTACAAGCATATTCTTCAAATAATTTAAACTATAATGCACTTGACAATTTTGTAGTTGATAATATTATTTCACAAGAATCTAATTTATTTATTGACTGTATATGGCTAGGTAATGATGTTTCTTTTAAGATTAATTCTTATGACAATGATTCTGAATATAAAGAAGTTGTCGTTGAGTATGGTACTGAAATTTATTTTGATTATGATTACACTTTCACAAATAATAGTTCGTATGTTGACTTTTCAATTTATAATTTATCTAATTCCTTAATGTTATATTCTAATGAATTTGTTAAGACAGGTTATAAGTTTTTAAACTTTAATGACAGTCAAAATGTTATTAATCAAAATCAAAATTTAGTTATAAATAAAAATCTTGAACAAATTTTTATAGATTGGGAAATTTGCTTGTATGATGTTACATTTATGCTAAATGGTGGAAGATATAATAATGGTAGTGAGGACTTTTATGTTTTAGAAGATGTTGAGTATGGAAGTCAAATTTCCATTTTAGATGTTTCTTCTCTTGTCTTAAAAACAGGTTATCACTTGTCAGGTTGGGCTTTAAAAAACAACTCAAATGTTGTTTATGATTTTGAGTATCAAAATTTGACTATAAATAATCAAATTACTTTATATGCAATTTGGTTTATTGCAGATACATTAGTTGTTAATTTAGACGCTACGGGAAGTACGGTTAAATTTATTTACGCAGATAGGTCAGGTTACTTTATTTTGCCACAAGATATCTTTGATGGATATACTTTTACTTATTTTGCAACAAATCAAATTGCTGACCAAGAAGACTTAATTGATGCTAGTGATGATAAGCAGTTTTATGATTTTGGTTCAAATAGGACTGAAATTTATGCAATGAGATATAAAGTTAATTTTGAAAAAGGCACTATTGATAGTGATGTTTCTGGTTTTACTCCAACCGGTTTTTATGTTACTAATAACTACGCTTTCACTTTGCCTGCAAATAACTATACATATTCTAATTCTTTATTTCAATTCAATGGTTGGGAGATAAATAATAATGTTTATTCGCCTTCTTCAACATTTATGGTTAGCGATAGTTTAGGAGATATTAATGAGGGATTAAATTTTGTTGGTAATTGGGTATATAAAGATATTTTATTGCAAATATACTCTGATAATCTAAGTAAACCAAGTTTTGAAATGATTGTAAGTAAAAGTAGTGGAATAAATGAAGTTGTCTTGTCTTCGCAAAATGGAAATTTACCATCTAATAATGATAAATTGGTAGATTATTTTTATGATGATGAAAATGCAATGTTTTTCAATGGGCAATCTATAACAATTAAGATTCCTGACCCAAAGAAAACAATGCAAATATTAAACAATAGATTTGTTTATAAAATCTATACGCAATGGACAAAAAATATAGAGTTTAATGCAAATAATGGAAATCAATCTAATTATACTATTGAAAATGTATATCTAAATACCGATTTTGTTGGGGTTGTTGATTTGCAAACTGTTGAAAATTACCAAAATAAGTATGCCTTTACAATGCCTAATATAACAGATTTTGGATTTTCTATGCCACACTCTACTTTTACAAGTTGGGAAAATGTTCAAACTAATGATATTGTAAATGCAGGAGATGTTATTTATGTTACACAAGACCTTGTTTTTAATGCTAATTGGCAAGGAAAAAAATATAAATTAAACTTTATTGATGAAGAAGGTGAGAATGGTACTTTAACGACTTCTTTTGAATATGGTAAAGAGTATTCTATATCTACCTTGTTGCAACAGGCTTTGGAAAGTTCAAAAAAATCATTTATTAATGAATATAACTCTTTAAGCGAAAACAGGTATAAAGTTGCAACAAAATTAAAGTATTCTTTTGAGAGTGTAAGTAGTGAATTTGATTTTGACAGTAGTGCTGTTTTTGCTTCATTAGATAGTGATTTGTCAGGTAAATTTATAGTTGATAGCGATTTAACTGAAAGTGATGAGGCTATAAACTTCTATGTCGTTTGGGAAGAGAAAGATTATTCACTTAAAATCTCTTTTAATGGTGGGAGTTGGGATTCAAATATTGCTGAGGACTTTACTGATTTAGGGGCAAGATTGATTAATGATGGGAATGAATACTACTTTATTTACTCCTCTAATTTTTCTTCTTTTGACAATCAAGTAGGTAAACAAGTTGCCTATCTTGGTTTTAATAAACTTGGTTATAGATTTAATAATATCTCTTTTGAAAATTCATTGGGCTCATCATATATTAATGAGGAAGATAGTAATTGTTATCTAATGTTTAAGAGAAATGGAACTTCGCAAGAATTTGAAAATTTGGAAGATGAAAGTGGTTATATTAATCTAATTGTTAATTGGACAGAATTATTAACAATTACCTTAGACTTGAATGGTGCAAGTTTATATGAGGGCTTACAACTTAGTCCTATTGTAGTTGATTACAATTCTAATCAAGTAGTTTTTGATTTACCTGATTTAAGTTTTGGTAGAGATTTTGATAGAGAAAACACAAATTTCGAGGGTTTATGGTTTAGTAAAGATGTTGACAATTTATTGCAAAATGAGGAAAATTTTTATCTTTTAGGTAATCAAGTAACTTTAATTAATGTTGAAGATATTTTACTTAACTATGGTAATTCTTCATCTAAATCACTTGTTTTATACTTTATATTTAGTGCAAATGTAACTTTTAATGCCTTTGATTCAAGCATGAGTTTTGAAGTCGTTTCTCATTACACACCAAGTGGAAAAGTTGATTCAACTGATTTAGATTTTGAGCAAAAATATTTTTGTGGTCAAGAGTTGACTTTGCAAGATTTACAACAATATTATTTTGTTTTGAAAGATAATGATGCCTATATTGCTCAGGGATGGAAAGATGAATCTTTAAATGTTATATCTCAAAATTTAGAAATTAATTATAATTTAAACTTATTTGCAAATTGGGTAAAAGCAAAAGTTAGAATAACTTTTTTAAATTATAATGGCGCTGATTTTGAATATGGTAAATTGTATTTTGAATCTTACGCTTTGGAAGAAATTAATAATTTAAATGATATTTATAAAAATCTAAGTAAACAAAATTCTTTGCCAAGTATGGAAGGTTTTAATTTTATTGGTTGGTCAACTTCCATTCAAAATAATATAATTAATTCAAAAGATGATTTGGGAGATAAGGAATTTTATGATTCTACGACAGTTTTTGTTGTCCCTAATTTAAGAACTTCTTTGTATGCAGTTTATGAAAAGTGTGATGTTAAAGTTGTATATAATGTTAATAATGAAAATTCTATTATCAAAACATATGAGGTTAGTGATTTAAAATATTCTGATACCTACTTATTATTAACTGAGAGTCCTTTCAGTGTGCCTTATTTTGAACTTTCTGGTTGGAGTTTTTCATCAATTAATTTAGAAGTTATTTCAACAAAAGAGATTTGTTTAGATAGTAAAATAAATCTTAACAAGGTTGTTCAAGGAGATAACGTCAGTTATGTATTAAACTTGTATGCTGTTTGGATAAGATTAACTAAGGAATTTATTTTTAATATTGAAGGTTCTGCATTTTACAACAATGGAATTAATCAAGATTTGCAATCATTTTATCAAGAAAACAGTAAAACTATAAAAGACTTTACTTTAAATAATTCAAAATTAATTGTTACTGCTTATGTTGGACCAGAGGGCGAGTATGGTTTAAGATTGCCAACTAATGATTACTTAATTAAAAATGGTTTTAGTTTAAAAAATTACACTCTTAATAATAAAAATTACTCTCCTAATAGTTTAATTTCAGCAATTACTTCGGATAGAGTTATTATTGATGTGAATTGGATTCAGCAAATTGAATTTAGAATTCATTCAAATTTAAGTGAAAATATAGAATTTACAAGTTTTACAGTTAATTTAAACGACACTCTTACTTTTTCACCTGAAAGCGGGTTAATTAGAAATGTTCTTACTTTTGAAAATTATTATGTTAATTTTGAAAGAGAACATTACTCTATTTACGCTTTCACATCAGAAAGTACAGGTGGAAAAGTTTATGAAAAAGTAAACTTTAATGTAAACAGTAGTGAATTCTTTATTATAGATGGTGTTGTCAATATTTATTGTCAATGGAAGGGCGAGGAAATATCTATTAAAATAAACTCGAATGATAATTTGATTGATGAAAGTGATACTACTATTACACAAATAGTCAATGCCTTTGCTTATGGAGAAGACTTAAAGTTTAATTCTGTCTTTACTTTGCCTGATAGAAAAGATGGCAATGTCGGATATGAATTCGACTATTTAGAAGATGAATTTGGAAACACATATTTGCTTGATGATATTTTTAATCCTATTGAGCAAAATATCATTTTTAAATCAGAATATTTATTCACGGTTGTATGGAAAGCAAAATTATTTAACGTTACAATTAACTTGGGCTCTGGAATGTACGAGTTAGAAGATGGGAGCCAAGTTTCTAGTTTAACTTATCAATGTAAATATAATGAAGAATTTATTTTAGATGAACAGATTTTTGATTCAAATAGAGCATATCACGAAGATGATAAGTTTATTCAAGAAAGAAATTATAGGTTGTATGATTTTAGTCATTTTACTACAAATGATATTGAACTTTCTCCTGAACAAACTAGTTTTATTATGCCAAACAAAAATATTAATTTAAATGTAGAGTGGGTTAGTAAAGAAATTAATATAATAATTGATGCTTCTCAATCTTATATTGGTTCTTTGTGTGATGGAAAGTATATAAGTCTTGAACAAACCGGTGATTATAGTTTATCTTTAAAAGATAATAACAAAAAATTAGTTGTTTCAGATTTGCATATTGGTGATGTTTTAGAGTTTAGTAAACTTCCATCTCCCGTTTACGCAGGTTTTAATTTTAGTTATATTTATTTATGTAATTACAATGAAAGCGATGGCGTTTTTGATTTTGAAAAAGGTCGTTATAATTACTATGCTTCAACAGAAGTTTTTAATATTTCTAATGTTGAAATTAATTCAAATATTCTTAACTTAGATAAATTGTGGAACGGTGAAAATGCGTTTGAAATTTATTTCTCAATTAGTTGGGATATTAATAAATATAATGTTAATTACGAATTGGCTGTTCCTCAAATTGCTAATGGCTACTCATTTGATGCAACAGGGCAAATTCAGTTTAGCGGAGAAATAAGTACTGAAATGTCTTACGGAGTTGCTTCAACTTTAAGAGATGAATTTTCTTTAATTGGTTGGAAACAAATTGGTTGGTCCACCGAAAAAAATATAAACAATGCTAATAGCGAGAATTCTTTCTATTTTAGTAATAACATTACTACTGAACCATTTGCATATAATTTTACAACAGAAAATGGTGCAACAATTTCTTTATATCCAATTTGGCAACAAGTTGAATACTCTTTAACACTTACTAATTTACAAAATCAAGGTCTAGATGATACTCTACAATTAAATTTTAAATATGATGAAAAAACATCAATTAATAATCTTTTAGAAAGACATGATCTATCTATTACAACTTTTGTATTTTCAAATAACACCTACTTTGTTCCTGCTGGAATTAGTTATACTAATACTCAAACAAGTACTTCTAATGTTTATACTTTTGAAGATGTTCTTACTTTTTCTATAATTCCAAATGGATTTTTTACATCAAATGATTTTGAAAATAATTTGATTTCGCTTAGTGTTGTTTGGGAGGAAGTATATTTTGATATTCATTTTAACTTAAATGGTGGTAAATACAATTCAAACAGTCCACAACTAGTTTGCGATTTGCAAGACGGAAACTATGTCCTGTTGGGAGAGATTAAGTATAGCCAAATATTAGCAGGTTTTAAACCAAGTGAAGTTTTTAGTTTACAAGAAGATAAAATAGTAAAAGAAGTTAAGGATAACACTTATTCTTTTGCAGGCTGGGCTTTAAGTGATAATCCAGAAAGAATGTATGCTTTGAGAGGAGAAAATATTACATTTAAGTTGTCTTCACCTGAGACTGATTTAAAGCCAGATAGCAGTGGAAATTTTGTTTACATATTTGAATTTGTTGCAATGTACAACGAGTTTAAAGTTGAAATTAATTTAGAAAATACTCAAATTAAAGAAGATTGTTATAATACTGAAGATTGTTCTAATACTTTTATAGATAGTAATCAAAATACATGGAATATTATTAAACTTAATAAAGATGATTTGGAAAATAATTTAGTTGTTGTTAAACAAGAAGTGTTTGCTTACTCATACGCAAATGCTAATTTTGCTGTTGGTAATAATTTATATTCTATTTTTACTAAAACAAATTATCACATTGAGCCACAACAGGAGCAAAAAATTATTACTGTAAGTTCTACAAGTCCAAATGTAATTGATTTGCCTTGGGTATCAAATGATAGATATGTTGTTTTTTACGTAGAAGATGGAAATGAAATTTCTGTCAGTGATTCTGTCGTCAGTGATAGTGATTTAGATTATAAAAGTTTTGGTTATGTAAAACTATCAAATAGCGAAACTCCTACTAGTGACAATTATGTTTATCAATATAATTATGAAACTAATGAGGGAGAATTTATACCATTTAACGATAGTTTAACTTATGAAGATGGAACTGTTTTTTATAAAAAGATTGAACAAAGAGCAGTTACTTTAAAGTTTAGTTATAGAGAAACTATTTCACCAGAACTATTTAATGAAATTTCATTAGTTAAAGATTTAAGATTTACAGGCTGGGGAGATGAAAACGGTATTTATTCATCTACCGGTTATACTGTTCTTGGAGATGACTTAACTGTAATTAACTTTTTCGCATATTACAACGAGGTTACTGTTACATTCAATTTAAATGGTGGTTTATATAATAAAAGTCCTAATATTCCAATTAAGTTTGCTGAAGTTTTTGAAGGGAGATATAGGGTTTTATTACCTCCAAAGTGGGATTATACAATAGATTGTGGACCTAAAAAAGATGGTTATGTATTCCTAGGTTGGTCAAATAATTGTGTTGATTATCAAGATTATTTAGTAAAACTTGAAAATGGAACTGCGCACTTAATTACACCAACTAATCAACAAGGATATGAAGATTACTATGTTTTACAGGGAATAAATAGTGAAACCTTATACGCCATTTGGCAACCTGTTCAATATAATTTTATATTTTCTGCTAAACAAAAAGATGGAGATGAAGTAACGGGAGATAATGCTGTTGAATACGTTAGTAGAGCTATGTATCAAGAAAGTATTACTTTCCCAACAAAGGGAACGGGAGAAAACTTAATAATTGATAAGTGGACAAATGGAAATCATATGTTTTCAGGTTGGAGAATTTATGTTGGCAATAAGAGTTATGAATTTAGTCAAGGTTACTCTTTTAGTTTAGATAAAGATGGGGATTTAAGTTATATTTTAAATGAGTATGATAGTGAAATTAGTCAGGTCAATTTTTATTTTTATTCTATTTGGGAACTTGCTAATGTAACTATTAAAACATATTTTGGCAATGAACAAATAACTTCTTATAAGTATTTTGGAGATGATGCAAACGGTTTAAAAAGAGATAGTTCGGGAGTATTTTTAGAGAGTGCAGGTATTTTACTAGAAACTATTTCTTTACCAAAATTAGACCATATGTATCTAAAGGACTATGTTGCCGTTGCGTATTCTAAAAATTCTAATTTAAGTGATTCTTTTGTTGATAATGAAATTACTTTAAATGATAACGATATTGTTTCAACTGAGAATGGTTACGAATTAGTACTTTATGTAAAATGGGAAAATGCAGATAGTTATATTAAAGGTTACTATAATGGATTAAATAAATACTTTACTTCATTTGAAAGTTGTTTAATTTATGCTAATAGTGTGATTAATGCCCCAACAGAAAATGGTTTTGATGAGATTATTCAACAATCTAAATTGGTTGAGGTGGTTATTATTGATTATAAAAGTAATTTTGTCATCTCTAATAACAGTGCAAAAACAACAGTTAAATCAGGATTTAAATATATTTTAGGTTTAGAAGATACGATTTCTAGCAACAAAACTGTTGAAAGAGGTCAAGAGTTCACTGATTATTTATTTGTTGTTGAACAGGGTAGTAGTTTACAAATTACTTCTAATAACGGTTACAGTTTTATTTTTGATGGAAAGTCTAGAAATAGCACTTCACTAATAAAGGTTATTGGAGGAAATTTACAAGTAAACTCAAATGTTCAATTCATAAACAATTTGAATGGTGGAAATGATGAGAAAGTGGACTTTGGTGTCGTTGGAGGAGTCATTTGGATTGAAGATGGAAATTTAATACTAAATGGTGTAAATTTTACAAATAACAGTGTTACTAGTTCTATAAGTGAAGTTTATGGCGGCGCAATTTTTGCACAAAATACCATCATTAATATTAATGCTTGTGTCTTTGAAAATAATATTGTAACAAGTCAATATTCTTCTTTTGGTGGTGCGATTGCTATTATTGATTGCCAATCAAATAACGAAAATTACATAAATTATACTTCATTCAGTTTAAATCAAGCCAATACAACTGTTATAAATGAAACAAATTTAGGACAAGGTGGAGCAATTTATTCATATAATTGCAGTTTTAATTTTACTACTGATTATTTATATGCTTTAAAAGAGAATAAAGCAAGCAGTCATGGTGGATTCTTATATGCAAATGGTTTAGATGATACAAATTCTATCAATCTTAAAAAATCTTCAATACAAAGTAATTATTCAAAATTAGGAGGAGGTATATTCGCAGATAATACTAAGTTTGTTCTTGATAATTGTGAATTTTATACAAATGGTTTCTATTTGATAAATGATAACGACATGGCTTATGCTGATAAAGGAGGGGCTATTTTCGGTGGGGCAAACCTAACTCTTGAAATGGTTAATAACGATGATGACTCAACTAATAACGGACAATCTCAAACTATTACAGCTGTTACAGTAGGTAAATTTATTGGGAATTCTGCATTGCAAGGCGGAGCAATTTATTTTGAAGGTAAAAATTTAAAAATAAATGCTCTAATGTTTTACAATAACGGCTTGCCTATGAATGTTGAAGGTAGAAAAGGTGGTGCAGTTTATTTAGGTAGTGGTGGAGAGGAAAACTATACTGAGATTTATTATAGTAAGTTCCAATTAAATATTGCTGAGTATGGGTCTTGCATATATGTTGATGAAAATGTAAGATTAAAAATTGGTATTACAAGTCAAGTAGAAGAAATTATTAACGAAAAAATTGAAAGTGGTGTTGTAATAAATCAAGAATATATTGAGATGATTGGAAATTTGTTCCAAACTAATTATGCTATCTATGGTGGTGCTATTTATTATAATTCTAGTTTGCAATCAGAAATTAATTTTACTACTTTTCATGCAAATATGTTGTCTGCTGGCGATAATGCTTTGCCAAGTGATAAAGGTGGAGCTATTTATGTTGGCAAGGGTACACTTGTTATTAAGGAAAGCGTTTGGATTTATGAAAATTTTGCTACTTATGGTGGTGCTATTTATGTTGATGCTCAAAAAGTTGAAGATTTGCAAGATGGACAAGAAAACCCTATTGCTAAGGTAATTATTCAAGGTGGTAATTTAATGTATGACAATCAAGTGATTGGTGATTACGGTAAATTATCTGCTTATCAAAAAGGAGTTAAACAACTAAATGAATTACAAGAGCAATTAAGACAATTACAAGAAAGTGGTCAGGGTTCTAGTCAAGAAGCGGTTGAGTTACAACAACAAATTACCGAGTTACAAGTAGCCTTAGAAGAACTAAAAGATTACATAGTTAATGAAACTATTACCGAAAGAAAGGGAAATAGAGCATACTATGGGGGCTCAATTTATGTGGGAGAAAATGGTTATGCTGTTTTGGAAAGTGGTTACATAAGTGGAAATACAATGTATGGTTTAGGTCAGGGTGATGGAATATATAATTTAGGAACTGTCGAATTAGGTTATCTTGACATTGACCAATTGTATTTAAATGGTTTTAATACAACTATACACAATTTGGGAACTTTCACTATTTTAGGCTCAGGTCAAATTAGACCAGGCCCTAGAATTTATTTAGGAAAAACTGCCGATGGATTAAATTACAATTATTTAGAAATATCAACATTAAATTATACAAATGCTTCTAAAATAGAAATTGTAATTCCAAATGATGGTAAATATTTAATAGGTAGTCCTGTTATAAAATTTACATCAAAAGAATTCTTTGATTCTTTTATGCAAAATTCTAATAATAGTAACTTATTCTCTATTAATGACCCTACACTTGTACTTATTGCAGATGAAAATCAACTTGCTTTGGTTTTAAGTTATAGAGATTATGAAATTAGATTCAATGACATAAGTCAAGATAATAGCGTGATTAATTTACCTTTACCTTTAACTATTAATTATGGTCAGTCCATTAATGATGAACTTCTTAGTCAAATAAATTCATATTCTTCTATTAGAACAGGTTATAATTTTATAGGTTGGAGTTACTTTATTCAAGATGATGTTGATGGAAACTTAATTTTAGATTTTACTAATATTTGCTGTGAATATCATGGTGGAGATTTAATTGAAATTTATGATTATATAGGTAGCACTCAAAAAGGTAAGAATTTTTTCTATATTGAAAATCTTATTAATCATTTGCAGTCTTTTAATGGAGTCATTCCTCCTCACAATATCTATTTATATGCAGTTTGGGAACCTGTAAAATATACTATTTCTTATATGTATTCTTTTGAGGAAAATATAGATTTTACAATTAATAACCAACCTGTAAACAATACATTTTTAAATAATTTATCAAGTGTTCAAAATTATAATAGTGAGTATAGAATTATTACACTAGAAAAGTTGAATTCTAGTATTTTTGCTAGTTATGTTTCTATTTTAACAATTAATGAGGAATATATTGAATACAATGACAATCAATACAAAATAGAATATGATGCTAACTTTGGGTATAACTTTTTTATTGTTGATAACGTGAAATTCTACATTGAAAGTGATTCATCTGCTTTCCAAGTTTTACCTGTTGATGAAAATGGTTATACTTATTCTCCTAGCGATAGTGCTAAACTTTACCCTATTTCTGTTATGATTGATTATCAATCTTATTCTGTAATTGACAATGTTGTAACATACAATGGGTTACAATATAGTTTAAGGTCGCTTTATAGACCAGATGGTTATGAATTTGACTATCTTTCAATTTATAGTAGCAAATATTATACTCTTGGTGATAGATTTGTTATTAATAATGATAACAATTTTGTTATTACTTGTGGTGAATCAAGAAATCTAATTTTTGAAATAGGTTTTAAAAAGATTAGTCAGCAAATTCAAATTATTGTTGATGAAAATAATACAATTTCTTTTTCTAGATATGTCGGTCAAGAAATACAATTACCAAGTGATTATACTTGCGTTTATGATGATATTAATTATAACATTTTTAAACATGGTTATGAATTAATTGGATTTAGCGATTTAGATAATAACTCTTATGATTTGGGAGATATATATACTATTACTGAATCTTCTAATGGCAAACATATTTTTACTGCAAAATGGGCCAAGGCTGTTTGTTATATTGAAAATGGAGTAAAAACATCAACAGGATTCTTGCCTAGATATTATTCCAATTTATTAGATGCTTTCTATGATGTTAATAATAACAATATCGACATTTCACTTGCTGAATACCATATTGTTATTATTGCAAATTATTATTTACAGGAAGTTCAAACACTAAGTTCAACTTTACTTTCAACTAACAACGAAATTGTTATTCCAATAGAGCAAACAATTGAAATTTATCAAAATATAAGGCTTACTATTGAAGGAAATAATGTTTCAGTTAGGTTTGATTTTTCTGAAAATTTTAGTTCTCTTAAAAACCCAATGTTTAGAGTTGTAGAAAACAAATTTACACTTGGTGGTTCCGGAGTAGAGATTAAACTCAATGGAAGTAGAAATAATGCTGAAAATAGTCTTGTTTTGGTTGAAAAGAATGGTGATTTTGTATCAACAAAAGATGTTACTTTTACAAATTCTACTCTTTTAAATAGTATTACTAATAGAGGTGGAGCAGTTACAGTTTTAGGTTCGTATGAAGTACAGGGAAGTTACTTTAATAATAACTACGCTGTTAATGGCGGAGCAATTTATGTTGGAAATGAGGCTGTTTTAAAAGTCTCAAATGATGGCCTAAAATCTATATTATTTGATTCAAATTCTGCTAATTCAGGAGGCGCTATTTATGCAGGAAGCAATTCAAGTGTGTTTATAGAGGGTTTAACCGAAGACAACAAAGTCGTCTTTAATTTAAACAACGCTGAAAATGGCGGAGCAATTTATTTCGATTCTAATATTGCAGATTATAAATTAAACAATATTGAATTCGTTAAAAATATTGCAAACGCTGGGGGTGGCGCTATTTATTCTAAATCTAATTTAATTTTGTCTAATTCATTAAACTTTACTGAAAATCAATCTAGTAAAGGTGGTGCTATTTTTACAACTTCTAAATTAGAAATTAACAATGGTAATTTTATTTCTAATAAGTCTAGTCAAGGAGGCGCTATTTATAGTCAATCTAGTTTGACTATTTCATACGCTTATTTTGATAACAATCAAGTTCTTTCTGGTCAGGGTGGCGCAATTTATGCAATAGGACAGGTTTTAATTGATGGAAGTTTCTCATTTGTCAACAATAGTGGTAATAATGGTGGCGCTTTATATTTTGTAAATGCAAATATAATAATTGATAAGGTTTTAATTTCTGACAACAGTTCTTTAAAAGGTGGAGCCCTATATATTTCAAATTCCTCTTGTACAATAAAGGCTGGGGTTACATTATCTAATAATATTTGCAGTGTAAGTGGTTCAAATAATCAAGAATTTGAAACATATGGTGGCGCTATTTATGCTATTAATACTACTCTTATGCTTTCAGGTGTCGTTGAAAATAATTCAACAGATTTAAATGGTGGAGGCGTTTATGTAGATGGCGATAGTAGTTTAACCTTATTAGATAGTTGCTCTATTTCACATAATTCTGCTGTTAATTCTGGTGGAGCAATCTATTTAAATGGTTCATCTGTTCTTCAAATAAATAGTCAAGAGGTACAAATCACTCAAAACAAAGCAACTAAATATGGAGGTGCAATCTATTACAATTCGAACAAAGAAAGTGATATTAGTGCCGGTCAAATTTTTGAAAATGATATAGAGCCATCGTCCTCAGGTTATAAAAATGGTAAAGAAATATACTTAGGTATAGACAAGGTTTTAACATTAAATTATTTAAGTATTTGTTTACAAAAAAACAATAGTGACGATTTAACTTATGATATTTTTGTAGATGAAAATGCTGTGTTAAATCTTAATTCAACAGTTGTTTATGGAAATGTTTATTTGAAAGATAAAGTGAATAATTACACTCCAAGAAATGCTTTAAATCTTAGCGGAACTTCATTTGTAAAAAATATATTTACAAATCAATATGCTTATTTTAGTGTAACGTCTTATTTAAGTTCTGCTTTGTTAGAAGATAATGTAATAAATATTATTTTTAGTTACAACAATCCACAAGACTCGCAAAAAACTCCACAAAATACAAAAGTAATTAGATTTAATACACAAGATATGATTAATAAAAATTTAAAATATTTCAATCTTGTAAGAGAGGGAGAACTACTTGATTATTGTTTAAATACGGTTTTTGAAGATGGGTATTATTTTGCAGTAATAAAAGAGATTGCCAAAGAAATTTATATAGACCCAAATGGTGGAAAAATTGTATTTGATGACCAATTAAATAATGAAACTATTGAAGTTGAAGGTAGTGGATTGTTAAAAATTAACAATTTACATTTAAGAGGTTCTCTTTCTTTCTTAAATGATATTACCGGAGTTAAACCAGGTTATGAAAAAGCAAATTACTATTTGGAAGAAGGTACTTATGCCGTTTATACTTCAACAAGTTCTCTACCTATTTATATAACTACATTGGTTGTTCAATGGAGTGAAAAAGATTATAAAATAATTAAGGTTACTCAACAAGAAAGTACACAAAAAGAAGACCAAATAATTGTTGATTTCAACCAAGATTTAACTCTTGATAGTCCTACTTTAAGATATATGAAATTTGTAGGATGGGAAGTTGCATATAAAGAAAATAGTAACTTTGTTTATACAGGTATTGTTTATAACCCTAATCAAAAGTTTAATGTAAAAGATTTTAGTACCGGCAATCTTTCATCAACTAGTGGGGAAAGTTCTAATGAAATTTTTGAATATATTGAGATTAATAATCTAAACATTTATTTGATTGC
The DNA here is from genome assembly GCA_949290565.1 of uncultured Christensenella sp. GTDB lineage: Bacteria > Bacillota > Clostridia > Christensenellales > UBA1242 > UBA7862. The sequence continues at coordinate 20,246 of CASESH010000010.1, read as the reverse complement.
CATCTTTGAAGAACAAGAAGTTTATATAACAATTTATTCTAGTGGCGGAAATCTTGCTGAAAGTACTAGTAAATATGAGGGAGAAAAACAAGGAAATTCTTGGGTTTATACTCTTTATCAATCTCAATTATATGTTAACTATTTTGATTTTATTGAAGATTTTACTCGCCAAGATTACGTAGTAGATGGTTTATTTACCGGTTCAAATGGTATTTATGAAGAAAACATTGACATTTTATACAATAGGAATAACTCATCAATTCAAATTTCAAATATCACAAGTCTTGAACTCTATTGCAATTGGATTCAAGTTAAAGCTTATATCATTAATCCTTCAATTACAGATAGTGTAAAAAATAGAGTTTATTATAACGATTTGTACAAAGCAGTTGAAGATTTAGAAGATGGAGAGCAACTTGTTATTGTTGCTTCTTCAATTGAAATTTCAAGTACATTAGTCATTGATAAAGATGTAACTGTTTTAATTAAAAATGATGTGTCTTTAAATAGAGCAAAGAATTTTAATGGTCAACTTATTTACATTTTGGCAAATGTTGAGTTTGATTCAGATAATAAAGAGGCAATATTAACTATCAATGGTAATTCTAATCAATTATTAGAAGATGGTAGTTTAAATAACAATTATATTCCTTTAACTAACAATGGGGCTTTTTATGTAGCAAGTGAGGGAAGTTTAACTTTAAACAAATGTGTAAAAATAATTAACAATTCCTCCATATCTAGTGGAAGCGCTATTTATAATGAAGGTAATTTAGTTCTAGATGGTTCAACTATTTCAAATAACCTATCTTATTTAGATGGTGGTGCAATATATTCAAAGGGAAATGCTGAATTTGTTAATGCTATAATTAATCAAAATACTTCATATAAAAATGGAGGAGGTATTTATATAGCATCAAACTTACTCAGTATGCAAAATTGTACAGTTTCTAACAATAATGCTCAAAATGGTGCAGGGCTTTACTTTGCATCAAAGTTTAATGGCGTCGTAAATGGTGGTAATTTTAGTTCAAATATTTCAAGTGGATTAGAAAATTCTAGTGGTGGTGGAATATATTTAGCAATAAATAGTGCAGTCCTTACATTAGATGGACAGGTTTCTATTCAATCTAACTTGTCAATTTTTGGAGGTGGAATTTTTGTCGCAGGAAATGATGAAGGATTAAGCGAGTATAATTTAATTATTACTAGTGCAAATATTTTAAATAACCAAGCAACATATGGTGGTGGAATTGCAGTTGGAGATAGTTTTTATAATCATAATTTACAAAAAGTTAAATTTGTTAATGGAGAAATATCTAATAACCAATCAATATATGGCGGTGGAATCTACATTATTAGAGGTGGCTTTACAATAACGGGAGGAGATGTGCTTAGTAACCAAGCAAAGTATGGTTCTAATATATTTGTTGGAGCAATTAGTTCTCAATCTTATGGTTCGTTAAAAATTCAAGGAGGTAGTGTTGGTAGTTTAAATAATGTTGGAGATGTTTTAGTAGAGGCAAGAAATAACAATGTCAGTGGGCAATTGATTATAGAAGGCAGTCACAATATTTATTCTATCGTTAAACTTATTTCCGGAGCAATTATTAATGTAAGTTCTATCTTAAATACGAACAATAATGTAATAAAAATACTTCCTGTCACTTACAATCAAGATGAGTTAGTCGAAAATTATCCTACTGATTATGATTTAACTGTTGTTAAATTTAGCACAATATCCATAGTAAATATTGATATGTTTGATTTAGATGATGAGGTTAAAAACTTAGGAGTGAATAGTTTTAGACTTAAACAAGTAAATGAAAGCGTTGTAATTTGTAGAGCAAATTTTGACCTTATTATAAATGGAAATGGCGGTGAACTTTCCACAATTGGGGAGTTTGAATTTAATAGACAAGAAAACCTTTTAACTTGCAATGTAGCGTTTACAACTTCACTAACTAGTGTTTTACAAAATGTTGTAGCACAACTTGAAAATAGAGATTTCTTATATTGGTATTACTTAGATGATGACAATCAAGAAGTGATAATAGATGACAATAGTTTAATGCCTTATAAAGATTTAACAGTTTATGCTAAATGGTCAGTTGATAACTATACTTTAACTGTTATGATTAATGATTCTAAAACAATAGGCAATATAAGGGCTGAAATAAATGAAGATTTGGCTAACGAAATCGAAGACATAGAATACAGTTTAGAAGAAGGGTATATTTCATTAAGTGTATATATTGATAAAAATGGTAGCACTTATGGTAGTGATGCTCTTAAACAAGTTTATTCTTTACTTTCAAGAAAAGGCTATAAGATTCTAGGATTTAGTTCTACCCAAACAAATACAAATGCTGAATATGGTATTAATGGAGAAGGTTTCATTATGCCTGAATCAAACACGACTTTATATGTAGTTTGGTCGGCAGAGAAATATTCAATTACTTATGTTTCAAATAGAAAAAATGAAGTTAATGAAGAACAAATTACAATAGATAATTATAACTTTGATGAATATATAATACTAGAAGATGAATCTTTATTTGAGTGTGCTGGATATAACTTAATAGGTTGGTCTTTAAATAAACAATCTAGTCAGCCTGATTATAAAGTACAAGACAAGGCTTTAAATTTGATTGGCGAAGACAATCAAGTAGTAAAATTATACGCTGTATGGTCTCCTAATGAATATAGAGTTATTTATGATAGCAACATGGGAGACAAAGTAGTTACCGGGGAAGTTCCAAATGATGTATTTATTTACGACCAAGAAGCAACTTTAAGCAATAGTAAATTCTTAGCAGATGGATACATTCAAGTTGGTTGGAGTTTAAATAAAGTAGTTAATCCAGGAGATGATTATTATAGATTTGACACAAGTTTAACTGTTATTAACTTAACTACCGAAAATGAGGTTACTTTATACGCTGTTTGGCAAAGCAATACATATATAGTTAATCTATATAATACTGATGGAAGTTTAATTATTAGAACTATTGAAGCAAAATACGATGATTCTTCAAAACAACTACCACAAGCAAATCAATTATTTGGTCAAATTGCTTTGAATAGATATTTTGCTGGTTGGAGTTTGACAAATTCAACAGGCGAGCAACAAGTAGAAGTTGTTTATCAAGATAATCAAACTATTTACAATTTTGTTTTCAGCGGAGAAATAAATCTCTATCCTGTATTTTTGGATAAAAAGGTAGTAATAAATTCTAACAACAGTAGTAATTTACAGGTTGAATTTAAACTTAATGATGATGGGAAACTAACAATTAACAAAGATAATTTGAATTTTGAATATGCTGGCTTTGAAATTGGCTATTTAAGTGTCAGTGAAAGTCACGATTTAAATCAACAAAATTTTAATTTTAATCAAGATGGAGATATTATTTTTGATTGTATTCTTGATAACTTTAATGAATTGCAATTGTTTGTAATTTGGAGTGCAAAACAATATAACATAAGATTCTTAGTTGATGGGCAAGAATTAAATGAGTTTACTAGTTTGACAAAAAGTACAAAAGTAGAAGGAGAAAATACCTATTCTATCTTTAATGATAACAATACTATTGTTACATACGGTAATTTATCAGATGAAAATTTATTGTTAGGTTGGAGCATAAATCCAAGCCTTAATGTTGTTGAATATGCTCTTAATGAAAGTATTTTATTAACTAGTGAATTAATTAAAAAAATTGATATGTTACAAAATGAGCAAGATAATATTATTAACATTTATGCAATTTTAATAGGAACATATACAATAACCTATGACTTAAATACTGATTATTCAAACATAATTATAGGAAGTACAACTGATATTGTTGGAAAAGATTTAGTAAAAACTGATGAGTTAAATAGTCTTGAAACTCCTCAAATTGTCTATTCTGACTTTTATGGTAATGTTTGGGAAATTGCTGATAGTGATTATACTAATGTAAACAGTCAATTTGCATACTTCCTAGGTTGGTCTCTTGATAAGAATTCAACAACTCCTGAATTTTATGTAGGAGCAGATTTATCTCAAATTATGCTCTCAGGTGATGTCACCTTATATGCTGTTTGGGGATATTATACAAATCCATTCTTCTTTAATTACACAGAGGTTGCAAATGGGGTTGCAATAAACTCGCTTAGTCAACTTGGAAAAGAAAATTTGTCTTCAAATTCTAACATTGTTTTACCTAAACATACTTTAAATATAAATCAAGAAAACTCTTTAATTTATGGACAAAATATTGTATCAATTTCTTCAAATGATGAAATTATCACTAACATATTCTCATTTGATTTAAGATTTATGTCCTATTTAACGCAAATTGATAGTCTAGCCTTTATTAACTATTCTAATTTAAATTCTATTATTAATATTCCACAATCAATTAACATTCTTGGTGGTGCATTTATAAATTCAACTCTAAAAACTATTTCGTTTATGCAAAGTGAAAACATAAACTACTTAGTAGATGAATATTCCAATGTTTATTTATATCAAAATCAAGGACTTCTATTAAATACTTATTTAGTTACTAATTCTTTAAGTAATAGTGAGGTAGTACTAAATAGTCAAGTTATTGTAAACAATGTAAGTTACAACTTGACAGGTATTTTAAGTTATGCTTTTTATAATTCAAATGTTAGTTCTTTAACAATACCAACTAGTGTCCAAATAATTTATGAAAGCGCTTTTGAAAATATTTTAGGACTAAAAATTTTAGATGTTGGATTCATAGGAATTGATAACCAGGTTACAACAAACGAAAATCAAAGATTAAGTTTTATGTTCGGTGGACAAGACAAGATTCCTAATACTTTAACTACTATTTTAGTACGTGATGAAAATCAAATCGCAGATAATTCTTTCGAGGGAGTAACTAGCCTAACAACTGTTAACTATATTTTAGGTATTACTTCTATTGGGAATAACGCTTTTTATAATTGTACAAATCTAAAAACAATGTCAGGATTAAATTCTCAACAATTTGATTTGACTTTGGTTGAGAGTATAGGAGATAGGGCGTTTTATAATTGTCAAAACTTACCTTTAAGACTTGATTTTACTGTAACAAAAAGTATTGGAGATGAGGCCTTTGGTTATTCAAATATACAAACAATTTCACTTTCAAGAGAAATTGAATTTTTAGGCGTGTCTTCTGACAATGAAACTAATACTGCCTTTAAAAACGCTACACATCTTAAAACAGTAACTTTATATTCAATTATTTCTTTCGAATCTGTAATTAAAAATACTAGTATAATACCAAATAGTAAGGACTGTGTTGTTTATATAGATGTTGTATTCTCATTAGTTCTAGAAAACATTACTGATAGTGCTTTAAAAAATAAATATTTGTCTTATAATATTGTAATTTTAGATAATATAGAATTGTTTGATTCTTCTAAACAAAGTTTAGGTTATTTTAGTTCTTTACAAGAGGCAATTAATAGTTCTAATGATGGAGATATAATAGTTATAAAAACTGATTTAGTTATAAATTCTAAAATATCTATTGATAAAAATATTACTATTTTGTCAGCGTTTAATTTAGTTGATAGTAGCAATGAGGCATATAAGTACTTAAATAAACTAACAGGAATAACAATAACCATTTCAACTGACCTTGATAATCAAAATGCTTTTGAAATTTTACAAAAATATGTCAAGTTTGGTGGAAATTTTGTTGGTGAGAATGATACTCTATTTAAAAATGGAACAATAACTATTATTGGTAATGAAAATAGAAAAGAGAGTTTGTTTAAAATTGACAATTCAACCGTTGAGTTTAATGAAGGACTAGTTATATATGGATTTAAACAGTCTGAAAATACACAAGTTGATGGAATAATTGCTAAAATAACAACAAGTTCAGTTGTTACATTGAGTAATGTAAATATTTATAATAACTCTGGAAATAATGGCGGTGTATTTTATATTCAGGATTCCATATTGAATGTTTATTCTAGCAATATATTTGCAAATTCAGGAAATAATGGTGGAGTTTTCTATGTAACAGGTCAGGGCCTAATTAAACTAGATGAATCAACTCAAATTTATGATAATACTGCTAAATTAGGTGGAGTTTTTTATGCTGATACAGACATAATTGACGAAAATTATTCAATTCAACTTGCTTTTGTTAAAATATATTCAAATACTTCCCAAAATGGAGGAGTAGGATATATTAAAAATGGTTTTGTGAATATAAATAGCAATCAAGTCGAAATTTATGACAATAGTGCAGTTCTAAATGGTGGTGGATTTTATGTCGAAGGTGGTACTTTACAAATAAGGGAGGGCAATATAGGTAAAGAAGGTTATTATAATACTGCTCAACAAGGTGGTGGAGTTTATGTTGGTAGTGCTGGAATAATTAAAGTCTTAAATGCTGGTGCTATTGTTTATAATAAAGCTTATCTTGGAGGAGGAATTTACTTTGGTTCAAATTTAAAACAAGTTGCTCTTTCTTCTACGATTGTAGGTACAATATCAAATAATAATGTTGCTGAAAATACTCAGGTTTCTCAATATTTGGGTGGTGGAATATATGCTAAGAGTGGTTTGTTATATCTTCAAAATACAAGTTTAATTTCATCAAATTACGCATACTTTGGTGGTGGTATATATAATGATGGAGCAACTATTAATTTTATTGATGTGAGGGATAATGATAATACATCAAATGTTGGAGTTGTTTCAAATACAGCCTTCTATGGTGGTGGTATTTATAATAATGCTGGTGTAATTGACATGAAAGCAAGTAATATCTTACAAAATACAGCCGTTTATGGTGGAGGATTATCAATTTATAGTGGCGAAGTATTATTAAAGTCTAAAAATGATATTCCTACATTGATAGCGTACAATACTGCTCAACAAGGTGGTGGCGTTTATCTATATAACAATTCAATCTTACAAGTAAATTACTCTATTATTTCCTATAATAATTCAGTTATAGATGTCAATAATCAAAATTCAGGAAATGGTGGTGGAATTTATATTGAACAAGGTAATGTTAAATTTAATGGTGGAGAGATAAGCAATAATGAGGCTCAAAATAACGGTGGAGGTTTATACATTCCTTACAATACAAATCTTTTGAATTTTGAAATGTATGAAAGCACACTTATTAGGTTAAACACAGCACAAAATAATGGTGGAGGAATATTTATTGCTAAGGCTCTAAATATTAGTAGTGCTGATATTTTAAAGAATACTGCAAATAATGGTGGAGCCATTTTTGTAGCAAAAACAGCAGTATTATTTATTGATAATGTTAATGTTTCTACTCAGGAAGTAAGTATTGATAATTATCGTTTAGGAATTTATTTGGAAGAGGGAACAAAAGAAAACTCTTTTACTATTACTAACTCTGCAAATATAAATAAAAATGATACTTATGTTTACTTAAATAGTGGAAGTGTTGTAAAAGTTTCAGATAAGTTCATAGGTGAAAATCAAGTTAAATTATATATTGTTGATGATATAAATTTGGGTAGAGTCAAAGTTGGTGTTTTTGAGAAAGAAGAATATGCAAGTTCAGGGAAGTTCTTTGCTACTAATACTGCATTTACACAGGTAGGAAAGATAATTTATGCTGTTGTAAGTACAGTTACAGATATATCAGATGAAAATAATTTAATTAATTACGCTTCTTTAAAAGAAGCAGTTGAACAATCTCCTGATGGCAAGCAAGTTATTTTACAAATAATCCAATCACATTATATTACTAGCGATAGTTTAGTTACAATTCCAAGTAGCAAAAATATTGTTATAGTATCAAAGACAAACGAGTATATTACAAGAGGATTTGAAGAAGATGAAAATTATTATACAGGTTTCTTATTTGTTGTTTTTGGTAAACTAACATTAAATACTTTGGAGTATTCAAACGATCTTATTATAGATGGAAATTATGTTGATGATTCTGCATCACTTTTCTATGTTGCAAGTAGTGGAGATGTTGTTATTAATGACAATGTTCAAATAATAAATAATAAAGCAAATTATTTTGAAGATATAAGAATTACTAATCCTAATAATAATACTATTGTTACTGTCGATAATACGGGTAATGGTGGGGCTTTCTATATAGATGGTGGAAAACTAACTATGAATGGTGGAATTATTTCACAAAATACTGCCCAAAATGGTGGAGCAATCTATATTAAGTCAGGTGAAATGAGTTTAGTTAGTGGTGTTATAGGTAGTAATATTTTAGTTGGAGATGTTTTACAAGATTATACTTATAATATCGCACATCAAAAAGGTGGAGCAATTTACATTCAAAGTGGAACTCTTAATCTTGATGAAACGGCAATAATTTCAGGTAATATGGCTCAGTATGGTGGTGCAATATATTCAAATGGTATAATTTCAATTAATAAATCAACATTAAAATATAATACGGCTACTATTGATGGTGGTGCTTTGTATTTCCATTCAATCTTAGATGCAACTTATCATTTGACAATAGATAATGCTACTATTAGTGAAAATAAAGCATCAAATAGTGGTGGAGCAATATATTTATCTGCTGGAACATTATTTATTAATAGTCAAGTTAATACTGAATTTACTATTATTAGTGGTAATATGGCAAGTAATGGAGCCGGACTATTTATAGGTAGTAACGGAAAGATAGATGTTTCTAATTTAAGAATGTACAACAATACTGCTACAAATAATGGCGGAGCAATTTATTTTGCGAGCGAGTTTTCTAATATTTCTAACCAAAGTATGATTAACAACTCATATATTGGGGATGATGGTGCTAACGTTTCAAACTATGGCGGTGGTATATTTATTAGTTCGGGTAGATTAAGCGTAAATGGTTCAGTTAAGAACAATTACGCTGTAAATGGTGGAGGTATATTTGTAGATAACATTGGAAGTTTATATTTAAATGCCACTATACAAAATAATAATGCTGAAAATGGGGCTGGTTTGTACATTAACACAAACAAGGATGTAGAAGTTGAAGGATGTTATATTTCAAGCAATGTGGCTAGTGAGTATGGTGGAGCAGTATATCTTATAAAAGGCAACCTTAAAATAACACAAACGGCAGACGGTCAAGATGAGGGTGGTATAGATAGTAACTATGCTCAACTTGCTGGTGGAGGTTTATATTTAATAGGTGGAAGTGCTCGTTTAGAGAGTGCCATTATTAGTAACAACAAAATAAGTTCAGGCTTTGGTGCAGGAATCTACATAAGTGGAAGTGAAGTGGAAATTAGAGGTTCTTCAATAACAAATAATGTGATAGAAAATGCTTCATCAATAAATACTGGAAAAGATGGACAAGGAATTTATTATGACTTAGGAAATGTTGTATTCTATGGTTACAACATTATAAGAAACCCTATTTCTGTTGAAAATGAAAATTCTGGTTGTATTCTAGTTAGTGGGTTGCCTTCTCAAAATAACCTATTTACTATCGCCGGTCAAATTGATGGTATTTATGATACAATTTATCTATTTTCAAAGGAGTCTTACATTAACACTATTGAAAGTGGTCAAGTGGGAGTTTTAGATGGAGATGGAATTAGCAGGAACAATCAAAATTCTCAATTAAATATACGAATTAATAAATCAAAGGATATTGGAGATAGAATTGCAAAATTCACAGCACAAAGTTTGTCAGATTCAACTAAAAATTATATTACTTACTTTAATCTTGATCTTTCAAGCAATATGCTCCTTACAGTTGGCGAGGGAGAAGATAAAGATTTCATTGTTTTAAATTATCAGTTCTTCCATTTGCTCGCTGAAAAGAGAACAATTACAGATGAAAACGACCCATATATTATGCTTGGGGCTTATAATGACTTAACTGAATTGCTTAATGATTTAGATTTGTTTGATAACCCAGAGAAGATTAATGTTAATAAGGGATTCTTAATTTTTGCTAACATTGCAAATGGAACAAAAATGTATGAAATTGATAGTACTATTTTTGTTGGCAATGAGTTTTCTAGTGTTAAGAAAATTACAATTACTTCGATGATTTCTGATATTACATTTAAGAGAAGCAATAGTAAGAATGATTTTGAAATGTTTAATATTATGCAAGATTACGAAGTAAGTTTTGGTATTAACCCAGAGTTTATGAATGTTTATCAACAATACTTAAATAAATACAATGAATCTTTAACTTCTGGTAGTGAGAATTTGCTTGAAATAACAGATTTATATGATGCTTTGACAATCTATGGTAATTTAGATACCAATAGTAGTGTAATCGTAAACAATGGAATTCTAAATCTATATAACGGAGTAGTTATTACTAATGAACAAAGCACGTTAAACGAAAGTATGGGCGGTGCTGTAAGAAGTTATAATAACTTAAAAATTGATGGCGCAAAATTATTTAATAATAAAGCAACATATGGTGGAGCGATTGCAATACTTTCAGGAAGTTTTGAGTTTAATTCTGGCTATGTTTATTCAAATAGTGCTGAATTTGGTGGAGCAATTTATTTGGCAAATGGAACAGTTTCCAATATCCTAAATGCTAACATTGGAATTGGAGATGATTATAATATGTCCAAATACAACATTTCATCTACCGGCAACTTAGCAACATATGGTGGAGCAATTTATCTAATTGGAGCAAATCTAAATATTACAAGTGCTAATATTTCAAATAACAATGCAACTAATAGTGGCGGTGCTATTTATGCTACAACTTACAACAAAAACAATAGCAATATACCATCACAAGTTACTTTATTAAAGAACACTGATAGTGAGGTTGGCAGTTCCAAATTTATTGAAAACTTTGCAGAACTTTATGGAGGTGCAATTTATATAGAAGATAACTTTATTGATAGAAATGTTCAAAATGAAGATAGAATTAAGAATTTGGTTATTTATGATGGTAATATTAGTTCTAATGTGGCTGCATTTGGAGGCGCAATTTATGCAACAAACTTTATTTTAGATGAAAATAATGATAAAGTTTATAATGGTGCAATAAATTATGTTGATGGTACAAATATAACATATGTCTATGGAATCAATGTTCAATTACTTGGAGGAAATCTACTAAACAATAGGACAGAAGAAAAACTTATTAGTAATGAATATATTGGTGGTCTAGGCGGTTCTATTTATTTATTTGGAGCGCAGGCAAAACTTAGTGGCATAAATATTGAAGGCTCTAATAGCACTAACGCTGTAAAAGGTGGTGCAATTTACTTAAATAACTCACTTCTTGAAGTTAATAATAATGTTTCAATTCTATATAATCAGGCTAATCTTAATGGCGGCGGAATTTACGTTGATTCATTGTCAACACTTACACTTAATGGAGAGAATTCTACTATCGTTGGGAATAGTGCTTCTACAAGTACCGGAAACGGTGGTGGAATATTTATGGAACTTGGAGCCAAGGTTAGAGTAATTGCTATTACAATTCTTAATAATACTGCTGGCTTAAATGGTGATGGTATTTATATTGATGCACTAGGACAAGATTTTGCTTTGGGCGAAGGTATTATTAATGGGGAACTTTCTACTTTATCAACTTCTCTTAAAATTAGAGATGAAGTTTATTTGACAAAAGATAGTATAATTTATGTTGATTCTAAATTTAATATTGATTTTTACAATTCAGACGAAAACTTTATTAATATTAAATCACCTTATACTTCAACTGAATATTATAAAGAAGATGGTTCAAGAATTGTTATTGCAAAATATAATAATAATATTTATGCACAAGATTTTATTAGTATAGATGCAAGATTGTTTATGGGCTATGACTCTAATGGTAAAGAATATTGTTTTATAATTTATAATGATTATGACGTAGTCATTGGACAAGCAAATATTGCTAAGAAGGTTGAAGGTAACAATATAATTAGGTTCTATGAAGAGTTTGAAGATGCTATTTCAAGAATAAATCCAAATGAAAATATTGTTAACATATTTATTCTAAAAAATATTGAAGTTAATTCTTCTATAACAATTGATTACAGTAATATAAAAGTCCAAACAGGAATTATTGTTGGGGAGGGCTTGGATAAAGATGTTCTTTCAAATGAGTCATCAACATACGAAATAATGCTTAATGATTTAAGTAGTGAAAGTTTCATTAATGTTAACAGTATTTACGAAGAACAGACTATGCTCGAATTCTATAATGTTAAGTTTATTGGAAATAATGTTAATAGGTTGTTTACCGTTTTTAACGGTAGTTTAAAGATTAACAATAGTATAATTGATGGCTTTAAAAATACTTCTTTAAATGGCTCAATTATTTATGCACAAGGTGGTTCTGTTGAAATTCTAGGCGAGGTAAAGGATAGTCAGTCAAGAACACAAATAATAAATAATAAAGGCGCAAATGGATTAATTAACATTCAGGGTAGTTCAAACTTAACGGTTAGTGGTCAGGGAGTTTTATTTGGAAATAATCAAGTTGAAAATGGTTTAATTTATATTAATTCAAGTTCTAATTCTTTAATAATTGACAACACAACCATTGGTAGCGAGAATCTTCAAAATGAAAACATAAATGGTGGAGCAATTTATCTTGAAAGTGGAAACTTAAAGATTATTGATAGTTACATTCAATACAACAGGGCTGAAAAAGGTGGAGCACTTTATGTTAAAGGTGGCGAACTAATTTTATCAAATAGTTACATTCAGTATAATATTGCTGAAAAGGGTGGCGGACTTTATTTTGAAAATACTTTTGAATTTTTAACTTATGAAGATGCTCAATCTTTAATAGATAATTTTACTATTTCAATCATTCAATCAAACAATGCTGATTTAGGTGGTGGAATTTATCTAGAAAGTGGGGCAACTATTACTTGCATAGTTGAAATAAAAGAAAATATAGCCTTAAATGGTGGTGGAATTTATGTTTATTCAAACACTTTAAATTTAGTTGAAAATGTAAGTATTACATCAAATAAGGTAACGAACAATGGTGGTGGAATTTTCTTAGGTAAAGACTCTTGTTTAGTTGCTAGTGATAGCCTTATTGAAAATAATGGTTATTTGCAACAAACAAATGAAAATGTAAGTGGTGGAGGTATTTATGCAGAAGAAAACACTACAATTACCTTAAATGATAACAGCATTATAAAAAGTAACTTTGTAACGCAAAATGGTGGTGGTATTTATTCTCTCGGTTTGATATATATTAATAACAATTCCAAGATTGTTTTGAATACTGCTCTTATTGGTGGTGGTATTTATATAAAGGGAAGTCTTACAATGAATGGGGGTAAAGTTGGTGCTAACATTGCAACAAGTTTAGGTGGAGGAATTTATTTTGAAGGAGGTGCCCTTAATCTATATGGTGGAATAATTGGTGGAGATTTAACTATTGAAAATAAAGATAGTGAGATAAGTGAAAATTGTGGTAACTTTGCAAGCCAAAATGGTGGTGGTATTTACTTTAAGAAAGGTACATTTGATTTTGGAACATACAATATTTTAAAAGCAAATGAGAACTTTATTGATATAAAGTATAACAAAGCAGTAAATGGTGGAGGAATTTATTTTGAGAATATAACTGATAGTCAATCTCAAAATATATTAAAGAATAATATAAACATTTATGGTAACGTTGCAACGCAAAATGGTGGAGGAATTTATTTAAACAGTGGTAACCTTATTTTAGATGGTGGACAAATTGGAAAAGAAAATAACGCAAATATTGCCGTTAATGGTGGTGGACTTTACCTAGGTGGAAACAAGAAAGTAGAAGTTGATTTAGAGAGTGGAAATATTCAGTTTAACAGTTCATCTCAGGGTGGTGGTGTTTACGTCTATATGAATGACATTGCAACTACTATTCTTAATATTAACAATCAAATAGTTATAAGTGATAATCAGGCTTCAAGCAATGGTGGAGGCGTTTATATATCTTCTTATACTACTCAAAATAAAGACTTAGGCAAAGTGAATATGAATGGGGGGCAAATAGTAAGGAATAACGCTTTAAATGGCGGTGGTATTTATGTTGCTGGGGCTCTAAATATGGTAGGTGGTATGATAGGTGGTAGTTCAAGTAATGGGAACAGTGCAGAAAATGGCGGTGGCATTTATATTGACGGTTATATTAATATTTCACAAGATTCACAAATTTCATTTAATAAGGCAAGTTCTAATGGCGGAGGATTATACATTAATAGCACAAAACAGGCTGATAACAACGATAGCATTATACAAAAAATTACTATTGAAAATAACACGGCCTGCAATGGTGGTGGAATCTATTACAAAGATGGAACTTTAAAATTTGAGAATTTAATAATTTCTCAAAACAAAACAGATTTATTTGACAAGAATAATTCTTCGGGCGAATTTGGCAATGGTGGTGGAATTTATATTGATAGTCAAAATTCTACTTTTGAAATTGTTGGTTGTACAATTACTGGTAATTATAGCGTAAATAATGGTGCAGGATTATACATAAATAAAGGTAAGGTAATTTTAACTTATTCTAATAATCAAGAAAATTATGGATTAATAACTAATAATGACGCTGTAAATAATGGTGGTGGAATATTTATTAATACCGGATTTTTAAGTTTAGAAGGTGTAGATAATAACAATTTTGAATTTGTTTCTATGATTGGAAACAATACTGCTACTAATGGTGGAGGTTTGTATAATTCTAATGGCGTGGCATTAGTTCTAAACTTCAACTTTAAAAATAATACAGCTTTTAGTTCTGGGGCAGGAATTTATTCATCATCTAAAAACTCTCAAATTTACGGACAAAATCAAGATGGAATAAGTTTAAGTTATAAAGGTATTTATATAATCAAAGCAAATTTAAGTGAAAACAGAGCGTATATTAGAGGTGGTGCTATTAGTGTTGAAAATGGTTATGTTTACATTTCAAACGCTAAAATTCACAATAATAAGGTTCTTAATGCTACGGGTATTACTTACGGCAATGGTGGTGGAATTTACACTTCGGGAGATTCAAATAACAAAGCTGAACTTTATTTAAGTGAAAATACTTTTATCTATGATAATTATGCTGGATATGGTGGTGGAATTTATGTAGGAAGTCTTTCCTTTGTAACATTAAATGGAAAGTTTACTTCTTTGGGAACGCTTGCTAGCAGTGCTAAACAAAGCGGAGAAAAAAATATTCCTGATTTAACAAATATTTCAAGTGTTTATAACAATATTGCTATGAATAATGGTGGAGGCGTTTATATTAATGGTTCAAATACTGAGTTCTGCTTTGAAACAGGAATAATTTCTAATAATTTAGCCCTACATAATGGTAGTGGAGTTACCGTTTTAAGTGGTGGAATATTTAGAATGGGTATGAAAGGAGATATTAATGGCGAAATCGATAAGATGACAGTAACTTCTAGCGCTTATTTAATTTATAATGGCTATGATTATTACAAAGGTAGTTTTAAATTATCTTCAAGCCAAAAGAACAATCTTCTTGTAGAAAGTAATGGAGGAGGATTGGCACTTCTTGGAGGAGAGGCTATTCTTTATGGTTACATCTCAGAAAACATTGCTTATCGAGGAGGTGGAATTTATATCAATGGTCAAATCACTTTCTCTGGCAACATTATGGTTGGACAATATGAAAAGTATAGTTTATTAGGAAACAATGCTAACTATGGTGGTGGTGTCTATGTAGATTCAAATGGAAATACTACTCTACAAGGTTTAATTTATAAAAATTCAGCAAAATTTGGTGGAGGAATTTACTCATTAGGAAATTTAAGTTTTGGAACAAACGACACTAACAAGGCCTCAGCACTTTCACTCGTTTCAGGCAATAAGGCTTATGATGGAGGTGGTATTTATGTGTTTGGTGGAATAACTTCTTTAAATAGTTCTTCTGTTATTGGTAAAAATCAAAATGCTACTGATTCTTCTATGAAAAAAGAATTTCAAGAAAGCAATCTTGCCTATTCTTATAATAATTCTTATGGAAATGGTGGTGGAATTTATGTAAAGAAGGGAGTAGTTGTTGTTAATGGTTTTGTTGGATTTAACATCGCTGAAAATAATGGTGGTGGAGTTTGTTTAGATTCGTCAAGTAGTCAAACTGCTGAAACTTATGGCGCAAGTTTAATTTTAGGCTCGTTTAACGTAAATGCTTCTATTGCTCATAATACAGCATATAATCAAGGTGGTGGTATTTATGCTAATCTCGGTAAGTATAATACAGATGAAAAAATTACTGTAACTGATTTTGGTGATATTACCATGAACACCATTGAAATAAAGAGTGGTCAAGTAACAATGAATAAATGTTCTGTAAATATTGGGCTTACTCTTTCATATATAATGACAGAAGCAAATGAAGAAGATGTTCAAACAACTCCATTTGCCCCAGAAGTTCACTTAATTGGTGGACATCTTAATATGAGTGGTGGAAAAATTAAATTTGATTATACTATTTATGAAAATGATGAACCTGTTGGAGACACAAAAAATAATAATATTTTAACCAAATATTTAGCACTTTATTGGTGCGCTGATGGAAGTGACAATATTGATTTAACAAAAGATACAGGCTCTATAATTGGTAATATTTATATTAGTAATGGAACTAAAAATATTATTGTAGATACCCAAACAATGTTTGATTTAGATAATGAAACAAACTCAACTAAATCTTCAAGTACTTTATTCCAATTCTCTCATTTTAACGAGATGCCTGCTAAAATGTATTTATATTACAAAGAACATCATGTTGACCAACACTTTGTTGATTTTAGTGATATTTTTGGAGCAATAGGAAATATTTTACAAGGAAAACTCTTTATTAATGACCCAGATTATATTATTGAATTAAATACAAGTTTAAGTAACAAATATGTTGTTACATCAAATGATAAATATATCGGTTCTCAATTCCTTTGGACTCCACCTGCTATTGATTTTACTATTAACTTTCCTGCATGGCTTAATCAAGTTAAAGATTGGATTAATCAAGCATCAAATTTATTAGGACCAGCAGTTGATGTAGAAGATTTATTAAATGATTTTAATGTTGGTACGGGTGGAATAGGAGATGCAATTGGAATTATTGGTAATGTTGGTTCTACTTCATCCCTAATTTCAGAATTTTATAATTTCTTTATTTACCTATCTACTTGGGAAGAATGTATGACAGTTTTCTTTAATTTTACAATCTTAGGTTGGGGTGGAGAACCATCAAATTTATCTTATTGGCTTAAAATAAGGGATGATACACCAATAGGTAGCATAGATGTTACTAGAACATTTAAAATTGTCCTTACTGCTGGTGCAAATTTATTAAGTCCTATTATTAATTCTATTCCTGTTGCTGGGCCTATTCTTTCAATTGCATTAAAGTTTTTCGTAGATGGAATTTTTGCACCTAACTAAAAAAGACAAAAAGCACATTTAATTATGTGCTTTTTTCTTTTCATAAATAGGTTGTAATTTTATTAAGAATATCAAGTAAAAAAATCTAAAAATAAAATGTAATGTAAAATATAATTATTTTTTTATTAATTGTTATTATTATATTATAACTTGTTGACATGTCAACATTATTTACTGTATATTAATTTTTGTAAAGGTAAATTTTTAAAAAATGGATAGGTATAATAAATTTAACTTATTACTAACTCAAATTAATAGAAGTGTAAATAGACTAAAATCGACAGAAAGTCATAAACTTGGAATAAAGGGAATAAGTAGTGACATTATATATTTAATATATACTAAGGGACCTTTAACTGCTAGTAATATTGTTAGTATAACAGCAGAAGACAAGGGGCTTGTTTCTAGGACTCTTAGTAAACTATATTTAGATAAAATTATAAGATATGAGATTATTGGAAAAAAATATAGAAGTAAAATATTCTTAACTGAAATAGGAAAGAAAATTGGAAATCAAATTTACAATAAAGTTGAAGAAGTTTTAGAAAAAGTTAGTACAGGACTTACAGATTGTGAGAGAGAAATATTTTATAATAATCTAGATTTAATAAGCGAAAATTTAAAAAAAATTTTAGAAAAATGAGGTTTAAGATATGTCAGTAAAAATTATTGTAGATTCAGCCTCCGATATAAGTGTTAAGGAAGCAAAAAAATTGGGAATAACTGTAATTCCTATGCAGGTTCTTTTAGATGGAGAGGAATTTTTAAGTGGAGATAACTTATCAAACGAACAATTTTTTGAAAGATTACCAAAATTAAAAGAAATGCCTCAGACTAGTCAAATTAATGTTTATAAATTTGAGGAAGTAATTAAATCAGTGCTTAAAGAAGATGATGATGAGGCAGTTCTTATAACTCTTTCATCAACATTTTCAGGTACATATCAAAATGCTGTTGAAGTTAGTAAAAGATTTAATGGAAAAGTGTTTGTAATTGATAGTTTAAATGTCAGTATGGGAGAAAAATTACTTTGTTTACTTGCCGTAAAATTAGTTAAACAGGGTTATTCTGCAAAAGAAATTTCCGATATATTATTATCTAGTAGGCACAAGGTTAAACTTTTTGCTTTGCTTGATACTTTAAAATATTTGAAAAAAGGTGGAAGGATTTCAACTTTAATTGCTATTGCTGGTAATATTTTATCTATCAAGGTTCTTGTAACAGTAATTGGTGGAGAGGTGAAAATGATTGCTCGTGCAATTGGTCAAAAGATGGGATTTGGCTTATTAAATAAACAAATTAAACAAGAAAAAATTGATTTTGATAAACCTCTTTCAATTATTTCTTCTGGTATTGACGATAGTACTTTGCAAA
This sequence comes from uncultured Christensenella sp., assembly GCA_949290565.1. Lineage (GTDB taxonomy): Bacteria > Bacillota > Clostridia > Christensenellales > UBA1242 > UBA7862. The sequence goes on along the minus strand of CASESH010000010.1, from coordinate 1,486 downwards.
AATATTTAGAAAATAACGAACTTGCTAAAAATACTTTTAGAGATGCACAAAAGGGTACTCTTGGGCCTGTCGTTGGTGCTCATATTGGCCCTAATTCTGTTGGATTTGCTTATTTTGAAAAATAAAAGAGGTTGTTACAAATGAATATTTTTAAGAGAGCATATTGTAGAATTTTTCAGTTTGTTTTTAAAGTTGCAATACCATTATTGCCTTATAGACAACCTAAAATTTTGAAAGACTATGATAGTTTAGTTAATTTGTTTAAAGAAAAAAAACTAAGTAAAATTTTAATTGTTACAGACAATGGTCTATTTTCATTAGGATTGCTTAATGATTTAGAGAAAACTCTAAAATTAAATAATGTAGAATATGTAGTTTATAAAGATACTGTTGCTAATCCTACGACTGACAATGTTGATTGTGCTAGTAATATTTATAGAGAAAATAATTGTCAAGCAATAATTGCGTTTGGTGGAGGTTCAAGTTTAGATTGCGCAAAAGCAGTTGGGGCAGTTATTGTTAGGCCAAGTAAATCTTTAAATCAAATGAAAGGATTATTAAAGGTAAGAAAAAAATTACCAACACTTATTGCAATTCCAACAACTGCTGGTACGGGTAGCGAAACAACGCTTGCTTGTGTCATAACAGATAGTAAAACAAGGCATAAGTATGTTATAAATGATTTTAATTTAATACCTCATTATTGTATTTTAGATGCTGAACTAACTGTAAATTTACCAAAATTCATTACAGTAACGACAGGACTTGACGCTCTTACTCACGCAGTTGAGGCTTATATTGGGAAAAGTACTACTATTTCAACAAGAAAATATTCAATTTTAGCAACAAAACTAATTTTTGAAAATTTATTAGAGGTCTATAACAATCCACAAAATCTTGTTGCAAGAGAAAATATGTTAAAGGCTTCATTTTATGCGGGTCTTGCTTTCACAAAATCATATGTAGGTTATGTTCACGCCATAGCACATTCGTTGGGTGGTAAATATAATGTTCCTCACGGGTTAGCAAACGCAATAATTTTACCAAAAATGTTAAAATGTTATGGAAAGTCTGTATATAAAAAGTTGTTTAATCTTGCTTTAGTGGTCGGTTTAATAGATAAGGGCGTCAGTATTGAAAATGGTGCAAAAATATTTATAGATAAAATTTTAGAATTAAATAGATTAATGAATATTCCAGATAAAATTGTTGAACTTAAAAAAGAAGATATTGAACTTCTATCGACTTATGCTGATAAAGAGGCTAATCCTCTTTATCCTGTACCAAAATTATTTGATAGGCAAGAACTGGCGAATTTTTATAGTCAATTAATTTAGAGAGAGAGTAAGATGTTGTTTGATTAAAACGGACAACAAATAAAAAAGAGAGAACATGTTAGATTTTGTAGTCTAATATGTTCTTTTTCTTGTATAATCTTTAAAAGGAGGATTTATGTATCAAGGCAAAAGAAAAAACAAAAGATGGA
>CASESH010000009.1 GCA_949290565.1 uncultured Christensenella sp. | reverse complement strand
CTTTTAGGCGAAAATTCGGCTTCTATTATTTCAACTTCTTTCCATTCGCACAAACTCCTTAGAATTGCTCCAATTTCTAATCGTTTTTGTCCAAAGAATACTTTTCTTCTATACTTTGGTGCAAATACTATGTGATATTTGCAATTCCAAGAAGTGTGTGCTAAACTATTTATGTTTACTTGTTTAGACATTTTTTCTCCTTTTGTGTTTTCAAATTTTGTTAGACTACAAACAAAAGTTTAACACAAAAGGAGAAATTTTGTTCATCGGTAAACCTAAACCGAACCCCCAGACTATCTGGGGGTTTTATATCACAAATAAAAAAAACACTTTGAAAGTGTTTTTATAAAGATATGGTGCGGATGAGAGGGATCGAACCCCCACGGTTTCCCACTAGATCCTAAGTCTAGCGCGTCTACCAATTCCGCCACATCCGCTCATATGGTGATCCACCCGAGGTTCGAACTCGGGACCCCTTGATTAAAAGTCAAGTGCTCTACCGACTGAGCTAGTGAATCAAACTTTGGCTGGGGTGGCAGGATTTGAACCTACGAGATGCAAGAGTCAAAGTCTTGTGCCTTACCACTTGGCTACACCCCACTAAACATCTAACGACTTTGTTATTATATACAAAATAAAAAAATTAATCAAGTACTTTTTTAAATTTTTTTAATTATTTATAATTTTAATTTACATATTAAATTCAAGTTGTTTGCTACCTAACATAATTTTTGACTTCATAAACAAATCTTTTAGTGCTATCTTAGAGACAAAATTTTTAGAATGAAAGTTTGAAATACTATTAGAAATAGAATTACTTAAAACTGATTCTGCAATTTTAAAAATATTTTTTGAATTTTCTTTATTATCTGAATCAATTCCCCTCATAAAAACGCTCATAACATGGTCATTTATATTTTTTTCATTTGTCATATTGGTAGTTAATAAACTTATTGTATTTTCATCTGTAAGACAAACTCCACTACCCTTCTGCTTTTCATCTTGAATATTATAAAATCTAGAATAATATAAATTTCTCAAAAATCTATTACTATTTAATGGAATATCATATCCATCACAACCTGATATAATTTGAATATTTGAAACACCAGCAATTACACTTCTTGGAGCATAAGAAACGCTAATTATTTGTGAAAAAATATCTTGGATATCTCTATAATCTAATCTAAATTCCATAAACTTATTAAAGACTATATTAATAATTTCATTTACAGCAATTGACCCATAACTATGAGAAAAAATGGTAATCATATTAAAATTTCTTAAAATGGCATCTTTATTGAACAATCTTCCATTCTTATCTAAGAACAATGGAAAAAAAATCCGCTCTGCAATTAATTTCTTTTCCTCGCTGCTAAGTGATGAAACCTCTATGTCATCATTTTTATCTCTATTATAATGTCCGTAAGCAAAACCAATTATATCAAAATCATTTTTGTCAAAACTTGTAGATGTTTTATCTGCATAATTTCTTATAATTTTATCAGCACATTTACAAAAAGCATTTGCATCATAACAATCCATTGTTCTATTTCCACCAAAACATAGCAATGTCGGTTTAGATATACAAAATTTGTTAATATCTAATTTTTCCCAATGATTTTCTTTTTCTAGATTTCTTTTACCAATTTGAAATGGTATTAATTTTTCCACGCTACAATCTCCGTTATATTTGGCTGGGGTGGTAGGATTCGAACCTACGAAATGTTGGAGTCAGAGTCCAATGCCTTACCACTTGGCGACACCCCATTAGTGAGATTATTATCTAACAAAACTGAAAAAAAATCAATATCTTTTTTAAATTTTTTTTATTTTTAGTTCAATTTTTGCAAATATTTTATATTAATAAAAATAATTTATAAAAAATTTTGTAAACTAATTTAAAAATTAAAACAACTAAATTGTTTTTTTAAATTAAAATTTAATTGCTATTATAAATATAATTAAAAACAAATAATTTGTTAATTCTAGAATCTCAAATTTTTATAATTTTAATATTAGCATATTCTACTTACTTATTCTAATCTTGGTTTTTAAATATTCAAATTATAGTTAATTTTTTGATTTTAAAAAAATCTTATATATTAACCATATTCAAAATGCCAATATAATATTTATTTATATTAAATATGATAATACGGATTATTAATTAGTAATAAATTTAATGTAAAATAACTTTTATAACATATACTCTAAAAAATTATATTAATGTAATTTTAATTAAACATCACTTATTATAAAAATGCAACAAAAATCTTAATAAAAAATTTATTAAAAAAGTTGACATTATTAATCTTATGTGATAAATTTATCAAGTACAAATTAAAAGAAACTTTGCGGGTGTAGCTCAGTGGTAGAGTTCCAGCCTTCCAAGCTGGCTGCGAGGGTCCGATTCCCTTCACCCGCTCCACAATGTGTTTCAGTAGCTCAGTTGGATAGAGCACCGCCCTTCTAAGGCGGGTGTCGGGGGTTCGAATCCCTCCTGGAACACCATTTTTTTATGGTGAATGTAGTTCAGTTGGCTAGAACGCCAGATTGTGGCTCTGGAGGCCGTGGGTTCGAGTCCCATCTTTCACCCCATATAAATATTAAAACCTTATATATTAAGGTTTTTTTTATTGTATAAAATATCTTTATTTTAGCAAACTACTAAAAAGGAGGTTAGCATGAGAGTAATTAATATTATTGCATGGATTCTCTTGATTATTGGTGGAATAAACTGGTTACTTGTTGGTTTGTTTGGTTTTAATCTTGTTGATGCAATTTTTGGTAGTATTCCTGTCTTAGCATCTATTATTTATAGTCTTGTAGGACTAAGTGCAATTTGGCTTATTTTTTCTCCAATCTATGGACATGGAAAAATTTCACTTTGGAATAGAGATTAAACAAAAAAAAGACACATTTTTGGAATTAACGAACAACTATGTGTCTTTTTTTATTTAAGAGTTTATTAATATGAAAATATCTTTATAATAAGATACAAATTATTCCACCTTTACCTTCATTGACAATTCTTCCCAATGTTTTTCTCATCTTCTTTTGTGCCTCAGGTGGCATTTGTACAATTTTTTTATTTAATCCCTCATTAACTAAACTATGCAAACTTTTACCAAACATATTTGTTTCCCATATTCCTTTTGGATTATTTTCAAATTCTTTTAATAAATACTTAACAATATCTTCACTTTGTTGTTCACTTCCAACAACAGGGCAAATTTCAGTTTGAACATCAACTCTCATAATATGTAAACTAGGTGCACTCGCTTTAAGTCTTACACCATATCGACTTCCCTGTTTTACAATTTCAGGTTCCTCTAAACGCATTTCTTCCATCTTAGGACTAACAACACCATAACCTTCTTGTTCTACTTGAATTAAAGCATCTTTAATTTTATCATATTCATTTTTAGCATATGCAAGGTCTTTAATATATGTAACTAATTGATAATCACTATTAATTTCTTGCCCGCATTGATTAGAAAGAACTTTATAAAACAAGTTTGCCTTAGGCTCTATTTCTAAATATGCAATTCCATCACCCATACTAATATTTGAAATCTTTATTTGTTCAAAATTTTCGCTTTGAGTAAAGATATTTTGATTTGCATCTATTTGACCAATTTTAGTAACATTATCAACTAGTGTTTTTGATTCTAATACTATCTCTTGAATTAAACTATCTTCATAAGGTAATGATTGCAACCATTTTGGCATCCTTACTCTAAGAGAATATAATGGGAACTCTTGTAACAATCCATTAAACATCTTTTCAACGCTATCATTACTTAAATTTAAAGCATCTATTGGAATTACAGGAACATCATATTTTTCACTTAAATTTGAAGCAAGAGATTGTGTTTCTGGATTATTAGGTTTTGAAGAATTTAACAAAACAACAAATGGCTTATGAGTATTTTTTAGTTCATTAATAGTTTGTTGTTCTGCCTCAATAAAATTTTCTCTATCAAGTTGCCCAAAACTACCATCAGTGGTTACAACAACAGCAATTGTTGAATGGTCAGTTATGACTTTTCTAGTTCCTATTTCTGCTGCTTGCTCAAAAGGGAGAGGCTCCTGACTCCAAGGAGTATTAATAAGTCTTGGCTTATCATTTTCTGTTAATCCCTCTGCTCCCTTAACAGTATAACCAACGCAATCAACCAATCTAATCTTTAAACTAATATTATCGTTAACATTAATCATAACAGCATCTTTTGGTACAAATCTAGGCTGCGTTGTCATAATTGTTTTCCCATCTGCACTTTGAGGAAGTTCATCAATTGTACGAGTTTTGTCAAAATCATTTTTAATATTTGGCAAAACCATTTTATTAATAAAATTTGTTATAAAAGTAGATTTACCACATCTAACAGGTCCAACTACGCCTAAATAAATATCTCCCCCTGTTCTTTGTGATATATCTTCATAAATTTTATACGAATCCATATATTCCTCCGAAAATCCGATATACCAAAATATATGAGATTAGTAAAAAAGATATTCATTTTTTGTCAAAAAAAACAAGTTTTTTTTAATAACTTGTTCTTCTAACCAATTTCTTTTTGTTTTAATTCCTCTTTTTGCATTTTTGTAAGTTTATTTTTCTTTTTTCTTTTCAATTTTTGAATAAAATTAATTCTATTTTCACACCCTGTCAATAATCTAAAAATATTTTGTCTATGAGCAAAAAATACAAGACAGAATATTGTAAATAATAGACAACTTATAACAATATTACCACTGCCGGTAACAATGCCCAAGTAATATGCTTCAAAAATAGTAAAGATTGTTACCATGAAAAATGAAACTAAGGAAGCATAGTCAAATAATAATAAAAACAAAAACCCACCTAAAAATATGATAACTCCTAAAATTGGGCTTGCGGTACAATACATTCCATATACAACGGCTGCACCTTTTCCTCCTTTAAATTTGTAAAAGATAGGAAAAATATTGCCAACAAGTGCTGACAATCCACCTGTAAAAAGACCAATGTATGCTTCAATGCTTGCTCCTTTACCTGTAATAAGATTTCCTACTTGCCCTCCAAACAAATAAAAACCTGCAAGTGCCGGAATAATTCCCTTCAACATATCAAGAACGAGTGTGAGAATCCCTATTCCAAAGCCCAAATTTCTTAGCATATTCATAGTTCCGGGATTTCCACTTCCTGACTTTGAAATATCATAATGTTTTATTTGACTTATTATTCTTGCAAAAAAGATATTTCCTATCAAGTACGAACAAACAATTAAAATTAAAAATTTCCACCATTCCATATTAATAATCTTCCTTTTCAGAACGATTTTTTATTATTATATTTATTGGCGTACCTGTAAAATCGACACTCTCCCTAATGGTGTTTTCTAAGTACCTTAAATAAGAAAAGTGCATTAAATTTTTATCATTAACAAATAAAACAAAATTTGGAGGATTAACTCCCGTTTGAGTGGCATACAATATTTTTAATCTTTGGCCATTTTTACTTGGTGGTTGTTTTGTAATAATTGCTGACTGAATAATATCATTTAGTTGTCCGGTTGAAATTCTCTTATTAGCATTTTTTAGCACTCTTTCAACTTCTTCCATTATTTTAAAAACTCTTTGACCTGTTTTAACTGAAATAAACAAAGAAGAAAAATAATCCATAAATTTCAAATCTTCTTTTAGTTTATTCTTATATTTATTTATTGTTTTATCATCTTTATTTCCAATTAAATCCCATTTATTTAAAACTATTATACTTGGTTTTTTTTGTTCATGAACAAAACCAGCAACTTTAATATCTTGTTCGGTTATTCCTTCACTTACATCAATCATTACTATTACTATATCTGCCCTTTTAATTGCTTCAATAGTTCTAAGAACACTATATCTTTCTATCGAAGAATCTTCAATAGCATTTTTCTTCCTCATCCCTGCCGTGTCTATGAGAGTATATTCCTTACCATTATACTTAAATGGAGTATCAATAGCATCTCTTGTTGTACCTGCTATCTTACTTACAACTAACCTTTCTTCTCCTAACAATTTATTAGTTAAACTACTTTTACCGGCATTTGGTTTTCCTACTATTGCAATCTTAATATCATCTCTTTTTTCAAGAGTATATAAATTGTTTTCTTTTAAACATTTAACAACCTCATCAAGCAAATCTCCAATACCTTTACTTTGCTCAGAAGATATTGGAAAGACTCTTTTGAAACCAAGTTCGTAAAATTCATATAAATTATCTAGTTCAAAATTATCAAGTTTATTAACAACTAAAATAATGTCTTTTTTTGTCCTTTTCATCAAATAGTCTGCAACTTGCCTATCAGCATTCGTTAAACCATCTTTGCCATCTACAAAAAACAATATTACATTAGCAAGGTCAATAGCAATTTGTGCTTGATTAAATATATTTTTTTCAATCTCGCCCTTTTCTTCAAAATCAAGTCCGCCTGTATCAACAAGTGTAAAATAATTTCCACACCACTCAGCATCACCATACACTCTATCTCGTGTAACACCAGCAATGTCATCTACAATACTAATTCTTTTACCACAAACTTTATTAAAAAAAGTACTTTTACCAACATTTGGTCTTCCAACAATGGCAATTAATGGTCTCATATTCTCTCCTAATACTTGAATTAGTCTAACATAAAACTTTAAATATGGCAATTATTCAATGTCATTTTTATAATGAACATTTTTTGCAATTTTTACAATTAAAATTACATAAATTATTTTTCTTTGTTAGTTTATTAGATAAATAGAATATAAAAACAATAAAGAAAAGTGTCGACAGTGAAATTAAAATTTTTGATATTATGTTACCTATATAGAAATTATAAATAACAAAACAAATAAAATAAGCAATAATAAATTGAAGTAAACAAGAAATAATTGTCCATCTAATACCAATTTCTTTTTTCATAACTGCTATTGTAGAAATACAAGGCATATACAAAAGACTAAAAATCATCATAATAATTGCCGTAATAGGAGAAAAATTTATAACAAAGCCAGAAGTTATAAAACTTTCGCCCAATCGGTCGGTAAAGTTATTAGTATTTGGCAATTTATTTATAATTGCCATAGTTCCAACAATCATTTCTTTTGCAACGATTCCAACGAACAAACTTGCGACAATTCCCCAATTATCAAGTCCAATTGGTCTAAAAATGAAAGATAGTTTTTCACAAGTAAATTCCAGCATACTAACGGCTGACTGACTAGTCGGTATGTATTCAAATTTAAAACTAAAATTTTGAAAAATCCATACAATTACACTAAATGATAATAAAATCGTAGTTATTTTTATAATAAATGACTTTATATTTTGTACTATAACAATAATTATTTTTTTTAAATTAGGAAATCTATATGGGGGAAATTCAAGTATAAAAGAACGTTCTCCACTTTGTAATATTTTTCTACTTAGAGCCTTAGATAATAATAATCCAACAATTACTCCTATGATGTATAACGAAATTATTATAAATATATTACCTTTGCCAAAAAAAGCGCCCCCAATTACAGCATAGACGGGTAATTTTGCACTACAACTCATATAGGGACTTATTAGAGCAGTTTTTATTTTTGTATTTTTATCCTCTATATTGCGTGAAGTTAATATTGCAGTTGTTGTACAACCAAAACTCATAATTACGGTAAATATACTTTTTCCACTTAGTCCAAATTTATAAAATAAATCTTCAAAACAAAAAGCAAGTCTGGACATATATCCACTTTCCTCTAAAAAAGAAAGAAATAAAAAGAGTAAGACTACTTGTGGAATAAAACTAAACAATCCACCTACGCCACCTATCAAAGCATTTGAAAATAGCCCAATAATCCAAGCAGGAGCGTTTATCTTAATTAATAAATTATTTATTGGATTACCAATAACAACATCTATTAAAGTTTTTAAACTTTGAGAAAGTAAATCTCCAAGAGATGAAAATGTAATAAAAAAAATACTTGTTAATATTAATAAAAAAATTGGTAAACATAAGAATTTATTTAATATTACTTTATCTATAAAAAATTTACCATATACATTTTCTTTTTTTTCTTTTTTACATAAACTTAAAATTTCACTTATAAATTCATATCTAAATTTTGCAATTTTAGTTTGATAATCTTCTTTGTCTATTATATTTTTTATTTTACTTTTTTGATATGAAGTTAATTTTAATTTCTCTATAATATTTTCATCTTTTTCTAATATTTTAATTGCCAAAAAATTTTCTTTACCATAAAAATTTTCTTTTTGACTACGAGTTAGAATATCTAAGATATCATTTAATGGCAGTTTATTAATGTATGACAATTTAATTGCTTTTTTATTTTTATCTTTCATTAAATCTATTAACTTATATTTTGTCATACCACTATTTGTTAAAAGATTTATATTTAACAAATCTGAAAGTTTTCTATAATTGTATTCTATTCCTTTTTTCTTAATTTCCTTGTCAAAATTAATAAATAATATAGGGTTTATTCCCATTTCAATAAGTTGTAGTGTTAAGTATAAATTTCTTTCTAATAAATTGGCATCACAGACATTAATAATACTTTCTCTTTCACTTTGTTTTAATAAATAATCAATAGCAACTTGTTCTTCAAAACTATAACTACTTAAAGAATACAATCCTGGCAAATCAACAATTGTAACTAAGTTATTTTCAATTAAAATATCTTTCTCCTTTTCATCAACTGTTACGCCATGCCAATTTCCCGTATGTTCAAAACTATTAGTGAGATAATTAAAAAGAGTTGTTTTGCCCACATTTGGATTACCAATTAAAATTAATTTATTACCTTTTTTAGTCATAATTTTGCACCAAAATTTTACTTACTTCTTTTTTCTTTAAAGCAAGAACAAATCCCCTAAGTTGTAATAAAAAAACGCCATTTAGCGACGAAGTCCTCAAAATTGTTACCGCTGTATCTACAAATCCTAAATCAAGCAGTCTTCGCTTTATTTTATCATTACCTTCAATTAGTACTATTTTGTATTTCTTATTAATTATTCCACTATCTAAATAAAAAAAGTTGTCCATAATACATAACTATGAACAACATATAAAATTTATTTAATTTAAATAGAAAAAGATAAAAAATTTTTTTAATCTCTAAATATTTAAAAATAAAAATATGTTATTAAGATAAAATTTTAAATCTACATTATTTACAAACTAATTTACTGAATTCAAAAAATTTATAAATGTTGTAATATCTTTAAACTTCCTATAAACAGCCGCAAATCTAACATAAGATATTTCATCTAATTCTTTTAAACCATCCATTACCATCTCGCCAATTTTAGAACTCTTTATCTCCTGAACCAAAGAATTGCTTATTTTTCTCTCGATGCTTGCTATTAAATCATCAATTTGTTGCATTGAAACAGGCCTCTTTTCACAAGACTTTATTATTCCATTTTTTATTTTTTGAACATTGAAAGGTTGTCTTGAACCGTCATTTTTTATAACTAGAATAGGAGTATTTTCTACCATTTCATATGTAGTAAAACGTTTTCCACATTTAAGGCACTCCCTTCTTCTTCTAATTGAACTACAATCTTCGGTTGTTCTAGAATCAATAACTTTACTATCAAGATTACCACAAAATATACATTTCATAAAATTCTTACCTTTTTTTTAGATTATAACAAAAGATAATTATTTTAACAACTTATTTTTATGTTCCACTATTTTCTTCTTGACTTTCAACGCTATCTGTACCGGCATCAAAAACTCTAACATTGTTTTTAGTTTTTTTTGTCTTTGTTGGAGTTTCAATAATTTCCACCAAAATAACATCTTCTCCAATTTTGCAGATTTTATTATAAGGAATAAATATCTCTTGCGGTGGTTTAAAAATATGAAAAAATGATTTACATCCCGGTACCATAAACCCAAGAACGCAATTTCTTCTTAAATCAATAATAATATCGTTAATGTTTCCAAGTAACCTACCACTTAAAACATTTATTACCTCTTTATTCCTAAGTTCAGTGAAAGATGTCTCCATATTAAAATCCTTTAAAAAGAAGTTTTTAATAAATATATTTTTATATTTATGCAAATATTTCTTAAAATAAAACAATTTTCGATATTTTTTACATAAATTTAAAATTTTTTATGAATAATATTTTTTTTAAAAGGACACCCTACATTTAGATAACTAATAGGTAGGTAAAAAATGACAAATAGAGTTGATATATGTGGAATTAATACTTCCGAACTCCCTAAATTAAAATCAAGTGAAATTGCCGAATTAATGAAAAGATTAAAACAAGGAGATAAAGAAGCAAGACAACTTTTTTTGTTTTCAAATATGAGATTAGTGTTAAGTGTTGTTAAGAGATTTAGCGTTAATAAAAATTGCATTGATGATATTTTCCAAGTTGGCTTTGTTGGTTTAATTAAAGCAATGGACAATTTTGATGAAAATTTTAATGTAAAATTCTCTACTTATGCTGTTCCTATGATTATTGGTGAAATTAGAAGATATTTAAGAGATAATTCGTCCGTTAGGGTTAGTAGGAGTTTAAGAGATATAGCGTATAAAGCCTTACAAGCAAGAGATAAACTCGCTCAAAATATGCCTAATGACCCTAATTTAGAAGATATAGCAAAAGAGTCTGGCTTAGATGTTAGAGATGTTTTAAGTGCGTTAGATGCAATTTCTGACCCTGTTTCATTATATGAACCTGTTTATAATGATAACAATGAAACTGTTATGGTTATGGACCAAATAAAAGATATTAAAAATAGTTGTGATGATTTTATTGAACACGTTGCGTTAAAAGAAATTTTAAATAACTTAAATGAAAGAGAAAAAGAAATTTTATGGTTAAGATATTTTAAAGGAAAAACCCAAGTTGAAATAAGTACTCAGGTTGGTATTTCTCAGGCACAAGTCAGCAGACTTGAAAAAAACGCACTTAGTGAAATAAAAAAGAATTTTAGTTGACATTCATTTTTGATAAATCTTTTTTTAATCTACCTAGAATCTTTTTTTCAATTCTAGATATATAACTTTGTGAAATTCCAAGCATATCAGCAACTTCTTTTTGGGTATTTTCTTCATCTCCATTTAGTCCAAATCTTAATTCCATAATCTTTTGTTCTCTTTCATTTAATTTTCTTATGGCATTCCATAAAATCTTATTTTCGCTACTTTTTTCTAGTTCAAAACTTGCTCCTTCATTATCTCCTTCTAAAACATCTGCAAGAAGCAATTCATTTCCATCTTTATCATAATTTAGAGGTTCATCTAAACTAACTTCTAAGTTTTGCTTTGTTTTCTTTCTAATAAACATTAAAATCTCATTTTCAATACATCTTGAAGCATAAGTTGCAAGTTTAATATTCTTTTCTACATTAAAGGACTGAACTGCTTTAATAAGTCCTATCGCACCAACAGAAATTAAGTCATCAAGTTCATTTCCATTTGTATCAAATTTTTTCGCAATGTATACAACTAATCTTAAATTATGTTCAATAAGTTCATTTTTCGCACTTTCATCTTTATTTCTAAGTCTTTCCAATAATTCATATTCTTCTTCTGTTGAAAGTGCCTGTGGTAATACTTCTTTACCACTTATATAAGCAATTAACTTTTCTCTAATTGAAAAAAAATCAAGTTTAAATAGTTTTTTTAAAAATTTTTTAAGTTTTTCAAATTTCATTCTAATTCCTCACTTTTAAAATGCAAGAGGACTGATTAATGCACTACATTCTTTATTTTTAAAACTCTGCATACCAACTCCTACAAGCACATGAATTTCTTTGTTTTTCTCTGAATTCCTTTCATCAAGAGCAACAACTTTATCAATTTCACAAACGAATAAGTTACTTTTTCCACCTACTGTCGAACAAGTTATGTATTTACCTTTAATTTTTTTATCAATTTTATTTTGTAATAAATCCATAAGAGTTACTTTGTTCTCAAATAAACTGTTAAAAGTATTATAATCAACAACTAAAATTGACAACCCTGTTTCATCATCTTGTAACAAATTTCCACTATCTAAGTATGCTTTTATTTTGAATTCTTTTCCCTTGTTTTTTAATTTTAAATTATAATAAAAATGATTAATCTTTCTCTTTGTGTAAAACTGAATTAATACATTATTAAGCAATTTATAATAGATAAAAGTCATTAATATAGTTAAAAATCCATTCATAGAAATATTAAATAAATTTTCAATTCCTAAACAAAAACCTCCCATTAAAAAAGTTGACGACAATAAGATTGCAAAAAACAAGGAAATTTTTTTAAAGATAAATCTTTCTACGCAAATAAAAGTCATAATAAGAGCAATTAAAATTTTTATACATACATTTATTAAGGAATATAAAGTATAAAAATTTATAAGAATAGTAAGAATTGTTCCAATTACGCTTGCTAAAATAATTCTTATTTTCTTTACTTTTTGCAATAGAGCATTTTCAGATAATCTTAATAATAAATAGTTTATTATTAAATTTTGAAAAATAGCATCTTCAATATAAATTTCCATACAATTATTTTAAATTATATTTAGAAATGTGTTTAACATTAAACAATAAAAAAAATGACTCCTTTTGTTATAAGGAGTCATAAATAAAAACATTTTATATTATTTTCTTTTAATCAATTTACTAAGAAAAGAAGGTATTCTTCTACTTTTCTCTCCAATATTGACTATTGAAGAATTTTCTGCAACCTTATCTTCATTATAATCATCTTCAATAACCTCAGGTTCTTTAACATCATTAGCAGAGTAATCTTCTTCATCAAAAGAGAATGATGGAATACTTTCCATTACTTGTTCTTCATCTTGTTTTTTACCTTCATAATTTATTCCGGTAGAAATAAGAGTAATCTCAACTTCTTCATTAAGACTTTCCTCAACCCCAGCACCAAAAATAATGTTACAATTAGGGTCAACAACTTCTCTAACAAGTTTTGCTGCCTCGTTAACTTCATCAAGAGGCAAATCAAGACCGCCTCTAACATTAATAAGAATACCTGTCGCACCTTCAATATTTGTATCAAGTAAAGGACTTTGAACTGCTTGTCTAACCGCTTCAATAGTTTTATTCTCACCTTTACCCTTTCCTATACCCATATGAGCAATGCCTTTATCCTTCATAATCGTTTTAACATCAGCAAAGTCAAGATTTATAAGACTAGGAGTAACAATTAAATCTGAAATCCCTTGGATACCTTGTCTTAAAACATCATCAGCACAACGGAAAGCCTCTACAATAGGAGTACCTTTTGGAACTATTTTTAATAGTTTATCATTTGGAATAATTACCAAAGTATCAACATATTTTTTTAGATTAGCAATACCTCTTTCGGCATTATCCATTCTTTTTTTACCCTCAAAATCAAAAGGCTTTGTTACTACTGCTATGGTTAAAATATCGAGTTCCCTTGCAATTTGTGCAACAACAGGAGCAGCTCCTGTTCCCGTACCACCACCCATGCCAGCTGTAATGAAGAGTAAATCGCAACCCTTTAACATATCTTGAATTACAGCCTTACTTTCTTCTGCTGCCTTTTGTCCAATATCAGGGTCAGCACCTGCACCAAGTCCACGAGTGAGTTTTTCACCTATTTGAATCCTATGTGTTGCCTTACTCATGAGTAATGCCTGCTTGTCCGTATTAATCGCTACAAATTCTGCACTATTAACATTTGCTGCAACCATACGATTAACTGCGTTATTTCCACCCCCACCAACACCTACTACTTTAATATTTGCTACATGACTAATATTATTTGCGTTATACATAAAATTTCCTCCATATAACTTAATTTTTATAATCTATTGCATAGTTTAAAACGGCAACACAAGATGAATAATTTGTTTTATTAAACTGAGAATATGGCATATTTACAATTTCAACATTTTTACCTAATATTTTAGAAAGCAAATCTTTTCCACCTTTAATAAATGAAATACCGCCACCTGTTAAATAAGTTGGTATAAAATCAGGAAAATTATACTGCCATAAATTAAAACTTTTTTGAATTCCCTGAGCAATTACCTCAATTCTACTTTCGACAATGGCATTTGCAACCTTCATAGATATTGGCACAACTTTTCCATCAATCAAAACATCATATGTATCATTATCATCTGGTTCAATCGACAAAACTATTTTCTTTAAAAGACTTTCAGCACAGTCGAACGGAATTTTAAGACATCTAGACAAGTCTGCTATTATATGCCCGCCACCTAGTGAAAAACTAGATAAATTCAATAAACCATTTCCTTTACACAAAGACACCGAAGTTGTGATATAACCACAATCAACAAGAAGTGTATATTTATATCTTTCCTCCTCATCAAAAAGATATAAGGATTGAGCAAAAGTTGAGCAAGTAAATATTGGGTTGTCAATTCCACATTTAAAAAGAATATTTGAAACTTTTGCAATAAAAGAATTGTCCGCCAAAACAAATGAGATGCAAGCACTTAACTTTGAATCTGAACAACCGATAGGATTTCTTACTTTATTATTTTCGCCTAAGATAAAATAAATATCACCTTTGTTAATGATAGTATGGTCTTTAATATCGACCTTTATTTCATTTAACAAAGACTTAACATCTATTTTATTAATTTTTTTTGTTTTTTGAAAGATTTTTCTAATGGTTTTGCACGTACAAAAACAAAATTCAGTAGGAACACCAACAACTATTTTTTTTATTTTATAGCCGCTCATTTTTCTAATATTATTAACGCAAGATTGGATTGTACTTTCAAGTTTTTTAGGTTCAATAAATGCTCCATCAAGAAAACCCTCATAATTTTCACTATAAGAGCACTTAATAAACAAAGAATTATTTACATCTCTTGAACCAACCATTGCAGTAATTTTTTGACTACCAAAATCAAGAATTGCGACTTCTTTTTTTGCCATTGAGAACCCCATGTAAAATAAATTTACACCTACAATTATAATTTTTTAAAAATCTATTGTCAAACAAATATCATTGAAATATTTATTTATTAATAAAATATTGTAACTAAGAAGTAATTAATTTTCAGTAAAAATTAAAATCTTTTATTTTGCATAGTACTTAGAAACTTAAAAATATATTTTGGCAATAAATTTTATACTATTCTATCTAAAAAAGTGTTTTAAGTCTAGCAATCCAAAACCTTCTTCATTCTTGTTTGAGGTTATTTTTTTACATAAATGCAATAGTCTAACTTTTACTTGGTCTGGTGTAATATTAGGAAATTTTGAAGTTATTAAACAACATATTCCTGCTATTATTGGAGTTGAAACACTCGTTCCACTCATCTTGATATAAAAAGTTCCTTTTTCTTTATTAAAATTTGCTCCCGTTATTTCAACGGCAGGTGCAACTAAATCAGGTTTATAAAACATACCCGCTGGACCTCTTGATGAAAAATCGGCAATTTTAAAATTTTCAAAAGAATAGGAGTCATTCTCATCTCTCTTGTCATCAATTCCACCTACTGTTATTATTTTACTTGAATATCCCGGAGACTTTATTGTCTGTTTTTCTGGACCGCTATTCCCAGCAGCAGCAACAACAACAATCCCCATATTCCACAGACTTTCTGCACCAACAACTAATGGGTCATTTCTACCAATAGGATTACTTCCAAAACTCATACATACAACCTTTATATTATACTTTTTATGATTATCACTTATCCATTGCATTGCTTCTAATATTTTATATGCTCCTGTTTCTCCATTTTTTTCTAGTGCCTTTATTGAGATAATTTTTGATTTTGGTGCGACTCCACAAAACTTTTTACCCCCTGCAATACCATTCCCACAAGCAATACTTGCTACAAATGTCCCGTGTCCATTATCATCATAAGGTTGTGTTTCATTGTTCACCAAGTCAACAAATTTTAATATTCTATTTTGAGGTAAAATAAAATCTAAATGAGAATTTATGCCCGTATCAATTACTGCAATACATACATTTTTCCCATAAATTTTATTATCATAAAAAGTATTTACATTTAATATTTCTTTTGCAACGTTTATTTGAGCACTGACCTTGGTTTGTTTTGCTATAAAACTTACTATGCTAGTTTTTGCAAATTTTATTATGTTTTCCTGAGTTAAACTAACTCCTATTGCATTCATAAAAGGATATTCATAAAATTTTAATTTTAATTTTTCAACTTCTTTTTTTAATCTTTTATATTCGTTTGTATATATTACGCAGTCATTTAAAGTTGTTTCATTCTTTAATTGTACAACTTTTAATAATTCAGGACATATTTTATTTACTAAATTAATCATCAATACTATTTATCAAATTATCAAAAAAAGTTTTTTGTTCATCATTTATGTAAGGCAAAATTGTATTTAGTGTTTTTCTTAAACTTTCTTTTGATAAACTCCCTTGCTTTATTTTTTGTTTTGAAGTTGAAATAAATTCATTAATTAATTCATTTTGTGAATAGTTTTTATACTTATTATATAATTCTGATGCTTCTTGTTTAATATCTTCATTAAGGTTTTTCACATCATCAAATATTTTTTGACCCACATCTTTATTTGTATCTTTCTTTACCTCATCAACGTTCTCATTTGTAAAATCAAATAAGTTTTTTTTCATATATAATACCTCAAAGTCTTTAATATTATATGTTATAAAAAGTTTTGATTGTTAATGTATCAAAAAAATTTTTTTTACATATATAATAATAAAAATTAGAGGAACTTTTATGAATAATGAAAATTTTACAAATCAAATTAATATAGCATCTTGCTATCCACAAAATTTTATTGATGAACCAAAAAAAAACATCTCAAATAATAATCAAAATAATTATCAAACTAATTCTTGTAGTTATTGTTCAAATAATATGAATAATAATCAAACAAACAATTTATTTAATCAAAATCAACTCTTTTCTTCATTGCAAGACAATCCTCTACTGTCTTCTTTAATGACATTGATGGGTGGTGGTAAAAGTTTAGATAATGCTGGAATTTTATCTTTACTAGGTTCTTTAAGTGGTAATAATGGACAAAATGGTGCCAATATTTTATCAACTCTTTTAAATAAAAAACAAAACAACACCCTAAAACAAGAGGAAAATTGTTCAAATAATTGCAATCAAAAAATAAATGATTTTAAAAAAATAAAAAGTCTTGATTAAAGACTTTTTATGATGTAACTTTTTATAAAACTATTCTTCTTGTAAAAAAGAATTTATTATTTGATTTATAACAATTAAATTTTTAAAAACTACTGCATGTTCAAAGAGTTTTAAATTTAGTCCCGTTAATTTTTTAACTTTATCTAACCTATAATTTAAAGTATTTCTATGCATAAATGTTTTTGAACTTGTTACGCTTGTATTTAAATTATTTTCAAAAAAAGCATAAATGGTTTTCATTAATTCAACATCATTTAATATCAACTGAATATTTTCATGTTCAATAACCTTTTTATATGATTCATAATTTTTCTCTGAAAAACAATTTATTATATTCTCAGGTGAAAACATATTTAATACTTTTTGTTCCAAAGTTTCGTTATCATCAAAAGTTAAATTACATACAATTAGTTTCTTTCTTCCCATAATTTATTTTCCCTTTTTCTCTACTTTTTCTATTGTACCATATTTTAAAAATATTTGTCTATTAGTAAGTTCTTTTGCAATGTCTTCGCTACTTGTTGCAATTAATACTGCTGAATTAGGCTTAATAAGATATTTTTTTATCAATTTTAATATTTCTTTTAACTCAGGTTGAGATAGTTCTTCAAAAATATTATCTATTAACACAACTTCAAGTTCTCTAAAACTTAATCTTGCTATTGAAACCAAATATTTTTCATAGTTTGTTAAATTGCATATTTTTTCGTTTAATATATTCTCAAGATTAAAATCTATAACTACCTGATTTATTCTTTCCTGAATCCTCCCCCTATCTGATTTTCTCACATCAAGAATGTATTTTAAATTATCAAAAACTGTTTTCTTTTCTAAAAAGCAAGTCTTGTATGGTAAATAACCCATAGAAACATCAATAGAATAATCCACTTTTTTTAGTGGAATATTTTTTATATATACTTCACCCTTAGTAGGTTGTTCCAATCCTGCTAAAATACGCATAATGCAAGTTTTACCACTATCCTTAGGCCCTACTAACGAAACAACTTCCCCTTTATTTACCTCAAAACTAATATTTGATAGTGCATAAAACTCTTTTGTATATCTTAAATAAACATTCACTAATGATATCATATTAATTTATATCATACATTAAAATTAAAAAAAAACAAAGCAAATTTATAAATTTTTTAAAATTTTGAATGACTAATTAAAAAGATAGTGATATAATCAAAAAGTAATGTTTTATTTTGACTTTCAAAGTAATTTTAAGGAGATATAATTAATGGATTTATTTGATAAATGTAAGGATTTTACTATTGTTGATGAACTTATTAAACAAGGTATTTACCCTTATTTTCATGCGCTTGAAACAAAACAAGACACAGAAGTAATTATGGAAGGTATTAATGAAATTATGTTAGGTTCAAACAACTATCTCGGTCTTACATGCCATCCTGACATAATTAACGCGGGCGTTGAGGCTCTCAAAACTTTTGGTTCAGGTTGTTCAGGTTCTAGATTCCTAAACGGTACTACCAAACTTCATCTTCAACTTGAAAAAGAATTGGCAGAATTTTTACATAAAGAGGATTGCGTTACTTTTAGCACAGGTTTTCAAACAAATCTCGGTATTATTAGTACAATCGTAGGCAGAAATGATTATATTGTTGGCGATAAAGAAAATCACGCTAGCATTTATGATGGTTGTAAATTGAGTTATACAAAAAAATTATTAAGATACAATCATAGTGATATGGCTGACCTCGAAAGACAATTACAATCAATTCCACTAGATGCTGGGAAATTAATTGTTACTGATGGTATTTTTAGTATGGGCGGAGATATTTGTAAACTACCTGAAATTGTTAAACTTGCAAAAAAATATAATGCAAGAGTAATGGTTGACGACGCCCATGCTCTTGGTGTTATTGGTAAAAATGGTCGTGGGACTGCCTCTCACTTTGGTTTAGAAGATGAGGTTGATATAATTATGGGAACTTTCTCTAAAAGTCTTGCTTCCATAGGTGGTTATATGGTTGCTTCAAAGAATGTTTGTAATTATATTAAGCATAATTCTAGACCTTACGTTTTTTGTGCTTCAATTACTCCTGCTAGCGTGCAATGCGCAAGAACAGCCTTAAATATTATTAAAAACGAACCTGAAAGAATACAAAGATTGAAAGAAATAGCAGACTTGGCTAGAAAACTTTTGAAAGAAAAAGGCGTTGATATTAGAGATTCAGAGGCTCCTATAATTCCTATAAATACTTATACAAATGAACTTACCTTTGTTGCTTGTAAAAAATTATTTGAACGTGGCGTTTATGTTAATCCTGTTGTTTCTCCTGCTGTACCTGTTGGACAAAGTATAATTAGAACAAGTTATATGGCTACCCTCTCCAATGAACAGATTGAAAAAGCAACTACAATTATAGCAGAAGTTATGGGTGAACTTGGTTTATTAAAAAAATAATTATTGTTTAATTTAAAGTTTATCTAATAAATTACTTTTTATTTACTAATAAATAAAATTCCTGTGTTTAAAATTAAAACAACTTAATTTTTTTAATACAGGAATTTTTTATATGTAAAACTATAAAATATTATTACACATTGCTACTTGGGGTCTTCTTTATTTAATAAAAAAAGTTTTAGATTTTACTAAAACTTTTTTTTTATTATTAATATATTGCTTCAATTAGTCCAAGGTTGCCATCATTTCTTCTATATAATACATTAACCCTTCCGGTTTCCCTATTCATAAAGACATAAAAACTATTATCTATTGTATCTAAAAATACTTTTGCATCTTCTACTGAAATTGGTTCAAGTTCAAACTGTTTCTTTTTAACAACTTCTGGTTTGTTAAATACAGGAAGTTCATCAAAAAATAAAAAGTCTTTATTTAATGAATCTCTTTTTAATCTTGCATAAAATTTATCGCCGTATTTAACAATTTGTTTTTCTACCTTTGGTAGAGCAAGGTCAATGTTATCATACATATTATCCCCTGTTACTTCTGCCCTATAAAACAATCCACGACTTCTTACAGTTAATTCCAATTTACATAGTTGCCCATCCATCTTACAATTAACTTTTGCAACAGCATCATCATTAAAATACTTATCAAGTTTACCAACTTTTTTCTCAATAATATCTTTTAACTTTTCTGATACATTATAATTTTTAGAATTAATTTCAATCTTCATAAATAATCTCCTCTATATCCATATATTACCAAAATTTAATTTTATTGACAAATGATTTAATCGTTATTTCCCATTTGGAATTTAAGTGCATTGTTTTCAACTGTAACAACAATATTATTACTTGTTAAATTGCCTGATAGTAAAGCATCAGTCAATTGGTCTTCTATGTCAGTTTGTATTAACCTTTTTAGAGGTCTTGCCCCATATTCTGGTGATGTGCCTTTCTCTACAAGGAATTTCAAGGCACTTTCAGTAAACTTCAAATTAATATCTCTCTCTTTAAGCCTTTTATTTAAATTATTAAGCATAATTTTTGCAATCTTTGTTAAATCATCTTCCGTAAGACTATGGAATACTGTTATTACATCTATTCTATTTAAAAATTCAGGTTTAAATTTCTTTCTAACACTATTCATTATTATTTCTTTCATTTGTTCATAATCAGGATTTTCTTTTGTAAATCCTAAATTATTAAATCCTAATTGTGCCCTTTGAGTATTTATTTCACTAACCCCACAATTGCTTGTCATAATAATGATTGTATTTTTAAAATTAACTGTTCTGCCGTGACTATCCGTTAATCTGCCATCGTCAAGAACTTGCAATAAAATATTAAACACATCAGGATGAGCCTTTTCAATTTCATCAAAAAGTATAACAGAATAAGGTTTTCTTCTAACTTGTTCGGTAAGTTGACCACCATCATCGTGCCCTACATATCCCGGAGGAGCGCCAATAAGTTTTGAAACTGAATAACTCTCCATATATTCACTCATATCAATTCTAATAATATTGTTTTCATTATCAAACATTGCCTCGGCAAGCGCTTTACAAAGTTCAGTTTTACCAACACCTGTTTGCCCTAAGAAAAGGAATGAGCCAATAGGTTTTTTACTATCTTGTAGGCCTACTCTTGACCTTCTAATTGCTTTTGCTACTGCCGAAACGGCCTCATCTTGTCCAACAACTCTCTTATGCAATACTTCTTCTAATTTTAATAGTTTCTCTTTTTCTGTTTCTGTAATTTTCGCCACAGGTATTCCTGTCCACCTAGAAACAACTTCTGCTATGTCTTTTTCTTTAATCATAGGTTCTACTTTTGGTTTTGAAAGATTATACTTATCTTGTTCTTGTTTAATTTCTGCATACATTGTATTTAAGTCGTTGGCAAGTTTTGTTGATTTCTCGTAGTTATGCTGAACAAGGGCTTCTTGGTAATTTCTATGAACTTCCTTAAACTTATCTTCCATATCTTGCAAGTGTTTTGGTTGAATCGTACCACTTACTCTTGCTCTACTACTTGCCTCATCTATTAAGTCAATCGCCTTATCTGGTAAACTTCTATCCATTATATATCTATCAGAAAGTTTTGCAGCACTAACAATCGCCTCGTCAGTTATTTGAATTTTATGGAATGCCTCATACGAGTCTTTTAAACCACGCAAAATAAGTATAGTTTCATCTACACTAGGCGGATTAACAATAATTGGTTGAAATCTTCTTTCAAGTGCCTTATCTTTCTCTATAAATTTCCTATACTCCTCCGTAGTAGTCGCACCAATTGTTTGCAATTCTCCTCTTGCTAGATAAGGTTTTAACATATCACTTGGATTAATATCTCCTTTTTCACTTCCTGCCATTGCAAGCGTGTGAATTTCATCAATAAAAACAATTATATTTTTATCTTTAATTATTGTTTCAATCGCATCTTTAAGCCTTTGCTCTAATTCTCCTCTATATTTTGTTCCAGCCATAAGCGACCCCATATCTAAACAAAATATAGTCTTATTTGTAAGAACACTAGGAACCCTATTCTTTACTATTGCCTGTGCAAGACCTTCTACTACTGCCGTTTTACCAACGCCAGCCTCTCCTATTAAAATAGGATTATTCTTTGTCTTTCTACAAAGAATTTCTATCAATCTTTCGATTTCTTCTTCTCTACCTATAACAGGGTCCATTTTGCCCTGTCTTGCTTTTAATGTAATATCATATCCAAATTCTAATAAATTCTCAGGTAAAGTGCTTTTCTCGTTTGGACCACCTTCATCAACATTCTTGTATGCTCTCGAATCACTATCAATATTTGCATTCTTTAATTCATCTGCTATTCTTTCTTTTAAATTAAGAGTATCTATATTAAAATAGTTGCTTAAAAGTTTATATGCAAAACAGTCTTCATTGCTTAAAATTCCAAGTAAAAAATGTTCTGCACTTAAAAAATTGTGTCCTAATTTAAAAGCATAGTTAGATGCTGTTACTAGTATATTTTTACTCCTTGGTGTCAATTCTAGTTTATCAGATGATAGCATAGGATTATATCCCGGTTGACCTAACTTTTCTAACAACCTTTCCTTTGTAACATTCTGTTCTTTTAACATTCTACAAGCAAGTGAAGATGATACACACAAAATTCCATACAAAAGATGCTCAGAATCAATTTGATTTCCTCTTAATTTTTTTGTTATTTCCCCAGCATAATTTATGACTCTTTGTGCACTATCTGAAAATTTTATAAAATTATTCATTTTCTTTCTCCTTCATTATATTTACAATTATATTTTTTAAAATATTCGACCTTAATATATCTTCCATTTTAATTGGATTTGTTAACGCTCTATCACTAATTGCATAACTTATTGTCATCATTTGTTGTTTATTTAAAAATTTTTTCAATGTTAAATCTTCAAGTAAATAACAAGCATCTTTAAATGATATAGGTTTTGATAAATTATTTTCTAAAATTTTATATAAATAATTTTTGTCAAAATTTTTTATTCTAACAATCTTTATATAGCCGCCACCACCTCTTTGACTTTGTATAATAAAACCTCTGTTAAGATTAAATCTTGTTGTCAAAACATAATTAATTTGACTAGGAGCACATTTAAAATAATCGGCAAGTTCGTTCCTTGATAAATTAATATCATTATCATTACCTAGTGTTGAAAGAATAAATTCTTCAATAACATCACTTATTTTTGACATTCTACCTCCATTGAATTTGACTTTCTTTGACCTTAATATAATACTTAATTTTATTCTTGTCAATTATTTTTTTATTTCTTTTTTAATTTTTTTATAATTTTGTGATTTTATGCTTGTTTAACTTTAATTTTAACTAAGTACAATTAAAACTTTAATACTTAGAATTAAATTTGTCAGACACCTTACTAAAAATAATTTTATTAAATTAAATTTTAAATTAAATACATCTTGTTATTTTTTAATAATAAAAAAGAGTTGATATAAAACCAACTCTTTTAAAATCTATCTTTTTAAAATACTTTCTTTATTTATCCTATCTTCTTTTTTCCTTTGTATACTATCATAATAAAGTTGAGATTGAATTAAAGCATCTCTTACTTCTCTTTCAACTATAATACTATTATCTCCACTTTCCATTTTTTTCTTTGCAACAAAATCTATTGCTTCTTTTATTTTTTCATTTGCACCAAGCGAAACACTTAAAGTTTTAAAGAATAAAAATGAATTTCTATCAGTATCATATTTTCTAAAACCTAATATTACGGCTGAACCTTTATAAGATGTTGTATATATATCATTATCTCGAATAAAGTTTATAAAATCCCAAAGTTTATCGTTTTTCTTTCCGTTTAAGAAGAATTGCTCAACTTCATGTTCAATAATTGAAAGAATTTGTCTTTCATTTAACTTTGCAACATCTACACTTTTGCCACATAAGTTGTATATAAATTCTCCGTTATCAGACGTTTTCTGCGGTTTGTTTTGTTGTAAACTATTAATCAGTTTACTATAAATTTTACTAGAAATAATATTTATATTGTTTTCATCTCCGTTAACTTACTTTTATTATAGTCAACTTATGATTAAAGTCAATATTGAATTTTTACATCATTTCTAATTCTTCATTTAATCGACTAATATTCTGATTATTTTCTAAAAGTGCCAAATTTTTAAGCGCACTTATCAATTCTTCCATACTTATTTTGCTATCATCTTTAACTAATTGCTTTTGATAAGCAACTACACACTTCGCCTGTTCAATTTTTCCTACCACACTATCTAAATTTGCCATTATGCTTGTTATATGAGAACAATTTTGATTATACTTACCTCTTATTTGAAGTAGCCTTAGTACACCCTCATAACTTGCTTTATATGTTGGATTTATACTAGAAACAAATTGTGAAATTGTAGCATTATTTTTTGCCTTATTCTTTATTTTTTTATCTTGATTAAGACTGTCAAAATCTTGCTCAATTAAATCAATTATTCTATCTTCATTTAATTCATTGCAATCTATTCTTTTGCCATTTTCTTTTATATAAGTCTTGCAAATATTAACTTCTTCATCTTGCTTTTTTTCTTTTTCATTTTGTAATTTTCTTTTTATATACTCTTGGTAAATTTCAATTCCATCTTTTAAATATACATTAATCATATAAACTACACACCTCTACAAATAATATATAATAATATAAATATGAAATAATTAGAAAAAATGTAATAAAAAATCAAAATTGCAAACTAAATAAAAATATCTCAAAACTTCTAAAAGATTATATCTATAAATATTTTATAAAAGAATAAATGTAAATTAAAATCCCTATACAAAAGATTGATTTATATCAAAAAAAAATATATATATCATTAATCTTTTTAAATAAATTAAAAATTCTTAAATCATTTTAATTCATAATAAAATAAAAAATACCTGAATTTATAGTTCAGGTATTCTCCTATTACCAATTAATTATTTAAATTAATGGTGCCGAAGGCCGGACTCGAACCGGCACGGAGTTGCCCCCGAGGGATTTTAAGTCCCTTGTGTCTACCATTCCACCACTTCGGCATAAACGACATCTACATAGTAAAGTAAATATTTTGGAGGCACCACCCGGATTCGGACCGGGGATAAAGGTTTTGCAGACCTCTGCCTTACCGCTTGGCTATGGTGCCGTCTATGGTGGGAACAGTAGGACTCGAACCTACGACCCCCTGCTTGTAAGGCAGGTGCTCTAACCAACTGAGCTATACTCCCATATGGAGCGGAGGACGGGATTCGAACCCGCGACGTTCACCTTGGCAAGGTGACGCTCTACCACTGAGCCACCCCCGCATAACCAATTTAGTAAAAGCAATTACTGATATGTAATATATCAAAATTAATAATAATAGTCAAGAAAATTTTTTATTTTTTTTATTTTTTTTAACTAAAATGGTTATAGTTTTTCCTACCTTATATATTTTAATATGAAAATGAAATACAACTTGTTAAAATATTTTTTATAAGATATTTCTGTTTATTTAATAAAATCTTATTCATTGTAGTAAATATTAGATGTTAAATTTTTAAGTTTTTGATTTTAATTCTCAAATTTTTGTCATAAAATTAATAAAATTCTTCTAAATATTTACCTTTAATATACATTTAAAGTAATTTTAAAAAATTAAAAAATTTAAAATTAAACAAAAATATTTTGTGATTTAAGTTATTACTTTTAAAAAATATATTTTATTTATAAAATTATGAAAATATTTTACTAAAAAATTTATTATTTGTCTCTTTCAAGAGGTTTAATAAACTCTGCTTATTAAAATTAGATTTTTAAAATATAAAAA
>CASESH010000008.1 GCA_949290565.1 uncultured Christensenella sp. | reverse complement strand
GAGAAAGTAGACCCGTTTAAGAAATAATTGAAGATTCGCAATAAGGCAATGTTAGGCTACGCACGATTTCGTGCTGCCTTTGAAATAGGGTTTTACCCGTTATATGAAAAACCACCAGCTAAGCTGGTGGATTTTTATTTTTGATTATTAAAAAAATTATTGTCAAATATTTTTTTGTGTGTTATTCTTAATTAGATAAAAAAAAGGAATAATTATGTATAAACGTTTTTTAAAAAGATTTTTTGATATTGTTTTATCTGGTGGAGCATTAATTGTCTTTTCGCCTGTTATGTTAGTAGTTGCCATTTTAATTAGAGTTAAACTTGGTGGCCCAGTTGTTTTTTGTCAGTATAGGCCGGGAAAAAATAATAAAATTTTTAAATTATATAAGTTTAGGTCAATGACTAATGAAAAAGATGAAAATGGTAATCTCTTGCCTGATGAAAAAAGACTAACGAAGTTTGGAAAAATGCTTAGAAGGACAAGCCTTGATGAACTTCCTCAACTTTGGAATATTTTTAAGGGAGATATGTCAATTATTGGGCCTCGTCCAAGAATGGTTCAGGAATGTGTTTTCTTGAAAGAAGAGGACCTAAATAAAAGGTCTAGAGTTAAACCTGGTTTAACTGGACTTGCTCAAGTTAATGGCAGAAACAATATCACTTTTGATAAAGTTGTAGAATATGACAAGCAATATGTTGATAACCTTAATTTGAAATTAGATACTAAAATATTTTTTAAAACAATCGGGAAAGTTTTAAAAAAGTCTGATATCAACAAAAATGGTACTGCTACAAATGAGTTTTACGGTGATATGCTCTTGAGAGAAGGTACTATTTCTGAGCAAGAGTATAAGGCAAAAATTCAAGAAGCCAACGATATTATAGAACAACAGAGATTTAGTTAATTATTTATTTATTTGAATATTAATTTAATTTGCGTTTAACCTAAATATGATAAGAGCAATCTTATCATATTGTATTTTAAAGTGGGATATTTGTTATGGGTAGAATTCAAAATGTAAAAAATATAACTACTTTTGGGTTGATTAAGTATATTTTACAACTTATTTTGAAATTTATTTTACAATCGGTTATTATTAGATTTTTGGGCAGTGAATATGTCGGTGTAAATGGGTTGTTTAATAGTATTTTTTCTTTACTAAATTTGGCAGAATTAGGTATCGGTTCGGCAATTGTTTTTAGTATGTACAAGCCCATAAGTGAAAATGATGTTGAAAAAGTAAAAACTCTTAATAATTTATATAAAAAACTTTATTTGTATATCGCTTTGATTATTGGTTCTGTTGGAGTTTTAGTTACTCCTTTTTTGTCTTACATAATTAGTGAAGAAGAAAGAAGTGGTCTTAATATAAATATTTATATTGTATATTTACTTTTTTTGTTTAATATGGTTATAAGTTATCTTTCGGCGCACAAGAGGTCTTTGCTTTTTGCCTATCAAAGAAATGATGTCGAGATAAAAATAAAATCTATAACATTAATTTTAACCACTCTTACTCAAATTCTTTTAATCTATTTTACAAGAAACTATTATGTATATGTTGCTGTTATGATTGTAGGTACAATTTTAGATTGCATTATTGTTCAAACTAGCGCAAATAAGTTATATCCACAAATTAATGGACCTGCTGAAAAACTAGATGTTACTACAAAAAAACAAATTGTTAAAAATGTTAGGGCAATGTTTTTGCATAAAATAGGCAGTGCTATTGTTACTTCAACAGATAGTATCTTAATTCTAACTTATGGTGCTTTGGCTAGTTTTAGTTCGTATGAGCCACTTAAATTATTAGGATATTATTCTAACTACTTGCTTATAATAGAAAGCATTGTTATGATTTTATCTCTTATTGTAAATGGATTAAAAGCAAGTGTTGGTAGTTACATTGCTGAAAAGAGTAAGGAAGAAGTATATCATTACTATAATATGCTAAATTTTGTTTTTTCTTGGATTGTAGGTTTTTGTGCTATTTGTTTAATGTGTTTGTTCCAACCATTTATGACTATTTGGAATAGTTTCGCTGATAATATTACTTTACTACCAAATTATGTTGTTTTGCTTATGGTACTTAGTTTCTATTTTACTAAAATGAGATTAAATACTAATATGTTTAAAGACTGTGCTGGACTTATGTGGAACGATAGATGGAAGCCTATTGTAGAAAGTGTTGTTAACTTAATTGCATCTATTTTACTTGCTCTTTGGATTGGTTTACCAGGAGTTATCATTGGAACAATTATTAGCACTTTAATTGCTCCTCTTTGGGTAGAACCTCTTGTACTTTATAAAGATTTTTTCAAAAAACCGGTTAAATATTATTTTTTAAGATATGCAATGTTTTTTTTAATTACAATTTTTGCAGGGGGAATTTGTTATTATATTTGTTCACTGATACCGATGGGAATAGGTTGGTTTATACTAAAATGCTTCATCTGTGCTATTTTACCTAATTTGATATTTTTGTTATTTTTGTTTAAAACAAAAGATTTTAAGGATATTTTCAATCTTTCAAAAAAAATAATATTAAAAAAATAAAAATAACTTAGTCAATTTGTTTTGAAATAAATGTAAAAAGGAACTTTACTTTATAGGTATAGTTCCTTTTTTTATTAAGAAAGTTTTAAAACGTTTTAATCACTGTTAAGTGGTTTTAAAAAGTTATGTTAAAAATTTATTTGCTTAATATAATTGTTTATAATTAGTAACTTTTAAGTTTTATTACTAAATTTTTTAAAAAATTATTTTATTAATTAATACTGAATTTTTTTTGCTTTATAAAATTTAGTTGTATTTTATTCGGCAGCGTCTGAATCTGCTTTTGTTTTATGTATTGTACCAAATGGGTGGTGAGGTGGGGCGTAAATTGTATATAATTTAATTGGTCCTTCGCCCTTATTAATTAAATTGTGCCAAGTTCCAGCAGGTATAAAAATTGCATCAGATGGGCCAACTTCTCTTTGAAAGTTTAACTTATCTTTTTCTTTTCCCATAAGAATAATCCCACGACCTCTTTCAAGTCTTAGAAACTGATCTTCATTTGGATGAATTTCTAGTCCTATTTCTCCATTTGGAGGAATACACATTAAAGTTAATTGTAAGTTATTTCCTGTCCATAAGGCTCTCCTAAAATATTGATTTTGAAGTGTTTGCTGTGTAATATTTGTTACAAAAGGTTCTGGACCATAATCTGTTGTGTTGTTTTGAAATAAATTAAATATCATAAAAAACTCCTTGTTATTAAATCTACTAAGTTTATTTATGTTTTTATTATATTTTTTGTTAATTTTATTTACTTAAAAGATTTTTTTATTTTTAAAACTAACATTATTTTAAATGTTTTATTTTGAAATTCTAACATTTTAAGTTTAATCTTGTTAATATGTGTATAAAAAAAGAACTCTATAAAATATAGAATTCTTATTGTAATAAAATTTTAGTTTAAAAATTTAATCTCTTTTGAGATTAGTTATTTTGTTCAATTTTTTCTTTGTACTTTTTTTCAAAAAAATTAACTATATCATGTGCAGCATTTGAATTATTAAATTTAATTAAATTATTAACTAATTCTTTTCTAAGTTTTTCATCATTTTTTAATTTTTTAACTAGAGGGCCAATGTCTTCTATTTTATCTGCTCCAAGACAACAATTTTTATTTATTAGTAATTTTTTATTAATCTTTTCATTTATTATTAATTTTTCTCTTATAATTATTGGCTTTTGTACTCTCATAACCTCAGATAGAGATGAGCCTCCTGCCTTAGAAATAATTACATCACTTGCAGACATATATTCGTTTACATTATTTACAAATCCCAAGTTGCTTACACATTTTAAATTATTTTTTTCAATGTAATTTTGTATAATATTATACATCTTTTTATTTCTTCCATTAATACAAATTATATTTACATCTTGGTTAAATTTTAGTATGTTTTTTACAACTTTGAGGGTATTTCCTAATCCTGCGCCACCATTTATCAGTAGGGCAGTAAATTTATTTTCATCTAAGTTAAGAGTTCTTCTTAACTCGAATATATTTTCAATATATTTAAACTTATCATTTGATGGAAGTCCAAGAGGAATTAATTGTTCTTCATTATAGCCTTTTTCTATTAGTTCATCTTTAACTTCATCATTAGGTATAATTAAATAGTCGATTGCTGTTGAGAAATTCCAAAAAGGGTGAATACAGAAATCTGTTAAAATTGAACTCGTGATGATGTTCTTATCTATTTTATTTTCAACTATCAAATTACTTAAAACTATGGAGGCGTTTACATGCGTACAAAAGATAACATCTGGCTGATATTCGTTTATTTGAGATAAAACATATTTGTCGCAATTTTTTGTATCCCATTTGACAAATTTAGAATATTTTTTATACTTTTTATCTTTTACCTTATTCCATAAGTAATCATATAATTTAGGAAAGTGCTTATAAATATTTAAAAACAAATTATTTTTGTTTTTTACTAGTTTTTCATCAAATCCATACAATTGAATTGTTTTTGTTTCAAAATTATTTTTTTTGAATTCATTTTCAATTGCTCTTGCTATCATATTGTGACCTTCGCCACAAGTCATTGTAATTATTAATATTTTCATTTTATCTCCAACATATATATTTTATTTTAATTTAATAGTATAATTATGTCAATTTTAATCATTTATTAAATTTTTATAAAAAATAAAGTTTTATCATTAATTTATTACTTTGATTTTAATTTATGAGTTAAAAGTTTTAATTTTATTTTAGTATTACATTAATTTTTAAACTATTTTCTAATAAAATGAGATGAGAAGAAAAATTTATATATATTTCATCTAACGCTTTTTCTAAATATTTTGTCAAAACTTACAGTTTTACATTAATTTTGATAAAATTTCATAATAAAAGTTTTAGCTAAAAAATTTACTCTACATAGTTTTGTTTTAGAAAATTAAATAAAAAAAATAAATTTTATAAATTTTATTAAAATTATTTACATTAAATTTATAATACAATATAATAAAAATATGAAACAAATTAATAAAGATTTGAAAAAATTATTTTATTGTTCTCTTATTCTCACAATACTTTTTGTAATTGGTATTCCTATGATACCTATGTTTGCAGGTAAGATTACAATACTTATGGTCTTAGGAATTATTTTTACAGCAGTAGGTTTTTATGTTATGCCTATTATGTGGATTTTGTATGGTGGATTAAGGGGACTTAAAAGAGTTGTCGAAGCAGTTTTAGAAGAAAATTTATATTCTAATGAAGAAATTGCAACTCATTTACAAATTAGTGAGAGGGAAGTACATGAAAGTATAAAAAAAGCCATTAATAAAAAATATTTGATTGGATTTAAGTACGATGGAAAGACTTTACAACTAAATGAAAATAAAAAGAAAGAATTTGTTTTACATAAGAAACAATGTAAAAACTGTGGTGGAAAGTTAGAAAAAGTTGGAGATAGTTGGGTTTGTCCTTATTGTGGTGTTGAATTTTCCATTGAAGAAATTAAATAAAAAAAGTGAAGAATTTATCTTCACTTTTTTAATTCATTTATTCTTCTTTGATAATCATCTAGTATGTCATTGTATGCACTCATTTTCTTTTTTACTTCTTCGACTTCCCAAGGCTTAATTCTATATAACCAATTTGATTTTTTTCTTACATTACAAAAATGATGAACAACAATGTTTTTATTGTACTTATCTTTCGAATTATATATTACAGGTAGCATTTTTTTGTATTTAACAGATAAATTTAAAGCATCTTGGTCCATATACAACATTTTTTTATCATGACAAAGTTGTTTTGCTTTTATAAACATTCCTGTTTCTCTAATTTTTTTCATATTAAGTAAGAGAACCCCAGCATTGAAATAATTCTTAATTTTCCAGCGAGAAGGTAATGCCCAATTAAAAATATCTTTTACACACCCGATTTCATAATTTTCTATGTCAATGTCATATAGAGATTGTAAATCATTATTTATAACAGTGTCTGTATCTAAATATATTATTTTATCAGGAATTTCCTTAACTTCATCTGCAAATAATCTCAACATTGAATATGGAGTAAAATGACTGTCAATATTTGCGCTGTCAATCATTTTTTCTTTAAATATTTTAGTTAAGTCAATAAGTTTAAAGAAACTATCATTATTAACACTCTTAACTAAATCATCTAGATATTTTTCTTGAACCTTACTAATTGGAATAAATCTTTCATTTAGGTCAGTTAAATCCATTGTAAAACAATATACATTTAGTTTTGTTTTTGTATGTTTCAATATTGATAGTAAACCTATTAAAATCCCATCAAAGACTTTATAGTTACCTGCATATAATAAATTTATCATAATTATCTCTTTGTATTATATTAACAAAATAAAATAATTATAACAAATAAAATTATTATATTTTATAATAATCTTTTATTATTTGCATTATTTGTGGAATGTTTTTAACGCCCGAAGATTTTCCAAAATGTCCTTGATTTTCAATAAAAATTTCTTGGGCATTTGTTAATTTTGAATATAAATGTATATTTTTTTGTTTCCATATGTGGTCATTATTGCTGTATATATTATAAACTTTGTTAACTAATTTAGAAAATTTTAGGCACTCTTGTTCACATGGGACAAATGGTTCAAGAAAGTCAAAGTTTTCTCCCATTTTTTCAGTTGCAATTCCACCTGCAACAGCAATTACAAGATTTGTTTTTATGTTATTTTTTGTTAAATACTTAACTATAAAATTTGTGCCTAAACTGTGACATATAATAACATCAGCAGATGAAACTTCTTGTTTTATGGTGTCCATCTTTTTAAACCAATTTTCAAGAGTAATTTCCTTATTTATTGTAAAGAGTGGTTCTATAATTTTAAAATCTAATTTTTTTAAATCTTGTTTAAGTTGTATTCCAAAAGATGAGTCAAGATTTCCACTCATACCATGTAATAAAATTGCTTTCATATCTTACCTCTAATAATAGAGGTTATCACAAAAGTGTGTTTTAGTCTAATAAAACTTTTATAAATTTAATATATAATTTTTGTTAATTATTTTGATGAATTTTATATTTTTGATAATATAATACATATGAATATTAAAAAATTTTTAGATAAAAATTGTATTGATTTGAAAGATAAAGTCATAGTTCTTAACGGTTCTACGGGAGGACTTGGACAATATATTGCAAAAATGCTTGTCATGAAAAATGCTAATTTGATTTTGCTTGATAGAGATTTGGTAAAAGGTGAAATTTTAAAAAAGCAACTAAAAGAAATTAATGGCAATGTGTTTATCAAACAAATTCCGGTAGATTTGAGTAATTTCAACAGTCTAATAGATGGAATAAAACAACTTAATGAATTTGAAAAAATTGATGCTCTTATTTTAAATGCAGGTGCATATCATTTACCAAGAGTGCAAAGTGATGAATATAATCAAGTTTTTAAAATCAATTTTATTTCTCCTTATTTTTTAGCAAAAAAGTTACTGCCTAAGTTAAGAAAATCTAGTTTAGCAAAAGTTGTAGTTATGAGTAGCCTTGCTTATAAATTTACTACTTTTAACTCTAACGACATTGACTATACAAGTTCAAATAATGCTAATAAAATTTATGGTAATTCTAAGAAGTTTTTAATGACCTCACTTTTTGAACTTTTTAAGAATGAAAAAAAAGTAACTTTAAGTATTGTTCATCCGGGAATAACATATACAAATATTACAAGACACTTTAATAAGTTTTTAAAGTTTATTATAAAGGTACCTATGAAAATTGTGTTCAATTCACCTAAAAAAGCAAGCATTTGTGCAATTCTTGGACTCAATACTACTCTTAATAGTTACGAGTGGTTAGGTCCTAAATATTTTGATATTTGGGGAAAACCTATACCAAAAAATATAAAAAAGATTTCTGAAAATGAAAAATTGGATATTTACAATTTAGCAAATGAAATATATAATCAAATTGAAAGTCAATTAAATTAGATTATAAAAGTAGGACATTATGCTAAAAGTCAAAAGAAAAAAGAATACAACAAAAAAAGTTTTTCAACTTATTTAAAAAAAACATAAATTGCCAATATTTTTTTATTTACTATTAAATGTAATTTATTATTCTCTTTGGATAGTTATTATAATTTTATTTGCTGAATTAATTTCACAAATTAGTTATAAGAATTATGATTATGCAATAAGATTACTTTTATTTGTTACATTAATTCAATTTTGTAATATTTTAATTTATCTAGTGATAAGTTGTTTATATAATATTATAAAGAAAAAGATTATTCAAGAAATTCATATTGACCTGTCTCAGCAGGTGTTAAAGATAAATTCTAAATCTTATAACAACAAAGGTACAGGACAAATTGTGCAAAGAATTATTAACGACCCAGAAATTATTGTCAACTTATTTGATATGTTAATAGGGACAATTTCTTCTCTTTTAATTTCTTTCATAATGGTTGTTTATATTTGCTTTCTTAATTT
>CASESH010000007.1 GCA_949290565.1 uncultured Christensenella sp. | reverse complement strand
TTTTTCTTGAAACACCATAAGACTATGTAAGGGAACTTATTTTATTAGCAAATTTCTTTATTTGCTTTTTTTTATTTTTTTATATTTTATTTGCTAAAAATCTACTATTGACATTAAATACCCATTATGTTAAAATTAGGTCTAATTTTAGGAGGCTAAAAATGTTAACTTTATCAGATCAAATTAATCATTTAAAAAAACTTGGATTTACAGGCGATTTGACCGAAATTAAAAAAATGTATGAAGGAAAACCTTTTGATAAAAATGACAAGGAATATTTAAAACTTGTTGGACTTTCTAAACGTCTTTGCAAAGATTATTCTGAATTACTATCTATTCCAACAAAAGATTTAAGTGCAACAAAAGTTGATTTTATTGAAAAAAAGAAAAAGTTTTTCCTTGATGCTATTTTTTGTAATCAATCTAATTACATTTTTGCTTGTTGTCCTTTTCCTGATGTTCTAATTGGTTCTGTCAAATTTAATTCTCTTGCTTACATAAATAGAGATTTTACTGTTCTTCCAGGGACTACTCTTATTATTGGTAGAGAAAATTCACCTCAATCAAATCTTGTTATGATAGCAAATAATTGTACATTTGGTTTAGATAATGAAGATTCGGATTCAAAAAATATCATTGTTGATGATGATGTTTGGGTTTGTGCCGGGGCAAGCGTAAAAAATGGCGTAAGAGTTGGGAGAAGGTCTGTAATATCTCTTGGGGCTTTTGTTGATAAAGATATTTCTCCTGAGTTTATTGCTGGTGGAGTTCCTTGTAAAGAAATTAGAAAAATTGAACCTGATTATATATCAAAACATCATCTTAAATTAGAAAGAACTGATGAGGAAATAGAAAAAATTCTTAGGCATTTAAACACTCTTGGTTTTAATGGCGACATGACTGAATATGTCAAAATGCTAAATGGTGAAAACTATAATTGTTTGCAATCTACTATGATTCAAATTTCTAATTTTACTCACGACCTTTGTGCTCAATACAGTAACTCAAAAACAACAAAAAATACAAGAAAAGAAATTATTGATGTTTTGTTTCCTTTCCGTGGAAAAGATTTTGAAGTCGGTCAAAATATATATATGGATATACTTGGTTGTTGTACTGTTGGAAATAATGTTAAAATTGGCAATAACGTTTGTTTGGCAGGAAATAATCTTATTGGTAATAATGTCACTATTGGAGATAATTGTATTATTCAGGGTATTGGACATGATACCCATTACTTAGGCAGAAGATTACAACAACTCGATAACGGACAATTAATGGAAATTTGTACATCTGGTGCCATACAAATTCTTGATGGCGTTAATTTGGAATCGGGCACATTAGTCTCTCCAAATACGATTGTTAAAGAAAGTTCTCAGCCAAATACAATTTTATTATCTAACGGAAAAAGCATTAGCAGAGAAGATGAATTTAAATTATAAAAAGTAAAAAATTCTAATTTATTTAAAAAAAGTGAAAATAATTTTTCACTTTTTTTATGTCGCAATATATAAAAAATAATTTCTAAAATATTTTTTTCTAAATTTATTATATATAAAATTTACTATCTCCAAAACCTATTCCGCCCTGTACCGTACTATCAATTACTTCAATTTTTAAAGTTTTAGAATTTTCTGGTACTTTTATTGCTAGATAAATCATATTTGATTCCCACTTTATATTCGTTTTTTCATAACAAACCTCATCATCAATATATATTTTAACAGTTGCGTTTACCTGTCCACCATAAGAAACATTATCTCTTATTACCTTTTCAACCCCAAAAAATGTTGAAAAGTATTTTATTCCCTTATTCTCTAAATTATATGTTAGACTTATATTTTTATATGATTTTACATAAATTCCAGTGGTATATTTTATCTCATTTCCATCTTCATACAAATAAATTTCTCTATTTGTAGTAAAGCATATATTATTATCCTTGTGTACAACCGGACTATAAGAATTTAAATACTCACTACTATTATAAACCAAAACTTCAATACTTTTTGAAATAATATTGCCTAAACTATTCTTCGCACTCACATTTATTTTATATGTACCTGCATTGTTATTATCTATCACGCCTGAATAATTAATTGAAATAATAGGTGCTGTCGGCTATAAGTGTTATTCTATCTACATTTCTCACTTCTAGTTTTATATTTTCAAAATTAGTATAAGCCCTAAATTGTTGAGAAGTATAAACCAACTCATTACCAAAAAAAATTTTAAAAATAACACTAGTTTGAGTATTATTTACTCTTTAAGTCTTATTTGTACCTATTATGGTTTCAAAATATGTAAAGCCATTAGATTTAAGATTTTCAAAAACTATTGTAGAGTAAGCGTGTGCAAAAAATCCATATTCAAATTCAACTTCTTCTCCATCTTGATATAAGGAAAGTAAATCTCCATTTGAATCTTTATTAGTTGATAAATTACCATGCCCTACTCTTGCATAATCATAATCTAGATTATCTAAATAAACATACTTTTCTACATCCTTATTTTTATTGTCTATAAACGGATTTTTTATTAATAAATATCCTAAAATACATACAATCAAAATACTTAAAATTAAGGATAAAAAAATAATAATATTTTTTAATTTTTTGTTAACGTTTTTCATACTTGCGTAGTATATCATAAAAAATTGTTTTTTTAATTAACAAAATTACTAAATAAACAAAAAAATAAATTAATTAAATTGACATATAATTACATTTTATACTAGAATGTGCTTGGAGGATTTTTATGAATATACTTGATTTACTAGAAAATGAACAAACGATATTTTCAACTGATGGACTAGATAACAAAAAAGTTTTAAAACTTGTTGAAAAAACTAATAGTGACTACATAAATATGTCAATAGGAATAAAAAATTTTAGAGAATTTGCATCTTCTCAACTTCAAGGCGAATACAATCAAAAAATTATAAAGGTAAAGAGTTTAGTTAACTACTTTGATAATTGGCAAGGAATTCAAGAGGCGTTTAATCAAATAAAACTTGAAGAAGATAATCAAATTCAAATTTATAACAATTTAAAACAAGAACTATTAAACAGTTTAAGGGAATTACTCGAAACAACAAAAAAAGAGTTTGCTATTTCTAAATATGATTTATTAGATGATAATTATGTCTTATGTGAACAGGGGCACGAAGTCGTTATCGTTGGCGAACATCATACATATATAATTGAAAAAATGATTGAAGTCTTTGAACAAAATCTATTAGTAAATGGCAATTTTGACAGTATTCAAGGAGTTGAACTAACTGCAAATTATGAAAAAGTTTATTACAATGTTAATCTTTGCCTAAATAAGATTAATGAACTTTTTTCATCTAAGGCACATAAATTAGAAAAGTTTACTCAAATTGTTAAGGAAATGGAAAATGTTGGTTTTCGTGTAGTATTTTTTGAAACTTATAGAAAAGATTTGGAAATTGTAGGTTGTTCTCAAAAATCTATGCAGGAATATGAAAAAGCATTTACTAAAAAATATATTCCTATAAAAAAGACTTTACAAAAAGTACTTAAAATATCTTTAACTGACATTTGTGATATTGTAGTTGATGAGAATGAATATAGTACAACTGAATATGATTATCTAAACGAAAATGAAAATTCTGACCAAAATAATAATGATGTTGCACAAAATAACTATAATGATATAAATCAAAATATTCAAACTCAAAACAATATTGAGACAAATGAAACAATTAGTTCACAAGATGAAAATAGTCCACAATTATCTAACAATATTATACAACAACAAATAGAAGACACAACTGAACAAAACAATTTGAATGAACAACCAGACTACAATCAAAATCTAAATAGTCAAAATATTAATAATAATTTACAATCAGAAAATCAAAATAATAACAATCCAGATAGCAATCCTAATGGAATTAAAGATATAAATAATTTTTAGAATAAAAATATTTACTTATTTTTTATTTAATTTTTTACCACTTACTTGTTTATCTTTTAGTGAATTTTTTTTTAAGATAACTTTCTTATTAGAATTTTTAGAATTAACTTTTTCATTAACTATATTAGTTTTGAGTTTTAATTCTCTGTTAATTTCTTTTTCATTTTTTTTCTTTTTATTTTTTTCTCTGCTAAAAAACTTAATTAAATCCATATTCTCTAAATGAAAAACACTTTCTTTTTTTCTTACTTTTTCCACTCTTTGAGGTATTCCATTTTTGCTAAAAGGCAATACAACTTTATCTTTTCTCTCTCTAATTTCAATTTGATTGTAAGGAATAGAAATTTTATTTCTTTTTAATTCCTCATAAACTAATTCTAAGACATCAAAATAAACATCCCAATAATCCTCTCTATCACACCAACATCTAGCAATAAAATCTATGCTACTTGCTCCTAAGGCATTTAATCTACAAAAAGGCTTTGGTTCAAGTAAAACTTTTCCATTACTATAAATACAATCTAAAATTAATTTTTTAACTTTCTCAACATCAGTTTCATAGGCGACAGAAAATTTCCATTCTACTCTCCTAGTTGTACAACTATCATAATCTACAACAGAATTATTAATAATAGTAGAATTAGGTATTGTTACCCTTTTATTATCAGTTGTTAAAATAGTCGTATATAGAAAATTAATTTCTATTACACTGCCAGATTGTCCATCAACTGAAATAAAGTCACCTTTTTTGAACATTTTTGATGAAACCACAACAAGTCCATTTGCAGCGTTAGCAATTATTCCCTGTAATGCAAGACCAACGGCAAGTAAGACTGCACTAAGAGCAGTTAGAACACCTGTTAATTGAACTCCTATTAAAGATAAGAGTGCTAGTATTAAACATAAGTATAAAAATAATTTTAAAACTGCCATAACAAAGCCTAACATTATCTTTTCAAACTTTGTTCTATTAAGAATTTTCCTTGTTATACTAAGTAAAATCTTAATTACTATAATTCCAACAAATAAAACTATAAAGAATGTTATAATATTCCAAATATTTTTATTAAAAAAAGTTACAATATCATTCCAAATTTTTGACCAATCCATATTAACTTCCTCTTGCTATATTTTATTGCTTTTTAATTTTTTGTCAAATAATATGTAAAAATATTAAAAAAAAAGAGTTTGAAAATTTCCAAACTCAAAATATAAGTTTTTTTGCAATCAAATGTTATTTTTTAAAAAACTTATTATTTTAAAAACTATTTTAATATTCTTGCTATCTTAATTAATTCTCTTAGCAATTTCGTTTTCATAAGTTTTTATTTTCTCATCATGTTCCTTGCTAAGTTTATTAAACTTATTTTTCTCACTCTCTATTCTTTGTTTTAGTCTTTCAATTTCTCTTTTTTTATGCTTATCTTTTAAATCAGCCTCGACAATATTTTTAATTGAAATAGAAATTTCTTCAAGTTGTTTTTTATGTTTTTCTTGTTCTTCCAAAAGAACATTGATATCTTCCTGAATTCTATCTCTAAATTTTTTATAAATTGCCAATCTAACATCTAACTCTCTATCATCAAAGGCATAAATTCCGTCATCTTTTTCTTTTTGGTCATAATTTATACTATCAACTAATTCTTCAATATATTTTTCTAAAACACTCACTTGTGCTGGAATCTCAACTAATCTTTGTAATGCTATTTTTTGTTGTTTTTTCAAATTATAGTATTCAACATCTCTTTTATTTGCATCATACTCTAAGTCTAAAAATAATTGTTCTCTCATTTTACACTCCTAACTTTTAATCAATTTAATTTATTTTAAGGCAACTAAAAAAATATTATTTTCTAAAATCAATTTATATACTAGCATAATTCTTTTTGAAATATGGTAACTTTACCATTTAATAACATTTTTAACCTTTATGTGTATTATAAAGCATCTTATCATTAATTTCAATATGTAAGTTTATATTTATGCAATTTGCTAAAATAAATAAGATTACTTATTTTAAATATAAGTTGTATATACGTAAAGAAATTAAAATTGCTTATTAAAATACTATCTTAATTTAAATTGTTTTATTTATAGTAAATATTATGATAAACTTTAAAAAAGAATTCTTAGGATTATTTTTTACTAAACATTGTTGGAATTCTTTCAACTAACAAATTTTTCATCTCTATTAATATTTTTATATCTATTTTTACTATTTACATTTTTTGTTTTGGTAAAAACAACTCACTTTAACTATTAAAAATTAATTATATTAAACTAACATCACTGTGTCAAAAAATAGTCAATATTTATATAATACATTTAGAAAAGAGGAAAAAATATGTATAAAGAAAAAGTAAAAATTCTAGACATACTAGATTTAAGTAAAACTATATCAAAAAAATATTTAGAAAAATTTATTTATCCATGGGAAGTCATTCCAAAGATAAAAGAAATCGTTATTGATTTAACTCAAAATTTAGATAAGAATGAGTACATACAAAAAGATGAATACATTTTTATTCATAAAAGCGCAAAGATTGCACCTACTGCCTGTATCAACGGTCCTTGTATTATTGGCGCAAATACTGAAATAAGACATTGTGCTTTTATTCGCGGCAGCGCTCTAATTGGTGAAAATTGTGTTATTGGAAATTCTGTTGAAATAAAAAATGCAATTATTTTTGATAACGCGCAAATTCCACATTTCAATTATGTTGGCGATAGTATTTTAGGTTATAAAGCACATATGGGCGCAGGTTCTATTACTAGTAATGTTAAATCAGATAAAACTCTTGTCAATATCTCCAAACGACTTTCTCAAAAAATAGAAACAGGTTTAAAAAAATTTGGAGCAATACTTGGAGATTATGTAGAAGTTGGTTGTAACAGCGTACTTAATCCAGGGACTATTATTGGAAAAAATACTAATATTTACCCTACAACTTGCGCAAGAGGTTTTTATGAAAGCAACTGCATTGTAAAAAATTGTGATAATATTATTAAAAAATTTTAAAGGAGAAAATATGGGAAAATATTTTGGCACAGATGGATTCAGAGGGGAGAGTAATGTAAAACTATTTGCTGAACACGCATACAAAATTGGAAGATATTTAGGCTGGTACTTGTTAAACAAAGACAAAAAAAATGAAATTCAAAACAGACCAAAAATTCTTATAGGTAAAGACACTCGAAGGTCGAGTTACATGTTTGAATATATGTTAGCAGCAGGAATAATTGCATCAGGTGCTGATTCTTATATGTTACATGTAACAACTACTCCATCAGTAGCATATTTAGTTAAAGCAGATAAATTTGATGCAGGAGTTATGATTTCGGCAAGTCATAACAAATACTATGATAATGGCATTAAAATAATAAATTCTAATGGAGAAAAAATTGATGATGAATTCATTTCTCCATTGGAGGACTACCTTGATGGAAATCTAAAAATAGATAATGAAGTTGTTAAAGATTTACCATATGCTACAAAAGAAAAAATTGGTAAAATAGTTGACTACATAGAAGGAAGAAATAGATATATAGCCTACTTAATTTCGCTTGGAAAATATTCTTTTAGAGGTAAAAAAATAGGTTTAGACTGTGCAAACGGAAGTTCTTGGAGTATAGCAAAAGCAGTCTTTGACGCAATTGGTGCGACAACTTTCGTTATAAATGCTGAGCCTAA
Organism: uncultured Christensenella sp.; assembly: GCA_949290565.1. Taxonomy (GTDB): domain Bacteria; phylum Bacillota; class Clostridia; order Christensenellales; family UBA1242; genus UBA7862. The sequence goes on along the minus strand of CASESH010000007.1, from coordinate 24,100 downwards.
TGGACTCAACATTAATGAGAATTCTGGTTCTACTCACATAGAAAGTTTACAACAATTTGTAAGAGAAAATAATCTTGATGTCGGCTTTGCTTATGATGGAGATGCTGACAGGTGTATTTGTGTAGATGAAAAAGGAAATGTTGTTGATGGAGATAGTATTTTATATATTTGTGGTAAATATATGAAAGAAATAGGCGAACTTGACAACAATACTGTTGTAACTACAATAATGTCTAATTTTGGTCTTTATAAGGCTTTTGACAAACTTGGAATAAGTTATGCTAAAACAAAAGTTGGAGATAGATATGTTTATGAATACATGCAAAAAAATAACAATCGACTAGGTGGTGAACAATCTGGACACATCATATTTTCTAAGTACGCTTCTACGGGAGATGGAATTTTAACAAGTTTAAAAGTAATGGAAGTTATGTTGGCAAAGAATATGACATTAAGCAAATTAAGTGAAGATTTCATAAGATTTCCACAAGTTTTAATAAATGTAAGAGTGAAAGATAAAAAAGAGTCACTAGAAAACAAAAATGTAATTAAATCAATTAAGTTGGTTGAGGAAATTTTAGGCTCTAATGGTAGAGTTCTTGTAAGAGAGTCAGGTACTGAACCTGTAATTAGAGTAATGGTTGAGGCTATGTCACAAGAAACATGTACTCAACTTGCAAATCAAATTGTCGATAAAATAAAAGAGATTAATTAAAAATCTAAGAATAAATTTATAAACAAAAAAAGTTATTTTGTGGATAACTTAACTTTATTATTTTAAAAAAAGGTGTAATATGTGTGGAATTGTAGGATATATAGGAAATAAACCAGCAAAAGATATTTTATTAAATGGATTATCAAAATTAGAATATAGAGGATATGATTCAGCAGGAGTTGCAATAAGAAATGAAAATGGATTTGATATTATAAAATCAAAAGGAAAACTAGAAAATTTAAAAAACAAATTAAAAGATAAAAATTTATTTGGGACTTGTGGTATAGGACATACCAGATGGGCAACTCACGGCGAGCCAACTGAGTTTAATGCTCATCCGCATAATTCGTATAATGAAAATGTTGTAGTCGTTCATAACGGAATTATAGAAAATTATTTGGAAATCAAAGAAAAACTTGTTACTTATGGATATACTTTTTATTCTCAAACTGACACAGAAGTTATTGCAAAATTAATAGATTTTTATTTAAATGAAACAAATCAAAATCCAATTCAGGCAATTAGTAAGTTTATGCTTAGAGTTACGGGGTCATATGCTTTGGCGATAATGTTTAAAAATTTAAAAGACGAAATATATGTTGCAAGAAAAGACAGTCCCCTAATTATAGGAATATGCAATAATGAAAATTTCATTGCCTCCGATGTTCCAGCAATTTTAAGATATACAAAAGATGTCTATTATTTAGACAACTATCAAATGGCAAAAATATCAACAAATAGTACTATTTTTTATAACATAGATGGAATGGAAGTTAAAAAGAAATTAACACATATTCAAATGGATTTGTCAAGTGCTGAAAAAAATGGCTTTGAACATTTTATGTTAAAAGAAATTCATGAGCAGCCTGAGGCAATAGAAAAAACTATAAAATCTTTGGTAAAAAATGAAGATATTTTTTTAGATAGAACAGGAATAACAAATGATTTTCTTTCTAAAATAGAAAATATTTTTATAATAGGTTGTGGCTCTGCTTATCATGTTGGAATAACACTTAAATATGTTTTTGAGAAACTTGCAAATATTAATGTACAAGTAGATTTTGCCTCTGAATTTAGGTATAGAAATCCTGTCCTTTTAAAAAATACTTTGTTAATTGTTATAAGTCAATCAGGAGAAACAGCAGATAGTTTGGCCGGACTTAAAGAAGCAAAAAAACAAAAAGTACCAACTCTTGGAATTGTAAATGTTGTGGGTTCTTCTATTGCAAGAGAAGTTGATTATGTTTTATATACTTTGGCAGGACCTGAAATTTCAGTTGCAACAACAAAAGCGTATAGCGCTCAACTAGTTGCAGGTTATTTACTAGCAATAAAATTGGCAGAATGTAAAAATAAAATTAATCAAATAACTAGAAAAGAACTTATAAAAGATGTTATTGAAATACCTGATAAAATTAGTGTAATTTTAAAAAGACAAAATGAAATACAAATGCTTTCTTCTAAATTTGTTAATGTCAAAAATATTTTTTTAATTGGGAGAAATATTGATTATGCTGTTGTTTTAGAAGGCAGTCTAAAAATGAAAGAGGTTAGTTATATTCATACTGAGGCATATCCTGCCGGAGAACTAAAACATGGAACAATTAGTCTTATTGAAAATAATAGTTTAGTTATTGGAAGTATATCAAATATTAATCTTGCTGAAAAAACTTTTAGTAATATGCTAGAAACAAAGAGTCGAGGCGCAATATTGCTTGGTTTCCTTACAAAAGATATAAGGTCAACAATTTGCGACTATGTGTTCGAAGTTCCACAAATTAATCCACTATTTGCAAATAGTTTAGTCATTGTTCCTATGCAAATTATGAGTTATTATCTAAGTGTATTAAAAGGTAATGATGTAGATAAGCCAAGAAATCTTGCAAAAAGCGTTACTGTTGAATAAATTATTAAAAAAAGCATATATTTTGGATTTACCATTTATATATGCCTTTTATTTTTATAAACACTAATTTATTTATAGATTAAAATAATACATTTTTTAATTATAATTTTTATAAATTTTTACAATTTAATAAATCTTCTATTATTTATAAATTCTTTTATAAGTTTCCCCTCTTTTTTAAGCCCAACAACATTAAGGCAGGCTTTTGTAAACTTCTTGCTTGTTTCTACACCATTTTGGTCGTATGTATTAACGTTTAACAACTCGCCCATAAAAGCCGTTGTCATTTGAAGATAAAAAATTAACTCACCTATACTTTCTTCATTTATTTTATCTAAATAAATCCCATAATTAAGTTTATTTAAACAAGTTAAAGAAAATTGAGTAGATAAAAATTCATATTCTAGTAATTTACTTAAAGAAATATCTTTTAAATATGGTGCAAATCTTATATTCTCATTTAGTTGAAAATCATATAAGTTTTCTTTAACTTTTATAAACATAAATAATTTATCATTTGGACCCTCAGTAAACAACTGCAATTGACTATGTTGGTCAGTAACGCCAACTGCCTTTATAGGGTTTTGACCTGTAAAAACCTCTTTTCCATTTAAGTCATACTTTTTGCCTAGACTTTCGGCCCATAACTGAGCAAAATAATCACTGACTAAGGCAAGTCTATCACTATAAGGCATAATTACTAAATTTGTTAAGTTGTTTTGCAAACCTTTAAAGTTTATGTAAGCAGTTGTGTAGGCAATGTTAGTCAAATCTAGAAGTTGACTATTTTCTTTAATCTTTTCTGCCCCCTTTAACAAATCTCTAATGTTAAGACCTATTATACTTGCTGGTACAAGTCCAACGTTACTTAAAACACTAAATCTGCCTCCTACACTTTCAGGAATTTCAAAAACTTTTATATGATTTGAAATTGCAAATTTATATAGTTCATTATCACGAGTAGTTGTTACAAAAATATTTTTACTTAAACTAATATTTTTTTTCTTTAAAAAGTCTATAACAATTGAAAGTTGTGCCAATGTTTCACTAGTTGTCCCTGATTTCGTAATAACATTAAAAATTGTTTTTTTAAGATTTAAACTCTTTAACAAAGACAAAAAATAATCACTATCAATATTATCACAAACAAAAGATTTAATTTTATCATTTTTATTTATGGAATCAAAAAAAGCGTGTTTAATCATTTTTGTTCCCAAAGCACTACCACCAATACCTAGTACAACAAAATTTTTAAACTTTTTTCTAGTTTCAAAAGCAAAATCTTCTATTTTACAAATATCCTCTTCGCTTAAATCAACTAAATCTAACCAACCTAGCATGGTAGAACTTTTTTTAGAAAAAACATTAGTAATAATTTTTTTTCTTTGAATTTTATTAATTTTATCTAAATTTATTTTTTTATAATTATAAATACCCGATAATTCAAATTGCATACAAACCTCACTTATCAACAATTTTTTAATTATTGTTGATAACTTTATTTTATTAAAACTATATATTTATTTGGTTTTAAAGTTAAATTTCCACTTTTATCTATATTTGTTAAAAAATCAGTAAACTTTTCATCAAGTGTGTAGTCAAAGTCTTGACAGCCTCTATTTATTACAACAATAATTTTATTTTTTCTTTTTGACCTTTGATAACACAACACCCCTTCTTGCGCATACAAAATTTTAAAATCTCCATCATAAAAAACTTCATTGTCTCTTAATTTACCAAGAGTTTTATACCAATCTAAAAGTTCTTTATCTTCTTTTCCCCAAGGATAAGTTGCTCTACAATATGGATCTTTCATACCTTCTAGGCCTACCTCATCTCCATAAAAAACTGTCGGTATTCCCATAATAGTAAACTGAATTAAACTTGCTATTTTAAGTAACTCCTTACCTTTCTTTTTTTCTTCATTACTTAAAACATACTTTTCGTTTTTATCAATATTGTTATAGTCATCAATACCTAAAAACGTTATTGCCCTCACTGTGTCGTGGGTGTCTAAAATATTCATTAAATTATTTTGAATGTTCTTAGGATATTGTTCTAAAATTAAATTTGAGATATTAACGAAATTTTCAACATTCCCATATTTAACAAAATCTAAAATAGCATTTTTCATAGGGTAATTTGTAACACTATCTAAATAACTACCTAAAAAATATTTTTTTCTTTCTCCATATGAAATTTTTGTAGAGGCATCTTCCCAAACTTCTCCAACAACAATTGCCTTAGAATTTACTTTTTTAACTGCACGATTAATGTCATTTAAAAACTTATTTGATATTTCATCTACAACATCAAGTCTAAATCCAGCAATACCCATCTTCATATATTTCTCTATTATTCCATCTTTTCCACTTATAAAAACAGGAAAAGTTGAGTCTTCTTTTGTTTGAGGCAAAGTTTTTATACCCCACCAACAACTATAACTATTTGGATATTCATAAAAATCATACCACGAATAATATTTTGATTTTTTGCTTTGATAAGCACCTAAATTTTTATAAGTGTTAAGTTTGTTAAAGTAAACACTATCACTTCCCGTATGATTAAATACTCCATCAATTATAATATTTATGTTTAACTTATTTGCTTTTTCAATTAACTTTTTAAAAGTAGAAATATCTCCAAACATACCATCTATTTTTGAATAATCTCCAACATCATATTTATGAGAACTGTTTGCTTCGAAAATAGGTGAAAGATAAATTGTGCTAACATTTAATGATTTTAGGTAATCTAATTTTTGGATTATGCCTAAAAAATTTCCACCATAGCAATTTTTATTTACTCTTTCATTTAGTTTGTCATATTCTTTTTCTACCGGTTTTGACCAATTATTTATGAGATTTAAATTTTCTCTACACTTAATTGTCCCTGCTCTATTAAACCTATCAACAAAAATATGATAAATAATTCCCTTATGAAAATTCTCATCTATTTTTTGAATTTTATCAGTTACTAATTGTAAATAATCACTATTTTGAGAATTTTGTACGCAATCTAAGTTGTCTCCTCTTTTAAGTACAAAATTTCCATTGTCAGTTTGGACTTCAAAGTGATACCAATAATGTCCAAATTGTTTAAATTGATGAGTATAATTTAAATTTACATATCTTTCATCAACAAAACTAATTTTCATTTCAAAAGCCTTCTCTTGTTTGTTATCCATATGCACCACAAAAAAAGCCTTTGAAAAACCTAAGAACTTACTTACTTTTAAAAAATAGGTGATCTTACTATCTTTTTTGCAAGTTCCAACCAAATCTTTATTAAAAATAGGATTAAAAACAAAATCTTTCATTTTTTATTTTCCTTATATTAAAATAAATACTAGTTCTTGATTTTCTTGATTTCCCAAATATTTTTAGCATATTCTTCAATACACCTATCAGTAGAAAAGAATCCCGCCTTAGCAATATTATTTAAACTCATTTTATTCCATAACATATGGTCTTTGTAGATTTTATCCATTTTATAGTAAGCGTCAATATATGAATCAAAATCTATTAAGCACATATAAGGGTCCGGTCTATTACCTTGAATTAAATAATCAGCAATATCTTGAAAACTTTCACCATCAAACCCTTTTTTAAGCATATCAATAACAATTTTAACTTTTGAATTGTTTTTATATATTTCTAGTGGTTTATAGCCCTTTTTCCACTCATTATCTACCTGAGAACTATCTAATCCAAAAATAAACATATTTTGTCTTCCAACACACTCGCACATTTCGACATTTGCACCATCAAAAGTTCCAAGAGTAAGCGCTCCATTAATCATAAACTTCATATTGCTCGTTCCACTTGCTTCTTTACCTGCAAGACTAATTTGCTCGCTAACTTCACTAGCAGGAATTATCTTTTCAGCCAAAGTAACATTATAATTTTCTAAGAATATTACTCTAAGTTTTTTTGCAATCTCTGGATGAGAATCAATATCTTTTGCAAGTTTATTAATTAATTTAATAATTCGCTTTGCCATGTAGTATTTTGAAGCAGACTTGCCTCCAAAGAAAAATACTTGTGGAGTAACTTCAAGTTGGGGATTTTGTAGTAAAAGAGAATATAAATAAATAATTTTTAAAACATTTAAAAGTTGTCTTTTGTATTCATGAATTCTTTTTACGTGCACATCAAATCTCATATTATAATCGACTGTTATGTTTTGAGTTCTTTTTAAAAACTCACAAAAAAGTTTTTTATTATGCAATTTTATTTTATACAACTTATTTAAAAAACATTTATCATCTTCATATTTTTCCAACTTTTCTAATTCGTTTGGTTTAATATAAAATGAACTACCTATACACGAAGTAATTAATTGAGTTAAAAGTGGGTTAGATTGACAAAGCCATCTTCTATGTGCCATTCCATTTGTTACATTTGTAAATTTATCCTTGTATAGTAATGAAAAATCATAAAATAAATTATTCTTTATAATATCGCTATGAAGTTTACTAACACCATTTACAAACTTGCTACCAATAATAGATAAATTTGCCATTCTAATTTGATTTTGACTTACTATTGACATTTTTTCTATTTTAGCCAAATCAAATTCATTTGAATGGTTCTCTAACAAGTCCTTAGTAAATCTTCTATTAATCTCACAAACTATTTGATAAATTCTTGGTAAAATTGACTTAAATAAATTTTCATCCCATTTTTCAAGTGCTTCCATTAAAACAGTATGATTTGTGTAGTTAATTGTCTTTGTTACAACATTCCACGCAGTGTCCCATTCCCAACCATAGTCATCAAGAAGAATTCTCATAAGTTCCGGAACGCTTAAAGCCGGGTGTGTGTCATTAATGTGAATAGATACAAGTTTTGGTAAATTTGTAATATCTTTTGACCTTTTTACCAAAGATTCAACAATGTTTTGTAAGGCAGATGAAACTAAAAAATATTGCTGTTTTAATCTTAGCATTTTACCTTCATAGTGGTCATCAGCAGGATAAAGAACTTTTGAAATCATTTCAATTTCACTAGCCTCAGCAACTGCTTCTACATACGCTCCTTGACTAAAACTATTTAGGTCAAATTTATTAATACTTTTTGCTTCCCACAATCTTAAAACAGCCACTCCATCGCTATTATAACCACTTATAATCATATCGTATGGTATTGCTTGAACTTCGGTATAATTGTTATAAATAGGAACAAGTTTACCATTCACATAACTTTCGCTCACCGTTCCACCAAATTTAACAATGACTGATTTTTCTTGCCTTTTTTGTAACCAAAAATCGCCTGTACTTCTCCAATTATCTGCAAGTTCAATCTGTTCGCCATCAACAATTTTTTGTTTAAATAAACCATATTCATATAAAATACTGTGTCCCATACTTGGATAACTAGAAGTTGCTAAGCTATCCATAAAACAGGAGGCTAGTCTTCCAAGTCCTCCGTTACCTAGTGCTGGGTCATCTTCAAATTCATAAACTCTTTCGATATCAATCTTATGATTTTTTAAAATCTTACTATATACTTCATCAAGTTTTAAATTAAACAAAGCGTTCTTTAAATTTTTACCAAGCAAAAATTCCATACATAAATAATGAACGCGTTTTGCTTGTTTTTTTGTTACAAGTTGATGAAAGTCCTCTCGTTTTTCAAGTAAAATATCGTGCACTACAAGTGTAAGAGCCTTATAAATATCTTTTGCATTTGCTTCACTAATGGTTAGTTCAGAATATTTATTTAAATATTCCTCTAATAATTTTTCTGCCTTTAATTCTGTCATTTTATATTTGACTCCTTATTTTACAAGAGATTTATATAATTGTATGTATTTATGCGCAGACTTTGCCCAACTAAAATCTACTGACATAACCGTTTTAATTCTACTCTCCCATAATGGTTTATTTTTATAATCATTAAGCGCTTTGCAAATTTGAGAATAAAAATCTTGTGGATAGTAATTTGTAAATGTGTAACCATTTCCGCCACCCAAACATCCAAAATCTTTTATGCTGTCTTTAAGTCCACCTACTTCTCTTACAATGGGTACCGAACCATATCTACTTGCAATCATTTGACTAATTCCACAAGGTTCAATCTTGCTTGGCATTAAGAATATGTCACTAGAAGCATAGGCTTTTCTTGCCATATCTCCATAGTATCTATCTACCAACGCACGGACTTTATTTGGATATTTTGATTGTAGATAATTAAAATAATCCACATATCTCTTATCTCCCGTTCCTACAATTATGAACTGAACATCTTGTTTTAAAATTTGTTCAATTACTTTAATTATAAGGCCCATTCCCTTGTGTGAAACTAGCCTGCTTACAACTGCAATCATAGGAACATCTTCTCTTTCTGGTAACTTCAAATCTCTTTGAAGTGCTAGTTTGTTTTTTGATTTTATGTTAAAATTATTTATATCATAGTTATAGTAAATGATATTATCAGTTTTAGGATTATAAAACTCATAGTCAATACCGTTAATAATTCCACAAAGTTTGTACTCATTTCTAACAATTATGTAGTTTAGTCCACCAGAACAATAAAATTCTTTTAGATTATCACAATAACTATCACTTACTGTCGTAAATTTATCACTAAACTGAATTGCTGACTTTGTTAAATTGATATTTGAATTGTATTCAAGAAAATTCTTATACTTGTAATCAATCCCAAATAAATCAGTTAAATTTTCCATACCATATACACCTTGATATTCCACATTATGAATAGTGTATATATTTTTTATTTGATAGTATCTCTTATCTTCCCAATTACCCGTCTTTAAATATGCCGAAACAAGGGCCGACTGCCAATCATTGCAATGAATTATATCAGGGAAAAAGTCAAGCGTTTTAAAACTTTCTACAATTGATTTACAAAAGAATGCAAATCTTTCTCCATCATCAAAAAAACCATAAGGTCTTTCACGCTTAAAGTATCTCTCATTGTCAACAAAATAATATGTTACACCCTCATACTCAATTTTGAAAATTCCACAATATTCCTGTCTCCAAGCAAGATGAGTAGTAAAGTTTCCAATAAACTGCAAATCTTTTTCTCTCTCAATTTTTATATTTGCATAAAGAGGCAAAATAACTCTAATGTCCACCTCGTTTGTCTTTGCTATTTCCTTTGGCAAACTTCCCGCAACATCTCCAAGCCCACCGGTAGCAACAAAAGGTTGACATTCGCTTGCTACGTAAAGTATTTTTAATTTGTTTTCTTTCAAATTATTATCTTCAACATTTTTGGAGTCTTTTTCGACTAAATTCTTCGTTAAACTTATCTCTAAATCTTTTTTACTCTTTTTTACACTTTTTGAGTTTGTACTTTTTTTAAGATTAGGTTTATCTTTTTTAATTATTTCATTTGACTTTTTTGTAGTCTTTTTATCTAAACCTGATTCAGCACTAATATCGTTGGAAAGACTACTTAATTTTTTACTACTCTTTTGACTAGGGGCATTTTTTGTTATGCTTTGTTTGTCTAACACGAGTTTTTCCTTACTACTTACATTCTTAGTAGCATTTGTTTTCTTTTTTACGTTGTCGTTTGTTTTAGCCTTTTTATTTGTAACTTTTTTCTCATTTTTTTCTTTTCTTTCTTTTTCTACTTGTACATTTTCTTTCTTGTTTTCTTTTTGTACTTTTTTTACTTCTTTTACTTCTTTTTCCATTTTTAACCCAACCTTATTCTCTTATTTTTTCTTTTTAAAAAAACGCCACTCAAAGCAGGAATTTTCATAGTAAGTTTATATTCCCTATTATTATAATTCGTTTTTTCAGCGTGTAAAATTCCATTAATTATACCTCGTCCTCCAAACTCCACACTGTCTGTATTTAAAACTTCTTCATACACGCTACCATCTACACCAAAACTATAATTAAGTTGATCATTTGGAGAAAAATTAACAGCATAAATTAATTCTCCCCCACCTTTGTCCATTCTTTTAAAGACTAAAATATTTTGATTTTTATCATCACTTACAAGCCATTCAAAACCACTCCAAGAAAAATCAATTTCATAAAGAGGTTTATTATCTAAATAAAATAAGTTTAAGGCACGAACAAACTTGTGCATATTATTATGAGTTTCAAAATCTAATAAACAAAAATCTATTCCAGCCTGATAGTCCCATTCTTTAAATTGAGCAAACTCAGTGCCCATAAAAGTAAGTTTTTTCCCCGGATGGGCAAACATATATGAAAGATATGCCCTCATTAACTTAAATTTGTCATAGTAATCTCCAAACATTTTATTTAGTATTGAACACTTCCCATGAACAACTTCATCGTGAGAAAGAGGCAAAATAAAATTTTCACTAAACGCATAAAACATAGAAAAGGTCAGTTTGTCGTGAATTGATTTCCTAAAATAACTGTCTGTCTTTATGTACTCTAAACTATCATTCATCCAACCAATATTCCATTTGAAGTTAAAACCCAATCCTCCAATATTCGTTGGTTTTGTTACAAGTGGCCACGCCGTACTTTCCTCAGCAATCATCAATATGTTTGGAAATTCTTTAAACATTGCTACATTTAAACTCTTTAAAAATTCTATTGCTTCTAAATTTTTATTTTCTCCGTGCTGATTAGGAATCCATTCGTTAGGTTTTTTATCATAATCAAGATACAACATGGAAGCAACTGCATCAACTCTAATACCGTCTATGTGATATTTCTTTACAAAAAACATAGCACTTGAAATCAAAAATGATTGAACCTCGTTTCTCCCATAATCAAATCTTCTTGTTCCCCAAGTCTTATGTTCTTTTCTATCCCACCCTTGATTTTCATATAAACAAGTTCCATCAAATTCAATCAAACCATAGTCATCTTTTGGAAAATGTGCTGGAACCCAATCTAAAATAACAGATATTCCATTTTGATGACACTTGTCAATAAAGTACATAAAGTCCTTTGGTTCCCCAAACCTTGAAGTAGGTGCAAAATAACCTGTAACTTGATATCCCCACGAACCATCAAAAGGATATTCTGTAATAGGCATAATTTCAATATGGGTATATCCCATTTTAACAACATAAGGAACTAACTCATCAGCGAGCATTTTATATGTGTAATAAGAACAATCACTTTGTTTCTTCCAAGAACCTAAATTTACTTCATAAATATTAATTGGACTTTCATAATTATTTTTATTTTTTCTATATTCCAAAAAACTTTGGTCTTTCCACTCATAACCCTCAATATCATAAATTATTGATGCCGTTTTACCATTTGTTTCCTGCATAAAGGCATAAGGGTCTGCTTTTAGTCTTGCATAGTCATTTTTATCTATAATCTCAAATTTGTATTTTTGAAAAAGTTGAACATTTTCAATAAAGACTTCCCAAACGCCTTGTTGACTGATTTTTTTCATATGGTTTTGCCTATTATCCCAATTATTAAAATCTCCAACGACATTAATTGCTTTTGCATTAGGTGCCCAAGTTCTAAAAACATAACCCTTTTTATCTCCTTGTACAAAAGGGTGACTACCTAAAAATTCATAAGCACAGTAGTAGGTACCTTGATGAAACAAGTATATTTCTCTTTCATTCTTTTTTACCATTTTTTTCCTCACTATAAATAACTTATTATCTAGCATACAAGTTTGCCAAATAACTAAATTTACTACAAAGGTTAAAATCAAAGTCTTGTTTTAATTGCCACTGCCAATTCCCATTAGGTTGACCGGGAATATTCATTCTACTTTCACTTCCAAGTTTCAAAATATCTTGCATAGTCAAAATTATATCGTTAGCACTGCTTCTATAAAGCGAAATAATTGCGTTATCTACAACAACGTCATTTTCATATTCAAGTGGCATTTGGAAATATCTTTTAAATCTATTAATTTTATCCCAATTACCCTCGTTTAGCATACCCATAAAAGTATTGTTGTCGTGCGTACCGATATATGCAATACAATTTTTTTCATAGTTATGAGGTTTATATTCATTGTCAAAATCACTATCGAAAGCAAACTGTAAAACTTTTAAACCTGCAAGATTAAACTTTTCTTTTATAACTCTAACTTCATTAGAAATGATTCCCAAATCTTCAACTATAATTTCACTTTTACAGGAATTTAAAATCTTTTCAAGTAGTTTTTCACCTCCACCACTTAACCACTTTCCCCTCTTTGCACTTTTGCTAGAATATGGTATTGCCCAATATTTATTAAAGGCTAGAAAGTGGTCAATTCTTATTATATCAAACATTTGTGAAAGTCTTTTAAATCTATCTATAAAAAATTTATAATTCTTTTTTTCTAAATAATCATAATCATATACAGGATTTCCCCACAACTGTCCTTCACTATTAAAATAATCTGGTGGAACACCTGCAACTAATTTTGGTTTACCATTTTCTAACTGAAAGCATTTTGAATTTGTCCACACATCTACACTATCATATTCACAATAAAACGGAATGTCCCCAAGAATTTTAATCCCATTCTTATTTGCATAATCTTTTATACTTTTCCACTGCATTGAAAGAAGGTATTGAATTAAAATAATGTCTTTTAATTGTATGTCATACTCAATATAAAAATTTTTTAATTTTTCATTATTTCTATTTTTAAACTCACTAGGAAAATTATACCACGTACAATTATATATTTGTTTTAACAACACAAAACTAGCATAATCTATAACCCAACTATTACTTTTAATAAATTGAGTTAAATCAAACTTGTTTCTCAATTTAACGGCGACATATTTAACAGCACTATACATATTGTCATAATACTCTTGCAAACTATTGCAAGTTGTTAAATTAAAAGTCTTAATCTCATCTTCGGTTAAGTACTGAGTTATATCTAAAAAAATAGGATTAATTGCACTTGAACAATTAGTACTATATGGAGAACAACCTAAACAGGAAGGATTAAAAGGTAGGACTTGCCATATTTTAAATCCTCCTGCTTTCAAAAAATCAATAAAGTTATAACATTCTTTTGAAAATTTACCCCATCCATATTTATTGGGCAATGAAGTAATATGTAATAATATTCCACTTCTTCTGATTTTATTTTCCATTTTACACTCTCAAAATTTTAATAATATTATTTTGTTCAAAAACAATTAAATAAATTTAGAATTTGAACATTTTATTACTACAAGCCACAAATTAATTCTAAAAACTATGTTAGCATATTTTTAGAATTTTAAACAAACAATTTAAGCCATTTTTCTACAAATTAATTTTTTAAGAAAACAAAAAATAAAAAAGGTCATCTTATATAAGATAACCTTAATTAATTTTTTTTATTTTTTCATTTCAATTTCTCTTTCTTTATTTATGGATTTTGCAAGCAAATTTTCTAATTCTTCTATTTTAGTAACAAACTTTAATAAATGAGTTTATAACAATTTTTTTCGGCTAATGTCTTTTTTAGTTCTTTCTTATAAGATATTAAATCATTAGTATAAAATTTAATTTCATACCTTATAATAGTTCTTTCATAATTAGGATTATTAACCTTCCTTTTTGCACTTTTTAACTTATTTTCTATTTGTTTACAAATTTCTAAATAAGTTCTTTTTCTTTCATTTAACAAATCTAACTTTTGAGTAAATTCTTGAAATTCATTTTTCATATTTGTTAAACAATTTTCATACTCCAAATCATTTTATAGAAATTCATTTAAATTATCATCTTTATTTATAACCATTTTTTCTCCTAATGAATACATTTTTCACAAATTAACATAAGTTTCAATAGTAAATTTTAGACATAAAAAATAAAGAATGCAACATATAAATCAATTATAAAAGGAAACAAAAATGGCATATAAAATCATAAACTATGAAAATTTAATATCTAATGCAAAAATTATTAAAAGCACGCTTTCAAATAAAGTAAAATTTTGTGCAGTTATAAAATCAAACGCATATGGGCATGGATTAAAAGAAATTGCAAATAAAATTGAAAATATTGTTGACTACTTTGCTGTAATAGACAATAGTGAAGCACTTGAACTTAGAAAATTTACCCAAAACCCAATTCTAGTCTTAGGTAAATTAAGTCAAGAAAAATTAGAAGAATGTATTCAAAATAATATTGAATTTTGTGTTTGTAAAAGTCATGACATAGATTTACTAAATTCTTTAAATGGTAATAAGAAAATTCACATAGCAATAAATACGGGAATGAATAGATTGGGAATTAATTCACAAGAAGAGTTTGACCTACTTGTAGAAAAAATAGGCAAAATACAAAATATTGAAATTGTAGGAATTTTCAGCCATATAAGTGATAGCAAAAACAAAAAAAGAACATACAATCAATATAATAAGTTAAAAGAAATTACTCAAAACTATAAATCTAACTGTATATATCATTTATTAAGTTCTAACTGTACATATTTATATCCAAAAATTAAACTAGATATGGCAAGAATTGGTATAGGATTATATGGTTATGGAAAATTTCCTACTAAACCTGTTATGGAAGTCTATTCAAAAGTAATAGAAATTAAAGATTTAAAAAAAGGAGAGTTTGTAGGTTACACAAGTAAACATAGGGTTAAAAA
Organism: uncultured Christensenella sp.; assembly: GCA_949290565.1. Classification (GTDB taxonomy): domain Bacteria; phylum Bacillota; class Clostridia; order Christensenellales; family UBA1242; genus UBA7862. Next base: position 8,940 of record CASESH010000007.1, on the reverse strand, counting down.
AGATTGTAAAATTGCAATTTTAGATATAGGGTACGCCGATGGACTAAATAGATTATGGGCAAAAAAAGGATTTGTTATATTGAACGATTCCTACTGTAAAATAGTTGGAGAAATTTGCATGAACATGACAATGGTAGAAGTTGATAATAATTGTAAAATAAATGATACTGCCATTATTTTAGGAAGTAAAAATAATAAATCAATCACTGCAAATGATATGGCAAAAAAAATAAAGACAATCCCCTACGAGATTTTAACTAATTTCAATAAACTTAGTATAAAAAACTAAAAATCTCTACAAAACGTAGAGATTTTTTTAATTAAATACTTTTTTAAAAGTGTTTTTAGATAATGCAACTTCAAGTGCCTGAATTTGAATATCTATTCCCGCTCTTTGTTTTTTGAGTTTAGCAAGAGTATCATAAGCCTCTTTTGTTTTAATTATGTCCTCATAAAATAAAGAATCTTTTGCATATTCCCAAAAATGTTCTGCTAAATAAACTTTGTCATTGTGCCAAGGTTTCTCCCCTAGTGCGTAGTGAATAATATTAGGATTTTCACAATCAACACTTTCAAGAGGAGTTCTATTCCAACTAACAGGCAAATACTTAATCTTACCTTGACAAAGATAATTAATATACGCTTGGTCAGGGTCTATAACATCAAAGTTATATGAATTTATTAAATCTACAAATTTTTCTTCAATTTGTAGTTCTCTTAATTTTGCTAAGTCCATAAGCATAATTCCAGAATTAATATAGTTTTTACTATCTATTCCAATAGCCTCTTTTGTATAGTGACTAAAAATAGGAGAATGTAAAATAAATTGCTCAACAACACCACCAATAGCATTGTCTTCTAAGTCGGTAAAATAAAGTTTTGATATATCTCCTAGTACAACGATATCACAATCTAAATAAAGAATTTTATCATACTCGGTAAATAAATTTTCAATAAATAGTCTGTAATAAGATGCAAGCCCAAAATGATAAATATTCTTTAATTGATGTTTAATATCTTGAATTGAATGAGTAATATCAACAAAATTAATAATAAAATTTTCATCTCCAAGAGATTTAATTTTATCAGTTTTTTCTCTATCAAGACCTGTATTTAAAATAACTATCCTATATTTATAATTTCTAGAAGCATTTTTAATTAATGACCTAATGGCGACATCTAGATATTGTAAATAATTATCATCTGTTGAGAAAAAAATTGGTATCTCATTTAAACTTTTATGTCCAGAAAAATTTGTCATAAGTTCACCTCTTTTTTTATTTATACCCAAATTATTCCAAACAAATTACTTTTTATCAAGTCGAAAGTCATATTTCTTCTCTCAACTTTATTTAACAAAATGAGAATTATTTTTTTACATTCCCATTTTTTGGGAATTATATCTATTTTTCTTTAATTTAGCGGTTTTTATAGTCTATATTTTTTAAATCTTATTTTTTGTTTAAGTAAAAAATAGAATTATACAATTCCATTTCTTTATAAAAAACAACTAAAAAATTTTTTGTTTTTATCTTAAAACATCGTGTACATCAGGTAATGATTTTAATTTATTAATTATATCAACTAACTGTTGTCTGTTCTTTACACTAAATCCCATATGAATTATGGTATCTAAATATTTTGTTCTTTCAGATTTAATAAAAGAAATATTTAATTTATTTTCATTCATTTTATTTGTTATATTAGAAAGCACTCCCGTTTTATTGTTGACAATAATTTTTAGACTGACATTATACGAACTGTCGTTTAATTGCTCAGCCCATTTTAAATCTAACAATCTGTCTTGTTCTAAAAATTTAATTCCCGGGCAATCTTTTCTATGAATTGTAAGTCCATTACCCCTTGAAATGTAACCTATTATTTCATCTCCCGGTATTGGATTACAACAGTTTGCAAGTCTTGTTAAGATAGTTTCAAATCCTTGTATGTTAGCACCTGACTTTTTACTAGCAGGGACAACCTTAGGCAAACTTTCTTTGTTCTTTTTGGAATTAAACAAATTGTTTGCTCTATTTAATAAACTTGTACTTGAAACGCTTCCGTAACCTACTGAGGCCAGCATCTCATCAAGTGAGCGATAAGACAATTTATCTAGAAAAACTTTTAACTGCTTCTCATCATTTAAGAAAGAAAGGGAAATTCCTTTTAACTTTGCACTTTGTTCTAAAATAAGTTTTCCTTTCTTAATATTATCATCTTTCATCTCGTGTTTAAAAAAATCGTTTATCTTATTTTTTGCATGTTGCATTTTTACAAATTTAAGCCAATCACGAGATGGACCTTTTGAATTTTGCGAAGTAATTATTTCAACTACATCACCATTCTTTAAAGTCGAATTTAGGGGCACCATTTTACCATTTACTTTTGCACCAACACACTTGTTACCAACCTGGCTATGAATAGCATAGGCAAAATCAATTGGAGTTGAATTTTCAACTAACTGAATTATTTTGCCAAGTGGAGTTTGAACAAAAATATCTCCACTATAAACATCAGTTTTTAACTCATCAAGCACTTCTTGCGCCGAATTGTTATCTTTATTCTCTAAGATTTTTCTAATCCAAACAAGGCGTTGGTCTAGTGAATTACTTTTCTTTTTATGTTCTTTATATAACCAATGAGCCGCTATACCATATTCAGCGTGATTGTGCATATCAAATGTTCTTATTTGAATTTCTAGTGGTTCATTATTTACAAGTACTGTCGTGTGAAGTGATTGATACCCGTTGACTTTTGGCCTTGCGATATAGTCTTTAAACCTATTGTCAAGAGGAACATAATTTGCGTGAACTATTCCCATAACGGCATAACACTCACTAACTGAATTTACAATTACCCTAACTGCCGATAAATCATATATCTTATTTAAAGAATAGTTCTTGTCTTTTAACTTATAATAAATACTTGAAATATGTTTTACTCTACCATAAACTGTACCTGAAATATTTTGATTAATTAACGCTTTCTTTAAATGTTCTACAACTTGTTTTACACTTTTTTCTCTTAATTTGGCGTGTTTGCTAACTTCTTTTTCTAAATTTTCATACTCTTTTGGATAAAAGTATTTTAAATTTAAATCATTAAGTTCAGATTTTATTAAGGCAAGTCCCAGACGACCTGCAAGAGGCGAGTAAACTTCTCTTATTTCAAAATGAAGTTTTTTTAACTGCTGTAAAGTTAATAATTCAGGATTTCTAGCAAAAAATAAAATTTCACATAGTTTTATTAAAATAACCCTAATATCCTTTGCTATTGCTACAAGCATTGCTCTTAAATCTTCAAAATCTACTTGTTTGTCTTGATAAGAAATTCCCTCCATCTTTAAAACTTGACCTATTAAAGACAAAACTTCTTGATAATCGCTAAACAAGTCTTCGTTAATTGATTTATCCCTTACAAGTCCTACTAGTAAGCAAGCGCAAATAGTATCTTCATCTACTAAATAATCACTAACTAATATTGCTATTTGTATTCCCTGTAAAACTCTCTTACTATTTTTATCAGTGTTTTCAACTATAATTTTATAAAACTTTTTAATATCTTCAATCTCTTTGTTGGAGTATTTCTTTTTTAAAGTCTCAAACAATTCTATACCACTATCCATATTTTTATATTATCACACTTTAAAACAAATTTCTAGCATTTGTTTTTTTAAAACTTTGTAAAAATAAAAATTTTTAAATTCTTAAATATTTCTTTAATTTTATAGACAAAATACTTATAAAAGTTATATAATAATTAAAATTAGGAGGAGATAATAATGGCAACAAAAAAGACAACAAAATCTAAGTCTTCTAGTAGTTCAAGTTCAAGTAGTTCCAAAAGGTCTGCTTGGGGCATAAACAAGATTTCTATGTACACTATCGTTGCAGTTGCTTTGTTGTACGCTATTTCAATGGTTTTATCACTTGCTGGGGTAAATCTAAAAGTAGTTAGCGCACTTCAAGGTCTTGCAACAGCAATCATGGTTATCATTGTCGCTGTTCTCGCTTGGAAGTATGTTAGAGGCAAACAAATGGTTTGGAAAGTTTTATACGTTCTTTGCTTACTTTTAGTTATCGCTGGTGTAATCGTTCCACTTGTTGTTTAGTCTATATACATATGTCTAATCGTGTAAGAAAATTCTTACACGATTTTTTTTTACAAACTTTGGATTATAATTAAAAAATATCTCTATCTTAAAAATTTTATTAAATTCATTTTGAAAAGAAAAATAATTTTGATAAAATTTAGACATACTTAATATGTTACTTCTAAAAAATAAAACTATTGCATAAAAAGTAATTTAATTTTTAAATTTAAAAATTAATTATGCTCTATATCTTTCTACATAAAACAATATGTTAAATGTATTATAATTTAAAAATTTTTTTTATTAAACTATGAATTAAGTTTTATTTAACAAAATTACTTATAAACTAAATAATTTAAACTGTGTTTTTGCTCAATCATTTTAATCTTTATAACCAAAAAGGAAAGAAAATGACTTGTTATGATTTTCTCGTAAAAAACTACGATAGAAAAAAGGGACATATAATTTATCTTGGTCACAAGATGTCTATAAATAAACTTATTAAAAATATAGATGACTTTGCAATTTCTTTAATAAAACTTGGTTTTATTAAAGGTGATACTCTTACCATATATCTACCAAACTGTCCACAAGCAATCACTGCTTTTTACGCTTGTAGTAAAATTGGAATTATTGCAAACATAGTTCATCCCCTTACTCCACTTGAAAAACTAAAAGAAAATTTAATACAAACAAAATCAAAAGGTTTGCTCTTTTATGATATTCTAATAAGAAACCAAAAAGAATTAAAAGATTTAAATCAAATACTAATTAAATGTTCAATAACAAACTATGTTTTTTTTAGAAAATTTTTTTATTTTATTTATAAAATACATAAAACAAAAGATATAAGAGGAACAATTAAATTTTCTAAACTGATAAAACACAACCAAAAAGATAATGATATAAAAACATATGCTAATAAAAATACCATAGTTTGCACTATGCATAGCGGTGGCACTAGTGGTTGTCCTAAAATAGTTGCTTTACAAAACAAGGCTTTTGATGAACTTAGTATTTCCTTAGAAAAAATGTACACTAGAAAGGAAAGAGGTGGTGGAAGTGAATATGGAATTGTAAGTCTTCCTCTCTTTCATGCCTACGGTTTAGGAGTAAGTATTCACACATGCCTAACAAACAAATATAGTATTATTTTAGAACCTAACTTTAATCCCAAAAAAATAATTAAACTTATAAAAAAGTACAATGTAACATTTTTTGCCGGCGTACCTATAATGTTTAAAAAATTGATTGAAAACAAAAAGTTTGGTGGAAAACATTTACAAAAAATAAGAGATTTGTGGTGTGGTGGAGATATATTAAATGAATCTTTTGTAGAACATTTTGATACTATTCTAAAACAATATAAATGTCCTGCTAGATTACTTCGTGGTTATGGGTTAACAGAAGTTTGTAGTGTTTGCAGTGTTAACACTCTTGAAAACTATAAAAAAAATAGTTGTGGAAAGGCAATTCCTAATACCAAAATTGAAATTTGGGATGACGAAAACAATATTACAAAAAGCAATACTGTTGGAGAAATTGTAGTTTGCTCTCCAAGTGTTATGAAGTATTACATTGATGATAAAGATGGCTTTGTTGTAAAAGATAACCAAATTTGGATAAAGACAGGCGACTTAGGATATTTAGATAAAGATGGTTTTTTGTACGTGTTAGATAGAAAAAAACGCTCTATCAAAATTAATGCAATTAACATTTTCCCTGCTGAAATTGAAAATGTCGCAAAAGCAAATCCTAATATAGATGAAGCGTGTGCTGTGTTTTACCATTTTAATGAAAAAACATATGTAAAACTTTATATTACTTTAAAAAATAAAGAAGTTAACATTGAAAGACTAAAAAGAGAAGTCTTGCAAGATTGTAAAAAAAATTTATTAAAATATGCTATTCCTAAAATAATTGAAGTTATTGATGAAATGCCAAGAACTAATTTTGGTAAAGTTGATTATAAAAAATTAAATGTAATTTAAGGAGAATAATTATGACCACTACCTTTACAACAAATAAAGACATTGTAAATAATAAAGTCAGTCAAAATAAAGACGACATTAATTCTCAAACAAAAAGGATTATGAGCATAGATAGATTTAGAGGATTCTGCGTATTTTGTATGCTCATATTTCAATTTCTTAAAAATTTTCCTGTTCTTGGTGTGCTATCTAGACTTGCAAACCATTCACTTGATGAAGGAATTGTTATTTTACCGGGAATGACTATTGCTGACATAATTGCTCCTGCTTTTATCTTTGCCATTGGACTTACATTTGCCCTATCTTTTAATAAGTGGCAAAAAATAAAAGGAACAAAATATGCAATTATTCATTACTTAGAAAGAGCACTTGCCATTATTGGAGTTGGAACTTTTCTTGCTCTTTGTAACAAGTTTTTAGATAATCTTAGTGGGAGATATACTTTTAATGGATTCGATTGGACTGTTTTTACCTTTTCATTAATTGCTATTGTTGGACTTGTTCTTAGAATAATTGCCGTTTATGTTAAAAACAAAACCTTTTCACAAGTCGCAGAACAAGTTTTTTATATTGCACTTTCTGTTTTAGGTATTCTTAATATTATCATTACAAGTATTGACTATGTAAACGTTGTTAGAGGTAACGCTTTCCGTTATGATTATTGGGTTATATTACAAGGAATAGGATTTGCTATTCTTGTCGCCCTGCCTTTTGTCAAAGCAAAGTCTTGGGTTAAATTCTTGGGTGCAAGTATAATTGCAATTCTTTTCTCTATATACCACCAAATAGGAAACAATAAAGTTTTGCTAGACCAACTTGTTCACGGTGGAATCTTAGGTGCTTTCGGTTGGGGCGCAATGCTTATATTTGGTATGTTTATTGCTGATTTGTATTTTAGCAAAAAAGAAAATGCCTTAATCGTTTCTCTATTATTTACTGCCATTGGAGTTTTCTTAGTTCAATGGTTAGGATTAATTAGAATGGACACTTGTAGCCCAACTTTTATATTAGTTGGAGTTGGACTGAGTGGATTAATATTTTTATTCTTTGACCTATTTGATAAAATTTATTATTCTAAATTTGACCCACTTGCTTGGTGGGGTAAAAATCCTATAATTATGTTCTTGCTTGAATTCTTTGTTCTCGGTGGAGTTTATGGAGAACTTCTTAACGATACATTAATTGCAAATGCTACTTTTGCATCTGCATTAGTACAAGGCTTGATTGTAACTATCTTACTTACTTTAATTGCTTATTTACTTTCAAGACGAAAAAAATCTATCAGTTTATAAAAGGAGGTAAAAATAACAAAACAAAAAAATTTAATTTAATAAAGGAGATAAAATGAAAAAAGAAACAAACGTTGTTGTAAATGAATTTGTAAACGAGTTAAAAAATAATCAAAAAGTTGAAACAACTGAAAAACAAGCAAGAATTTTATCAATAGATAGATTTAGAGGAATTTGTTTATTTGCTCTTGTCTGTTCCTTTATTCTTCCATTATTTGGGGCTTTTGAATTCCTCGCTCCTTATGTCGAGCACGATAAAAAAGGTTTCCAAATACTTCCAGGAGTTTCTTTTGCTGACTTGTTTGCTCCAATGTTTATTTTTGTTATTGGTCTTACAATGATAAAAAGTTTTAAATCAAGAGAACAAAAATTTGGAACAAGGAGAGCATACTTTCAGTTAGCAGTTAGATTCTTAGGTCTTATAGGTATTGGAATCTTATTTAATGGTTTTGAAAATAGCTGGGCAGATATCTTTTTTGGAGATAAGTCTTTTGCCGATTTAAGCATAAAAATCAAAATCTTCGCCATAGGCTTTTGGATTGCTATTGCTGCTTTACTCGTTTTTATCATTTCATTATTTTTCAAAAATGAAAAATTCAAAAATATTTCTAAACAAGTTTTACTTTACATACTTGCTGTCGCTGGAATTTTAGCACTGTACTTTATTTTAGTTAATACAGGTGAAAAAATAACTCCTCCTGCACAAGCAAGATATGGTGGTTGGGAGTGGGACACTTTACAAAACATAGGCCTTGCCGGTTTATTAGCACTTCCTTTTGTTAAATATGACAAATGGGGAAGATTGATTATTTGTTCCATTTCATTCGTTGTATTAACAACTCTTATGCAAAATGGGCTCTTCCCTCTTGCAAATTCAATTCTAGAAGGTGGAATTTTTGGTGGTTTTAGTTGGGCTATGATTTTATTGTTGGGCTCTGTGTTTGCTGACTTAAAAGATGATAAACTCTATTGGGTTCTTGCTTCAATTGGACTTTTAATTTCAGTTGTCCTAATTGTTAGTTACAACTACATTGCTGCAAAAAGAGGCTGTACTCCTGTCTATGCTTTGTTTACGGCAAGTGTCGCTTCAATGATTTGGGGTGGACTAAATTATTTAGACAACAAAAAATTTAAATTTAATTTCTTCCAAGTTTGGGGAAGTAATGCAATTTTAACCTATATTACAACTTTAATTCTCGCTTTACTTCTTGATTCCTTATTTGGCGAAGCCTTGATGGGACTTTCTGTTTGGGCAACAATTCCTATTGTATTAGTTATCTTTGCTTTGTTTACAATAATGAATTGGCTACTTGTAAGAAAGTCAAAACATATTAGACTTTAAAAATAAATAATAATTTTGATTAAATAGTTTACTAAATTTTTTAATATTTTTATGATTAAATAAAAATAATTAAAATAATAGTTCTTTAAACTACAAAATAAAAAAGAAACTTTATATAAATAATAGAGTTTCTTTTTTTTATATTAATTTTTTAATATTAAAATAACTTAATTAGAATATTGTAAAATAGTATTAAAAAATAAATATGCTCTTATTAAATGTAAA
>CASESH010000006.1 GCA_949290565.1 uncultured Christensenella sp. | reverse complement strand
TTGTCCAAAAAATATTTTTCTTCTATACTTAGGTGCAAATACAATATGATATTTGCAATTCCAACTCGTATGTGCTAAACTATTTATGTCTTTCATGACAAACCTCCTATGTTATTTTTTTGTGTAGACTACAAAAAAATTTTAACACAGGAGGTATTTTTATGTAAAGGTTAACCTCTATTGAACCCCGGGACTATCCCGGGGTTTTCTTTAACAATAAAAAAGAAACTTTTATTTATAAAAAAGTTTCTTTTAGTTGTTCATAATTAAGAACTATTAAGTTAAAGATTAATTTAATAAAAATATTAAATCTTTATTTTAAACTATCTACATAATTACAAGCATATATTGCAGAGATAGAACCATCAGCAGTTGCAGTGGTAAGTTGTCTAACAGTCTTTGTTCTACAATCACCAGAAGCAAAAATACCTGTTTTAGAAGTTTCACAAAACTCATTTGTAATAATATAGCCCATTCTATCCATATTAACTAAGCCATTAAAAACCTCATTATTTGGTTGTTGCCCTATTGAAATAAAAATGCCTTGAATATCTATTGTTTTATTAACATTATTTACACTTAAATCTATTTTTTCTAGCCAATCATCACCATAAAGAGCAGTAACTTGACTAGAACAGACAACTTCAATGTTATTCTTTTTTAGTATTCTATCTTGTAAAGTTTTTTCAGCAGTTAAAAAGTCTAAATTTTGAAAAATGTAAACCTTTGGACAAATATTTGACAAATACAAAGCATTTTGTAAAGCAGTATTTCCACCTCCGACTACACCAACAATCATATTTTTGTAAAATTCACCATCGCACATAACACAGTAACCTATTCCATGACCAATAAATCTTTCCTCATTTAATCCTTGAATATGTCTTGGTTTGGAACCGGTTGCAATTATAATAGCAAAGCACTCATAAGAGTTATATTCCGTGATAACCTTTTTAATTTTGCCATCTTCAATATTGCTTACTTGTTCAAACTCAAAATCACAACCACAGTTTTGAGCCTGTTCAAACATTTTATCAACTAAATCACTACCTGAAAGGCTAATTTGAGATGGATAGTTTTCAACAAGAGGACTAGAAGCAATTTGTCCTCCTATTGTTTCTCCCTCTAAAATTAAAACTTTTTTGCCTGCCCTAGCACAATAAATACCAGCAGTTAAACCACTAGGACCAGCACCTATAATAATAATGTCATACATTTTAAGCCCTTACCTTATTTGCTTCAATATAACCTTTAATATTTGATAAATTAACAAATTTATTCGCCACTCCATTATGTAAAACGAGTAGAGTTGGAGCAGTTGTAATATCATACGATTTAGTTAAATCCTTATTCTCAGTTGCAACGACTTCATTAAAATTAATATTTGCCTTATCAAGTAAAGTCTTAGCCATTTTACAATTTGGACAAGTAGTTGACTCAAACAAATAAACACCATCATTTAGTAAACTACAATTAGATTTATTTTGTTCCTTCTTTCCGCAAGAATAATCGTAACTATCAGTATGATTTTTATCGCTATTAATAAAAGAATAAACATCATAAGTTTTTCTTTGTTTAAATTCTTGGGACTTACCATCATTCCAATTTTTTACAGGACGATAGTAACCGGTAATACGGCTATAAACTTCACAATTTTTACCACATTTAGGACAAGTTTTTTGTTCACCAGCCAAATAACCGTGTTCCCTACAAACAGAATAAGTTGGAGAGATGGTATAATAAGGAAGTTTATAATTGTCAGCAATCTTCTTAATTAAGTTAGCGCAAGACTTCCAATCCTTAATACTTTCTCCTAAGAAAGCGTGAAAAACGGTTCCCGAAGTATATAACGTTTGCAATTTATCTTGAATATCAAGTGCAGTAAACAAATCATCTGTGTAACCTACCGGCAAATGACTACTATTTGTATAGAAAGGAGTTTCGCCCTTTTTTGCAGCAGTAATAATATCAGGATATTTTTCGACATCATGTTTTGCAAATCTATATGTAGTACTCTCAGCAGGAGTTGCTTCAAGATTGTATAAATCACCATATTTTTCTTGATAATCAGAGAGTCTATTTCTCATATGATTTAAAACATCTTCTGCAAATTTTTGAGTTTCTATATGAGTTAAATCTTTTCTTAACCACTTAGCATTAAGACCAACTTCATTCATACCAATAAGACCGATTGTCGAGAAATGATTATTAAATGTTCCTAAATATCTCTTAGTATAAGGATAAAGACCAGCATCAAGAAGTTTTGTAATAACCTCTCTTTTAACTTTAAGAGACCTAGCAGCAATATCCATTAATTTGTCAAGACGAGAATAAAATTCTTTTTCATCTTGTGAAAGATAAGTGATTTTAGGAAGATTAATAGTAACAACTCCAATACTTCCTGTACTTTCTCCTGAACCAAAGAAACCACCAGATTTTTTTCTAAGTTCTCTCAAATCTAATCTTAACCTGCAACACATACTTCTAACATCACTAGGTTCCATATCACTATTTACATAGTTGCTAAAATAAGGGATTCCATATTTAGCAGTCATTTCAAAAAGCAATTTATTATTTTCTGTCTCAGACCAATCAAAATCTCTTGTAATAGAATATGTTGGAATAGGATATTGAAAACCACGACCATTCGCATCTCCTTCGCACATAATCTCAATGAAAGCCTTATTAATCATATCCATCTCTTTCTTACAATCTTTATATTTAAAAGGCATTTCTTTTCCACCAACAATAGCATTAAGTTCAGCCAAGTCATTAGGAACAGTCCAATCTATTGTAACATTTGTAAAAGGAGCCTGAGTTCCCCATCTAGAAGGTGTATTAACCCCATAAATGAATGATTGAATACATTGTTTAACTTGTTTGTAGTTAAGGTTATCAACTTTAACAAAAGGAGCAAGATATGTATCAAAAGATGAGAAAGCCTGTGCCCCAGCCCATTCATTTTGCATAATACCTAAGAAATTAACCATTTGATTACACAAAGTAGACAAATGATTTGCAGGAGAACTTGCGATTTTACCTTCAATTCCACCAAGACCTTCCTGAATAAGTTGTTTTAAACTCCAACCAGCACAATAACCGGTAAGCATAGACAAATCGTGTAAATGAATGTCAGCATTTCTATGAGCATTAGCAATTTCCTCATCGTAAACTTCACTTAGCCAATAATTAGCGCTTATCGCACCAGAATTAGACAAAATTAATCCTCCAACTGAATAAGTAACAGTTGAATTTTCTTTTACTCTCCAATCGTTAATTTTTAAATAATCATCAACAATTTTTTTGTAGTCAACAAGAGTATTTTTAACTTGACGAATTTTTTCTTGTTGTTTTCTATATAGAATATATGCTTTTGCGACATTACTATAACCTGCTTCAATAAGAGCGACCTCTACGCTATCTTGAATATCCTCAACTGAAACGACATTCTTTTGAATTTTTTTGTTGAAATCGGCCGTTGCCCTAAGAGCAAGTAAATCTAAAATACTATCATCATAGTTAGTATTTTCAGCATCAAAAGCCTTTTGAATAGCCCCCTTTATTTTTGATAAATCAAAATCTACTAATTCTCCACTTCTTTTTTTAACTTGAAACATTTTCTACTCCTTACTTACTTTAATTTTGCTGTTGGTATAAATTTTCTAGCCCTATTTAAAATTTCTTGAAGTTCGTTATCACTAAAACTTTGTAACTGATGATTAGGCACATCTAAACTATCTTTAAAAGACTGAATGTAATAGTTTTTAGCGCCAATAATTAATTTACAAATATCATCAACATCCTCTATTTTGTGATAAGATTTAATGTAAGTAGTCCTAAACTCGTAATCAATATTACAATTTAATAAAATATCAATACTTTGCTTAATTCTATCCACATTAAGATTTTGTACGGCGCAGATTTTATTGTAATCACTTAACTTAGCCTTAATGTCCATAGCAACATAATCAACAAGCCCTGAATTAACTAAATCTTTAAGTATTTCTGGAAAATAACCATTTGTATCAATTTTTACTAACAACCCAATTTTCTTTATTTTTTTTATAAATTCAATTAAGTCTTTTTGCAATAGTGGCTCTCCCCCAGAAATAACAACGCCATCAAGCAAACCAGCCCTTTTGTATAAATATGCAAGAATTTCATCTTCACTAATTAAATTGTATTTTTTACTTGCAATACTGCTATTGTGACAATATTCACAAGCAAAATTACAACCATTAGTAAAAACAATCGCCGAAACTTTGTTTGGAAAATCTAATAAAGAAACCTTATCTAGTCCAACAATTTCCATTCTATCCTCCAAAAAATCTTGCATAAAAATACATTTTGTTAAATATATTATACACAATATATAGACAATACACACAAATATAAACACTATATCTTGTGGTTTGCTTCCTCATACTAACAAATCTATTCATATAAGTCAACAATTAAAACTAATATTTTTTGTTTTTGTTAGTTTGAACAAAAATAAAAAACATATCTCTTTTTACTTGCTTTTTTATGTTCTTTTTTATTTAAAAATTATGTTATTAAAATTAACCATTTTAAAACTAGAAAAATAAAAAAAGAACTTTATACACAAAGTAAAGTTCATTTTTAAATTTAGTAAATAAATAATAGAGTAACAAAATTTATATTTTTTTATAAAACTTCAAAATCAATATTAACATGAATTTTAAACTAAAATTTGAATAAATATAAAGTAGCAAAAAAAATATAAACATATAAAACTATTAAATTTATACTTTTAAATAAAAACATTCCATATTATAAAAGTCATATTTCTTTATTATCGCTAGAAAAATAAGGTTTTAACATTAAAAACATTTAAAACTAATTAATATTAAAACATATTTATAATTTAACTAATTTTATAATAAATTTTTTACATATTTATAATTTAAATAAAAAAAAGTATAATTTTTAATTATACTTTTTAAATACATAAAAAAAGACTGATTGCTCAGTCTTTTTGAAAGTCCATTTAATAGTTAAGTTTTGGGTTACATTTTTACTTGTTAAGTCAAGAGTTTTTTTATTGATTTTCTTTTCAATTTGTGTACCTACTGATTATAATAATCAGTTTCGTCGACTTCACTTCTCTTTAAAAGGAGGTGATCCAGCCACACGTTCTCGTATAGCTACCTTGTTACGACTTCACCCCAGTCATCGATTTTGCCTTAGGCAGCTGCCTCCTGATTGCTCAGGTTAGCTCACCGACTTCGGGCCCCCTCGACTCCCATGGCGTGACGGGCGGTGTGTACAAGACCCGGGAACGCATTCACCCCGACATGCTGATTCGGGATTACTAGCAACTCCGACTTCATGTGGGCGAGTT
>CASESH010000005.1 GCA_949290565.1 uncultured Christensenella sp. | reverse complement strand
AAAGTTTCACTTTTGAGTCATTTCCCCTTATTAGACCAAGTGGGATACCCACTTGTCTTTTTTTGTCAAAAATATAGCAATATTATAAGAAAAATGTTATAATAATTATGGACTTTAAATAGTCCAAGTGTTTTTCGGTGTTATTCGCTTTTTAGTAAGTAATTATGAGAAAAACGAATAACAATCAATGTTTTGTTGATTGTAAAGATATAGATGAAAACACTGCTGTTTTTGATTTTAATTCACACGAACTAAAATTAGGCAAAGTAAATTTAAACTCAAAGCAGATAGAAAAAATATCTTTTCTTCTTGCTCATGATTTAAAAACCTTTACCGAAACAAATGGCAACTTTTCAAACTTATCAGCAAATGCCGTTTATACTCATTTGCAAAACAATCAATAAAACAAGACGAGAAGAAGTTGAGAAAACTTCTTCTTTTTTTATTGCAGAGCTTTCAATGCTTTACATTATGTGCTATAATACTTACATATTTTAAGGAGATTTTATGGATAAAACACAAAAAATGAATTTAATAGATAATATATTAAAAACCTGCTTATTCTCTGAATATCTTCCTTCTGAGTTTTCTTCAGAATTGTTAAATAAATCCGAGTTTTCCATAAGATGCAACAAATTAATATCACCAATATTTTTTTCTATGGACAAATTCAACGACTTAGAAAATAGGCGATTTATTGCTATACCAGAAATATCATCTTATATTGGCGCAATACATGCACTCGCGGAAGATAATATTTTAGAACAACTAATTAGATTAAATAAAGAGGACCAACACTCTTTATCGAAGTTTTTAAATAAAAAACAGGAAATTAAACAATTTAGTGATGGGTATGGTTTTTCCTTTGTTACAAAAGAAGAAATATCAAGTGAAGGCAACGACAATGATTTTTTAAATAACTTAAATTTGAAAATAGAAAAATCTAAATCTTGTAAATATATATTACATTTGGATATCGCAAATTTTTATAATAGTATATATACTCATAATATTAGTGCTTTAACAAAAGGAGAAGATTGGGCAAATAATCAATTTCAACTAGCTCAGAATGGCAAAACTACAAACAGGGATTATAACATCTTAAGTAATATAGATAGCAAATTTAGAGAAATGAATTTAAAAAGAACGCACGGACTATTAATAGGTCCTAGACTATCTTTTATAATTGCGGAAAGTTTGTTAACTCAAATTGATATAGAATTGCATTACAACTTAAATCTTCATAATATAGATTTTGTTCGATATGTAGACGATTATGATATATTTATACGAGATGAAAAACAAATTCAAATAACAAAAGAAATATTTAATCAAGTTCTACAAAAATACGGATTGTTGATAAATGATTCCAAAACAAAACTGGAAGAATTTCCTTTTTATACATATATTGATTATGATACAATTTTGGAAAAAACATCTAATCTTTCAAATCAATATGCTAAATTTGGACAAATAGAAAAAAGCAAAACTCAAAATGGAGCCCTATTGTATTTTTGCGAAAACATACTCTCTAAATATACAAATTCTAACATTGCACTTTCTTTATCGTTTAGCATTTTAAAAAATATATCAAAAGCTTTGATGTCTAGCTGTAAAAATATAGCTAATTTCACAATAACAAAAGACAATAAAACTGAAATTTATAGCTTGTTAATAGACATCTTAACTGACTTTTGTAAAAATCACTATGATTTAGAAAGTATTTGGGTCATTTATACATTATTAAAACTTTTTCCTGAATATTCAGTATCAGAAGACATATTATACAGTCAATTAAACGAACCCGCTTTAGTTGTATATATGTATGAGTCTAAATATGGTATGAAAGAAGAATTTTTAAGAGACAGAGCCAAAGAATGTGGTTGGTTGTTAAATTATGAGTTATTTTTTAATGACATAATTTCTGAAGATGAACTAAAAGAGAATTTAAAAATCACCAATATTTCTTCGTATGAACAACTAAAAAAGAAAAATATACATTTTTATATTAAAAAATCTTAAGCGACAACCTAATCCACCTATAACCCACATAGATTTTTGTGTTAGGATTGGTTGTCGGTCTTCCCGCCAAGTGAAACTGATAAGAACATAATATTATTCTTATCAGTTTATTGTTTGAGGGGTTATGAGTAAAGTTTTATTAATTGTTGATATGCAAAAAGGATTTATTAATAAAAAAATATATTCTGATTTGGTAGTTAAAATAGATGACTTGATTAAAAAAAACACTTACGATTGTTACATTTTTACAAAATTTATTAACAAAAACAATAGTTTTTTTGTTAATAAATTGAATTGGAAAAATTTAATGAATGAGGAATCACAAAAAATTTGTGTAACTATGCCTAAAAATTGTCTAGTTTTTGAAAAGTTTGGTTATGCATTAGATAAGAAACATGTTAAAAAAATTAAAGAAATTGTTTCGTCCGAAAATCAAATTGATATATGTGGTTTACAAACTGATGCCTGTGTTTATGCAATTTCATTACAACTTTTTGATAACCAAATTTACCCTAATATTTTAATAAATTACACAGCAACAACAAAT
>CASESH010000004.1 GCA_949290565.1 uncultured Christensenella sp. | reverse complement strand
TCAACTAGGTCAATAACACCTCTAAATGAAGAATCCTGGCCGATAGGTAATTGAATAGGAACAGCGTTTGCTTTTAATCTATCTTTCATCATATCAATTGCTCTAAAAAAGTTAGCATCATCTCTATCCATTTTATTAATGTAAGCAATTCTAGGAACCTTATAATTATCTGCTTGTCTCCAAACAGTTTCAGATTGAGGTTGAACACCACCTCTTGCACAAAAAACAGCAACAGCGCCATCAAGGACTTTTAAACTTCTTTCAACCTCAACTGTGAAATCAACGTGTCCAGGGGTGTCAATAATATTAATACAATGGTTTTTCCAGATAGCAGTAGTACAAGCACTAGTAATAGTAATACCTCTTTCTTGTTCTTGTTCCATCCAGTCCATGGTAGCAGCACCTTCATGAACTTCACCAATCTTATGTGTTTTACCTGTATAGAACAAAATTCTTTCGGTAGTAGTAGTCTTACCAGCATCAATGTGAGCCATGATACCTATGTTTCTATACTTATCCAACGAAAATTTTCTTGCCATGTTATCTCCTTTTACTAAATAAATTACCACTTGAAATGAGCAAAAGCCTTGTTAGCCTCAGCCATTCTATGCATTTCATCTTTTTTCTTAATAGCGCCACCAGCATTGTTATAAGCATCTAAAATTTCAGCAGCAAGTTTTTTATCCATTTCCCTTTCGCCACCTCTTTTTCTTGCAAAACTAACAATCCATCTAATAGCCAAAGTTTGTCTTCTATCAGGTCTAATTTCCATAGGAACTTGATAAGTTGCTCCACCAACTCTTCTTGATTTTGTTTCAAGTAAAGGTTTAACGTTTTCGAGAGCCTGAGTAAAGACAGTCATAGCGTCTGCACCGGTTTTTTCTTTAATAATATCAAAAGCACTATAAACAATATTAAAAGCAATACCTTTCTTACCATCTAGCATAACTTGATTAACAAGTTTTGTAACTACTGTGGAATTATACATTGGGTCAGGTAAAACTTCTCTTTTTGTAGCACGATTTCTTCTAGACATAATTTCCTCCTTAATAAAATAATTTTTCTAATTAGAAACTAGAAAAAGAAAATATAAAATAAATAAAATGTTCTATAAATTATTTTGCCTTCTTAGCGCCATACTTAGAACGACCTTGTTTTCTCTTAGCAACACCAGCAGCATCAAGCGTACCACGAATAATGTGATATCTTACACCAGGCAAATCTTTAACTTTGCCACCACGAATTAAAACAACGCTATGTTCTTGAAGATTATGACCTTCACCTGGGATATAAGTTGTACCCTCTTGCCCATTAGAAAGTTTAACCCTTGCGATTTTTCTCAAAGCAGAGTTAGGTTTTTTAGGTGAAGTAGTAGTAACAGAAAGACAAACACCTCTTTTTTGAGGATTTTGTTCCAAAATAGGAGATTGAGATTTTTTTGTTACTTTTGTTCTGCCGTGTCTTACTAACTGATTAATTGTAGGCATAATTTTCCTCCTTAAAATTTTAATAACTAGTTACAGATTGCAACCTATCTAAACTAGTGAAAGTTATTTGTTTAATCTAAGGTGGAATGTCGCTAGAATAAAGCAAATAACCACGAGTTTGCAAGAAAAAATAACTTGCTAGAACAATTTATTTTGCGTTCCAAACAAATAAATCGATTGTAACAGATTTATTACCCGCATACAACACGACTATAATATCAAATTAAATAAAAAAAGTCAACAACAATATTTGTTTTTGACTAAAAATTATACAATAATTATTAGCAATTTATGATTAAAAAACATTTTTTAAATTATAAAAAAATTAACTATAACGATTAAAATAAAAAAGGAACTTTTTAAAAATTCCATACAATTTATTATAATAAAATTCATTATCTTAATATGTTGAGTAATTTGTTTTAACAAAGTTTGTAAAATATAAATTAAAGAAAAGTTATAATAAGGTTATATTTTTAGAATTTGTATATTTAACCAAAAAAGAATAAAATAGTCAATTTTATTCAAACTCTAAAATATCATTTTTTTTGACATTTTTAACTTCGGCGTCAACAAGCAATACAATTTCATCTTTATGTATTTCTAGTGATTCTACAAATGTTCGAGGCTTTTCCTGTACTTCACCAAACATTTTTAAAGAGAGTTTACAAAAACTTTTTAAATATTTTCTTGCGACAAAAAAAGCCTCCTCAACGGTCTTGCCTTGACAAAAAATCTTAACATCATCAAACGCAACAATGTATAAATCATTTTCATCATCTTTATAAAATGCAGCAGGAAAAATATACTCCATAATCTCGCTCTCACTTATTTAAAATTTATAATAGTATGTTATCATAAAAAACATATTATGTAAAATAAAATTAATGATTTGTTAATAAAAAAAGACTTACACAAAAAGTGCAAGTCTAATTTAATTAAATACTAGGTGAAAATTCAGCAACAGGAACTACATTTTCATGAATTTCTTTCTTTTCTTTTTCTTCTTTTTTCTTAATAAATCTATTAAGTAAGTTTATAAAAGCGCTTTCGTCTCCAAATTTGTCGCCAAAAACTTCCTCTTTTTTATAAGATAATTTATTAACATCTTCTGCAAAAGTTTTTGCAGGTGGTACTTTTTTAATCATAACTGAGAATTTTTTAGGTAAATCACATATAGAAAGTTGTTTTTTACTTTTAAATTCACTACAATCCTGTACAGTAACTACTTCCATATTTTTCCTCCATTAATAAATAATCTATTAACATAAATAAATTATCATACTTTTTTAAATTTGTCAATATTATATCTAGTTAAATTAATATTATTCTTTGATATTACATACATTAAGAAAATACTTAAACTTAGTCTAAAAATCCATTTTAATAATAATATTATTTTTTTTTCTAGACAACTTGTCAATTTTTTCTTGACTTGCTTGGGAATAATCAATTCTACCAAAAAAAGAATCTCTTATATCGTAAAAATTATCAACAGCAAATTTGGCAGATTTCAAAACATCTACCTTGTCCCCGAACGCATAAGATAACCCACAACTCTTTAAAAGAGGAATATCTTCATATCCATCGCCCATATGTATAATATTATCCAAATTAGTATCGTGAGAAATTGACTGCAATTTACTACCATTATTTAAAGCAATAGTGCCATCATAACTAACAAACAAATCTTGTACATTTCCAGATAAAATTTTAAAAATTTGATTTTTTAGGTTATGATTTAAAGATAAAATTTCAATTGCAAAAACTTTTGAATCATTTAGGGCTTGATTAAACTTATCCTCACTTAGTTTAAAGATATTTGTTTTCTCTAAATTAATATGAGGGGCAAAATATTTAATAGCATTAATAATCATAGACTTTCTTACTGAAAATCCTGGATTTTTGTAAATCAACCCAATATCTGTTTTTGCAAGTAATAGAGCATTTTTATCAATAAAAGATGCAATATTTTCTATATTTTCATATTGAGATTTTGAAATTGGATCAGATTTAATTAATTCTCCATCACTTGTAAAAATTTGAGCGCCATTAAAAGTAACAAATTCAGGATTTAAAATTTTATCTTTATTTAAACTTAATTCATTTATAAGTTTTTCATTTATAGAATTAACAACATTTTGTGCATATTGTTTATTGTTTGCTGTACTAATACAAATTTTAGGATTCTTTATAGTCGTTAAAATTTCATAAAAAAACTCAGGGACTCCTAAATTTAATTCACCCTTACAATTTATTAAAGTTCCATCTAAATCAAATGAAAATTTTTTTATATGTTCTTTATCAAAGTTTTCCATATTTACCTCGTTTTTCTTTATACTAAGCAATTTTATCAAACAAATTTACAAGTGTCAATACCCATAATTTTAAAAAAAGAAAATAATTTAAGAATTTTAGTTAAAATATAAAGAAAAAAAATAGCGTTAAATTTAACACTATTTTTTAATTCAACTTAATTTTCAGCAGTCACCTGTTGTTGAGCCATTTGTTTCTCTTTTTGTTTTTGAAGCCATTCTTTTGAAATCGTTGGATAAATATCTTTATACTGTTTCATACCTGTTCCAGCAGGAATAAGTTTGCCAATCATTACATTTTCTTTAAGTCCAACCAAATGGTCAACTTTACCCTTAATAGCAGCCTCAGTAAGAACACTTGAAGTTTCTTGGAAGGAAGCGGCAGACAAGAAAGATTCGGTTGAAAGAGAAGCCTTTGTAATTCCCAAAAGAACTCTTTGAACAGTCGCAGGTTTACCACCTTTTTGGAGAATTTTATTATTAATATCCTCATATTTTTGAACATCAATAACATTTCCAGGCAATAAATCTGTATCTCCTGGGTCTTCAACTTTAACCTTTCTAAGCATTTGTCTAATAATAATTTCAACGTGCTTATCGTTAATTTTAACACCTTGGAGAGCATAAACAGTTAAGACTTCTTTTAATAAATATTCTTGAACACCCTTTAATCCACGAATTCTTAAAACATCATTAGGATATAGAGAACCAGCAGTTAAACAATCTCCAACATTTATAGATTGACCATTTTTAACAGTTAAAACAGTTTTATTCTTTGGAGGAGTTAAATATTCAACATCTCCATCGGTTGAAGCAATAACAATTCTATATCTTTCACCGGCATCTTCTATTTTAACTTTACCAGCAACCTCAGTTATAATTGCTTCTCCTTTTGGCATACGAGCCTCAAATACTTCCTCAACACGAGGCAAACCTTTTGTGATATCAGCATCAGTAGAAACACCACCTGTATGGAATGTTCTCATTGTCAACTGAGTACCAGGTTCACCAATACTTTGAGCAGCAATAATACCAACTGCTTCGCCAATATTAACAACCTGATTTGTTGTCATACTTTTGCCATAACATTTTGCACAAACTCCATGTCTAGCCTTACAAGTGAATAAAGTTCTAACATTTACCGACTTTATACCACAATCAACAATTCTATTAGCCATTTCTTCTGTAATTAGTTCATTAGATTTAACAATGATTTCTTTTGTTTTAGGGTCAATTATATCATCTACACTAACTCTACCAGAAATTCTGTCTTTAAGTCTTTCAATTACAGTTTTATCTTCTATAATATCAGAAACGACCATACCTTTAACTTTTTCGCCAAGAGATTCAAAGCAATCTTCTTCGGTAATAACAACTTCTTGTGCAACATCAGTAAGCCTTCTAGAAAAATATCCAGCCTCGGCAGTTTTAAGCGCCGTATCAGCAAGACCTTTACGACCACCACGAGATGACAAGAAATAATCTAATGGAGTAAGACCTGTTCTAAAACAAGACTTAACAGGAATATCAATCTTAATACCAGAAGTACTAGACATAATACCACGCATACCACATAATTGGTTAATCTGACCAGGCTTTCCACGAGCACCAGAAACACACATCATTTTGACAGGATTTAGGTCATCAAGACTATTCATAACAGCATCTTTAACTTTTTCAGTTGTTTCATTCCAAATTGCAACATTTTTAGCAATTTTTTCATCGAAAGCAATAAGACCTCTACGATAAGCCTTTTCATTTTCAAGAACTTTTGCATCAGCCTCTTCAATTAATTGTTTTTTCTCAACAGGGTCCCTCATGTCATAAACATTAATAGTTAAAGCGCCAATTGTAGAATATTTATAACCCAACTCCTTAATCTTATCTAGCATAATAACTGTTGGAGTTGAACCCAATGTCTCATAAGTTGTAGAAACAATCTTTTTAAGCATAGAGCTGTCAACAGTTTTTTCAATTTCATATCTTAAAGCATTTTCTTTCTTTGTTCTATCAATAAAACCAATATTTTGAGGAATGCAACGATTAAATAAAATTCTACCGACAGTAGTCTCTACCTTACCAACTATTTCTTCACCTTGGAACATAACTTTTCTTCTAACTAGAATTTTAGATTGAAGTTCAAGGTTTTTTGTTTGGTAAGCCATAATAGCCTCTTCTTCATCTTTGAAAGCACTTCCCTCATTTAAACTATTAGGTTTATCAACAGTCATATAATAGCAACCTAAAACAATATCTTGTTGAGGAGTCATAACAGGTTGTCCATCAGCAGGTTTTAAAACATTGTTAGAAGCAAGCATAATCATTCTAGCCTCTGCTCTTGCCTCCAAAGACAAAGGCAAATAAACAGGCATTTGGTCACCATCGAAGTCAGCGTTAAAACCAACACAAACAAGAGGGTGTAACTTAATTGCTCTACCTTCACATAAAACAGGTTCAAAAGCCTGAACACCTAATCTATGAAGTGTAGGGGCACGGTTAAGCAATACAGGATGGTCCTTAATAACTTCATCAAGAACATCCCAAACAATAGGTTTTTCTCTTTCAATAATTCTCTTTGCACTCTTAATATTATGAGTTTCATTCATTTCTACAAGTCTTTTCATAATAAAAGGCTTGAATAATTCAAGAGCCATTTCTTTTGGCAAACCACATTGATAAATTTTAAGTTCAGGTCCGCAAACAATAACAGAACGTCCAGAATAGTCAACTCTCTTTCCTAATAAGTTTTGACGGAATCTACCTTGCTTACCACGAAGCATTGCTGTTAAACTCTTCAAATCCCTTGCCTTAGGTCCTTGAATTGCTTTACCTCTTTTACCATTTTCAATTAAAGCATCAACAGACTCTTGAAGCATTCTCTTTTCATTTCTAATGATAACATCAGGAGCACCAAGTTCAATAAGTTTTTTAAGACGATTATTTCTATTAATAACTCTACGATACAAATCATTTAAATCACTAGTAGCAAATCTACCACCATCTAACTGAACCATAGGTCTTAAATCAGGTGGAATAACAGGAATAACATCCATAATCATCCATTGAGGTTTGTTACCACTTTTCATGAAATCATCTACAATTTCAAGTTTTTTTACTGCTTTAAGTTTCTTTTGCCCCTTAGAATTTTTAACAATTTCTTTTAGTTCTTTATACTCTTTTTCCAAATCAATATCAGTTAAAAGTTGTTTTATAGCCTCGGCACCCATACCAGCCTTAAAAGAATTAGGGCCATATTCATCAAGGGCATCACGATACTCCTTATCAGTTATAACTTGCTTATAAACAAAAGGGGTCTGTTTAGGGTCAAGAACAATATAGTTTACATAGTATAAAACTTGTTCCAAAAGTTTTGGAGTAATATCTAGAATTACCCCAATACGAGATGGAACGCCTCTAAAAAACCAAATATGACTAACAGGGGTGGCAAGTTCAATGTGACCCATTCTTTCACGTCTAACCTTAGAATGAGTGACCTCGACGCCACACTTGTCACAAATCACACCTTTATATCTAATTCTTTTGTACTTACCACAATGACATTCCCAGTTTTTTCTAGGCCCGAAAATTCTTTCGCAAAACAAGCCATCTCTCTCTGGTTTAAGAGTTCTATAATTTATTGTCTCTGGTTTAGTAACTTCGCCATAACTCCATTCCCTTATTTTTTCAGGTGAAGCAATACCAATTTTCATTGAATCAAAATTGTTAAGTTCGAACATAAAAATCTCCTTAAATCTTACCTTTTATCCTAATCAAAATCATCAAGAAGAAGTGAATCTTCATCAAAACCTTCAAAGAGGTTATTAGCAGTACTTGCTTCTTGTTCTGAAATAATATCTGACGTAGTAACTTGTTCATCAAGATTAAGTTCAATATCTTGGGTAGGTTCTTTTTGTTTAACTGTAAATGGAGCAGGTTCCATTTCATCGTTAGAAAGTTCATTAATAGAAACTTCTTGTTTTTCTTCTGTCAAAATCTTAATATCAAGTCCTAAACTTTGGAATTCTTTAATCATAACTTTAAATGATTCAGGAATACCTGGCTCGGTTATAGGGAAACCCTTAACAATTGCCTCATAAGTTTTATTTCTACCAACAACATCATCTGATTTTACAGTAAGCATCTCTTGAAGTAAATGAGAAACGCCATATGCTTCAAGAGCCCAAACTTCCATCTCACCAAATCTTTGTCCACCGAACATTGCTTTACCACCAAGAGGTTGTTGAGTAACAAGAGAATAAGGTCCGGTCGAACGAGCGTGCATTTTACTATCAACCATGTGGTCAAGTTTAAGCATATACATTGTTCCAACAGTAACTCTATTTTCAAACTTTTCACCTGTTCTGCCATCATAAAGAACCATTTTCCCATCTTCTTCAAGACCATTATCGGTCATCAACTTGAATATATCATGCTCATTAATACAATCAAAAACAGGAACAGCGACTTTCCAATCAAGTACTTTTGCAACTTTGCCCAATAAAACTTCTAGAACCTGACCAACATTCATACGACTTGGAATACCAAGTGGATTTAAAACGATATCAACAGGAGTGCCATCTTCCATATAAGGCAAATCGGAAAGTGGAAGTATTCTACTTACAACACCTTTATTTCCATGTCTTCCAGCCATTTTATCTCCAACTGAAAGTTTTCTTTTTTGAGCAACATAAACTTTAACCATAGTGTTAACACCAGGTTCAAGTTCATCTTTGTTCTTTCTAGTAAATACTTGGACATCAACAACAATACCACCACAACCATGCTGAACTCTAAGAGAAGTATCTCTAACCTCTCTTGCCTTCTCGCCAAAAATAGCCCTTAAAAGCCTTTCCTCAGGAGTTAATTCTGTTTCACCCTTAGGGGTAACCTTACCAACAAGAATATCACCTGTTCTAACTTCTGCACCTATTCTAACAATACCATTTTCGTCTAAGTTTTTAAGAGCCTCCTCTCCAAGATTAGGAATATCTCTGGTAATTTCTTCATCACCCAATTTAGTACTACGAGCCTTACTTTCTTCTACTTTTAAAGTAATTGAAGTGAACAAATCATCTCTTACAAGTCTTTCTGAAATAAGAATAGCATCTTCATAGTTATAACCTTCCCAATTCATGTAAGCGATTGTCATATTTTTACCAAGAGCGAGTTCTCCATCTTTTGTTGAGAATCCGTCTGCAAGAACATCTCCTGCTTCTACTCTTTGATTTTTAATTACGCATGGTTTTTGATTTATACAAGTATCTTTATTAGTCTTTGTAAACTTAATTAAATTGTAACAATCTATTTCTCCATCATCATTCTTTACTCTAATTTCAGTAGCAGAAACATAACTTACATAACCACCATTTTTAGCATGGACCATCGCCCCACTATCAACAGCAATTTTATGCTCAATACCTGTTCCAACAATAGGAGCCTCATTTGTTAACAAAGGAACAGCCTGTCTTTGCATGTTAGAGCCCATTAATGCACGAGCAGTATCATCGTTTGCAAGGAAAGGAATAAGAGCAGTTGCAGCAGAAATTAATTGTCTTGGAGAAACGTCAACATAATCAACTTCACTAGCAGGAACTTCAAGAACAGACTCTTTTTTTCTAACAACGACACGAGAGTTTACAAATTTACCCTCAGGAGTTAGAGGTTCAACTGCTTGTGCAACGCAACAATTTTCTTCTTCATCAGCCATTAAATAAACAACTTCATTAGTAACAATTCCCTTTTGCTTGTCAACTACTTTAAGTGGAGAAAGTAAGAAACCATACTCGTTAACCTTTGCATATGTTGCAAGTGAGTTTATAAGACCAATACCTTGTCCCTCAGGAGTCTCAATAGCACATATTCTACCATAATGAGAATAGTGAATATCACGAACTTCGGAAGTTGCTCTCTCTTTTTTAACACCACCAGGACCAACAGCAGAAATTTTTCTTTTTTGAGTTAACTCACTAATTGGGTTAACTTGGTCCATAAGTTGAGAAAGTTGTGAACTTGCAAGGAAATCTTTTAGTGCTTTATTTATCGGTCTAGCATTAATAACCGAAGCAGGATTAACAGTTGACAAATCCTGTGCTTGTAAAGTTTCTTTTACAACACTAGCAAGTTTATTTACACCGCTTCTGAAAGCATTAGACATAAGTTCGCCAACAGTTGCAATTCTACGATTTGCCAAATGGTCAATATTATCAATCTCACCAATACCATCGTTAAGGTCCAAGTGATAACTAATTGTAGCAATAATATCATCCATAGTGAGTTGGAAATTCATAAGTTGTTTTGCATTTTCTCTTATTGCATCGATTCTTTCTTCTTCCGTCTTAAATTCTTTTAAGATTTTTTGGAGTGTAGGATAGTGAACTTTTTCTAAAATACCTAGTTCTTTTTCATCACAAGGGAAGATAGCAGATAAATCTACTCTATTATTACCAATAACTTTATGAGGAACGAATTTATTATTTTCCATCTTAAACTCGCCTCTTAAAGTCTTTGCTCTAAGCCAAACTTCATTTATACCAGCATTTTGAATTTTCTTAGCAACTTCTCTATCAATAATTTCCCCATCTTTAACAAAGATTTTATTACCTAATTTAATATCTCCATAGGCAGTTTGTCCTGTAATACGAGTTGCAATACTAAGTTTTTTATTAAGTTTATATCTACCAACTCTTGCTAAGTTGTAATATTGATGAGTAAAGAAAAGAGAATTAATAAAATTATAAGTAGCCTCAGCACTAGGAATTTCACTAGGTCTCATCTTTCTACTTAATTCAATTAAGGAATCCTCTTGGGTTTCCTGGGTTTCTTTATCAAGAGTATTTGCAATGATAGGATTATTACCAAAAATATCTATAATTTGATTTTTTGTAAATCCAAAACACTTTAAGAAAACACCTAGTGTAACTTTACTACTTCTATCAATGACAACTTTTAAAATATCATTTGCATTTTGTTCAATTTCAATCCAAGTACCACGAGTAGGAATAATTGTACCATTAAATAAATATTTACCCGTTTTATCTTGCTCTTTAGCAAAGTAAGCGCTAGGAGATCTAACAATTTGGCTAACAACAACCCTTTCAATACCATTTAGAATGAAAGAGCCTTCTTCTGTCATAAGAGGAATATCTCCTAAGAAAACTTCTTGTTCAATAACTTCGCCATCTTCTTTTCTAACGAGTCTTACTCTTGCTTTTAAAGCGACAGAATAAGTGACACCCTTTCTTCTAGCCTCTTGTTTAGAGTATTTACTAGTAGGATCAAGCGAATAATTTACAAAATAAATTTCAGCCTTTCCACTATAATCAGTAATTGGAGAAAATTCTTCTAAAATTTCTGCAATACCATGTTCCAAAAAATTTTTATAGGCATCTTTTTGAATGGCGATGAGATAAGGCATCTCAATAGGTTCTTCAATCTTCGAAAAATTATACCTTTCGACTTTTCCATACTTAGTTTTTTTAATTGCTGGATTAGATTGTCCCATTTTTACTCCTCAAATAAAATTCTATTAATATTAAATGTTACACAATAAATTTCAAGTGAAAATAAGAAAAAATTATGTAATAATTTACGATAAAAAGTTAACACTTAACATAAAAATTTACATAATTTTTCCTTTTTTACCCCCTATAAAATAGCCCTTTTAATTCACTAAAAAAATAACTGCATAATACTTACAGCATAAAGCATTTTAGATATTAGCACAACAAAAAATTTTAGTCAATAGATTTTTGTAAAAATTTAGTAAATTTGCATAAGTTTATAAAATATAAATTAATAGATATTTTCTAATATCATTGACATTTAAAAATAATAAAAAAATAATTTAAATAAAGTCATTTTTCTACAAAAAAGATAAAGTTTAAATAGACAAAAAGAATTTTTAAACTCCAATATAAAACAAAGTAAATTTTTAAACTATATTTTATTATTTTATAAAAAATTTAAAATGAAAATTATTGTAGTTTTTCTTGTTTTTTTATCTAAAAATTAAATTAAAAAAAGAGTTCAGTTAAAATACTGAACTCTTTTATTTTACAATAGTGTGATATAGCAAGTAATTAAGTCAACATCTAAATCGATAAATGATGAAAGTAAAATATTTGTATTTTGAGTTAATTCTTTTTCTACATATTCATATCTCAAAATTCCGCCATCACTTACTACGGTAGCAATTCCTATCTTACTTTTCTTACTTTGACCTGAAATACTTTCACACGATAAAATCATTTCTTTTAAATCACTGACAAGTAAGCCCGGATTAGGGTCTGAATCCGATGGTAATAATTCTTCTAACTTACCATTAATGCTAGCAATGAATGATTGCTTTCCACAACCAATTACAAAAGTCTTCTTTGATAAAAGATTTTTATTATTCCAATACAACGTTTCAAATCCATTTTCTTCTGTAATAACTGTATTTTCAGTTGTAAACTTACTCTTTAATAAAGTTTCATCTACAATAGAATTGTCATATTTTCCAAGAGGACTGCTAAATCCATTGCTTGAATCAAGATAAACATTAATTGAATAACTATTAATAGTATTACTATTAATTACATAACCCACAATTGCACCAAAATCAATATCAGTAGTTAAAATATTAGGAATTGTACTACCAAGACTTGAATTACTATAATTTATTAGACCTTGTTCAGTTACTCCAACAATACCTCCTAAATAAGACCTAATACTTTGAGAATCACTACTTTGTCTTTGTCTTGATTCGACATAACCCTCAAATGAACAATTATTAATACTTCCTAAATTTAAGTATCCAACAATACCTCCAATTATATCAAATTTTGCAGAGAAAGTTTTTATCACACCAAGAGTTTTTGAAGCATTAATGTTAACTAAATTATCAACATATCCAACAACTCCTCCTGCATAAACATTGTTTGCGTTAGATAGGGATACTGCTGCAATATCAATGTCAGTTGTCAAATATTCTAACAAGTCACTATTACCTGTTTGATTTTGAGTTCCAACAACATAACCAATAGCACCACCTAAATAAACTTCCCCTCCATCACTGAAAGCCCCAATGCTTATATCAGTTGATTGCATTTGACTACTTATAATTGTCCCATTAGAGTCAACCTCGACAATTTCATCAGTATAATTACCCAAGTCAATTCCCTTATAGTTACTAATATTAATGTTACTAATAGTATTACCATTACCTAACACATAACCTGCAAGTCCACCAACATAAACATTTCTTTGTGAATAAGCATAAATTGAAGTCGAAACATAAATATTTCTAAAATCTGTCTGAGATGAATATCCAACTATTCCACCCACATACAAATCAGAATTTGTATTTCTAGACATTATATAAGCGCCATCTAAGTATCCGTTAATAATATAAGCATTTGAAGTATATCCAAATAAACCTGCATAATTGTATTGACTAGAATCTATAATCAAACCACTGATGACATGTCCATTAAAGTTAAATATACCTTTAAACGAATTAATTCTACTAAGACCAATCGGAGTCCAATACTTACCTGACAAGTCAATATCGTTAAGCAAAATAAACTCACAATTAGAAGTATTAATATTTCCATTATTAACATTGTTGCCAAGCCAAGCAAGTTCTTCTGCTGTACTTATTAAATAAATAGTATTTATTTTAACTTTGCTCAAAGCATCATCTTTGTTATAAGGTAAATTTTCATATGCGAAACTTAAATAAGTTTTAATCTTACTTTGAACAACTTGACCTTGTTCATCCTCGACAAGAAGATATGTGTTAGATACATAATCTTGAATTTCATTTCTTACTTTTGTAAAATCATTGCCCACAGTAAATCTTACAAGAGCCTCACTTTCAGTATTTTTCCAATCATTGCCTAATCCACGAATAGTAGGGTATTTTGAATTAACATCATTATTTAATGAATATTCCTTAGTCCACAAATCTTCTGGTATTCCTTGTGTAGAATCTAATAAATTATCAAAAATTGGTTCGTAATTTGTTTCTTTAATTTTTAATTGTTTTACCCCCTTATCGTTCTCTTTCATTTCAAAAATCGCAGGAGTAATATTATTAGTTTCACCACTTTCGGTTTGTTGATTAACCATTGTAGAAATATTGAATACATTTTCAATATCACTAGATTGATCTATTGAACCAGCAATTGTAACACCTTCAAGGGTAACATTACCTGAAACATTTTTTATAGTCACAACTGCTTCATAACTATTATAACTGTTGCTTATAAGTGAATTCTCTAAACTACCAACTAATCCACCAACAATACAAGTTGTATCAATAGAAGTATTTCTACTAACAGGAACGTTATTATAAGATAAATATAGCCCCTTATTAACAACTAAATTATTAACAGTATAATTAGAATCTTTGAGTAAGTAAATTAATCCACCAGCACCTAAATTGCCTTGAATAATAGAATTATTACTTTCACCCTTTTCAGTATAAACATAAGAAATTTTACTATTTACAACGCTATAAGCAAGAGCACCAGCATATGAAACATTTTTAATTATAGGAGAAACTAAATTTATATTTTGAATTACAGCGTTTTCTACATAACCAAACAAACCACCATAAATATTATTAGACATTATACTGCCATCAATGGTTAAATTTTTTATAGTATAATTGTTTCCATTGAAAGTTCCCTCGAAAGGATATTTTTCATTTCCAATAGGAGTCCAATAGTTATTTGACAAGTCAATATAGTTAGTTAACTCAAAAACTTTTCCATAAGAATCTAATTTACCTGTATTAATTTGGTTTGCTATATATGAAAGTTCCATAGCACTATTAATTTGATAATAATTAGTAGAAGAATAAACTTGCTCTAATTTATCTTCCCAATAAGAGGTCGAATTATTATCAATTAGTGTTGGATACCAAGTATCATACATTTGAGTCCAAACATTGTCAAAATCCCAAACATATTCAACTTCTCCATCTTCACTACTAACGGATGAAATAAAAGTAGTTAAATTTTTTAAGTTGTCTGAAATTCTAGTCATTGCAAAAGTTGAAATATCTTCAACCAATTCATATCTACCATTATTAAAGGCACATAGTGCTGTATAAAGAACATTCCCACTGTATGCTGAACCTCTTAAATAAAAGTTATTTAAGTCTTTACTTACATAATCTCCTGGATTTTCTGGATTTTCATTAGCATATGGATTTGATAAAAGTATAGAATTGTCATTACCAATAATTGCTCCAAGAGAGTTTGCTTCTTGTTTACTATCAATATTGTAAATGGTAGCATAACCAATATTTAAAGTATTTTGAATTATAGTTTTAGAATATTCATCATCAGTTAAAACATTACCAATAATTCCGCCTAACGAAGTTTGACTGTTATTATTTGAAGTAATATTTCCTATATTATAACTATCCTTAACATAAGCAATTATATTTTGTTCGAAAACTTGTGAATTATCGTACAAACTTAAATCAATACTTCCAATAATACCTCCAACACCAAAAGTTGTATTTCCCGTTGAAGAGACATTAACATTAGCACTATTGTAGTTTTCAGTAAAAGTCAACAACTGCCCTTTTAAATTATTTATCTTACCAGCAACTCCACCAACTCCTAAAATTCCATCACTAATAGTAATCATATCAAGATTGATATTACCTAAATTTGCTAGTTTATTAAAATCTACTTCACTCCCACCAAGCACACCACCTATTGCTGAAATAGATACAACATTATCAATAACATTCTCAGAAGAAACATCACTATCAATATTAGAATAAACTACATTAATATCTCCATTATTTCTTAATTTATAAAGAGAAATCTTTTCACCTAAATTATTTTGGTTAGCGAAATAACCTATTACTCCACCAACATATAAAGTATGGCTATTAGAATTTACATTTATAGAACCATAGTTAGTATGATAATTATTAGTGTTGTTATTTGTTTCTATTGCCGAATCTAAAATTCCAACTTTGACATCAGTTGCTAACCCAATCAAACCGCCAGCATAAATATCATATAAATCATTTACCACATAGTTATTTAAATTATTACTAATATTTAAATTCCCATAATTTGTATTTACAAAATTAGTTTGTTCGCCATCTAACCCCTCACTGTAACCAAAATTACCCATATTGGCCTTACCAACTAAACCACCTATATATGAACTATTTATACCAATTTGTTGGGAGATTGAAACATCAGCATAATTTATACAATTAAAAATACTAGAATTTTGACTTTCTCCAATTATTCCCCCTGCAATAGCAATACCATTAACATTATTTCTATTAATAATATTGTAAATATTACTATCTATTGCTTTACCAACAAGTCCACCAGCATTTAACCAATTAATTTCTCCGCCCTGAATTGTTAGGTTACAAATCTCAGCATCTTGAATTACTCCAAATAATCCGGCATAATTTACATTTCCATTAGAAGCAAAAGAATTTTTATTTACTGAAATATATTTTATTGTATAGCCATTTCCTTCAAATTTGTATCTAAATGGACTATCTTCGGTTCCAATAGGCACCCAATATTTTCCACTTAAATCAATGTCTGCATTTAAAGTAATAACAACGTCTTCTATATTTATTGTACCATTTAAAATGTCACTATTTATCCAATCTGTTTCATTAACAAGATATGCTAGTTGAGATAAATCTTCGGCACTAGTAATAGAATATACTTTTTCTAATTCTCCATCATCATCAATATCATCATCCACCAAATTTTTATTACTTCTAAAATCAGTCCAAATATAATTTTCAGCAAGTTCAATATTCACCGGATATTTATCCATTGTCATAGAACTACTTGACAAGAAATTATCACCAAAAATCCAATAATTGTTATTATAAGCAGAGTAAATTAATTTTTTTGTTAAAATTTTAAATACAAATTCAGTATAAATATTATCAGTATTTGAAACAAATCCATAATATTGATTTATCACATTACCATCATCTTGGGCATCCATTGAAATAGAAGAAATTTCATCAATATTTTCATAAACATTTGTAAGTTTCACGCTATCAATGGTGTAATATTCATAACCCACGCCAACATTTCTTCTTACTTTGATACTAATATTGCTTACATATCCTAAATTTGGTAAATTAAACTTAATGTCAAAAACATATTCACAAACACTATCTTCAACAAAACTTTCATCGGATGCACTTGCATTAGTGAAATCTATCTCAAAATTAATTCCATTAAGATAAACATTTGTTTGTGCTTTTAGTTGTTCAAGTGTATCAAATTCAATTAAAACTTCATCGCTTTCACCATACAAGATAATATCGTTTGTAGAATATAAATATTCCTGTTCAAAAGAAAGTTTATCTAGATTAATGTTTGAAATGAAGTAAACATTTGGATAAATATCATCATTTGCTACATAGAAATCATTAAACTCTTTTTCGTTTTTAATTTCAACATATTGACCTTCTATATTTTTGTAAATCTTACCAAATCTATTTATAAACCAAGTATAATCTCTATATTGATATTCAGTATTCCATAGAGACATATCAATTAATTTATAAAAACTATCTTGATTTTGTAATGATACAGGATTTACAACTTTTATAGAATAAATTTTTCTAGCATAATAATCACCCTCAACAGTAGTAGAAATTTTATAATTCGGATTCTTTTCACCCTTTATTTCATAATAAACATTAGTTGAAATACTATCATAATAAAATTCACTAGTTGAATAAGGAAATACAGTTTGTAAACCCGAACTATCTTTCAATATAAGAGGCTTGTATATCATATTAGTATTTACATAATCTAAATCCTTAGAAACATAACTTGCCTTTAAATATTTATCAGCGTTTGTATAACTATTATAATTTGAATATAGGGTATTAGAATAGTAACTATGTGACCTAAATTCAATTTTATCTAAACTACTTTCATTAAAATCATCTGTTGATGAATACATCGAAATTAAGCCTATGAATCCACTTACAGCAGTTTTGTCTATAACTAACAAATTTTCATAATAATTATAATCATAGGAAAGCCAATTATTTCCAGCAACACAATTTGCAATTAAAGCCTTTGTCTTCAAACCTAGACTACTTCCTGTTATTTCTTCATAAATTAAATCATTAATATTTATAAGAGATAAAGAATTATAGTTGTTATCAACTAAAATATCAATATCATTCAATGTCCCAATTAAACCACCAATAATAGATTTACCTATAACAGAACCGGTAGCAATAACATTTTGTAAAACACCTTCAATCATTCTACCAACTGCACCACCTGCAACAGTAGAGTTAATATTTCTAACAAAAATGCTTGAAATTGAATTGTATATGATACCGCCATTATTTAAACCAACTAAACCACCAATAGCCATTGAGTTGTACTGGGAATTAAATAAGTTGTAACTTTGATATGTTGAAATGGCAATATTGTTATTTTCATTATTCTCATCAGCATAGAATACTGATGATGATATAACTACTCCTCTATTTTCCCCAATTATTCCACCACCATAACTTGAAGCATTAATCTTAGTAGAATCACTACTATAAACCTCAACATTAACATAATTAACTATTGACTGAGAACCAACAAGTCCAAAAGCCATACCAACAATATTTCCGGTATATTTATTATTTCCCATTACATAAATGTTAGAAGCATTATAATTTCTTTGAGTTGCAGGGTCAACAACCTTGACTGCATCAAAAATACCAATTACGCCACCGGCGTAAGAAATATTTTTGTAATTTTGAGATTTTTCTTGTTCTTGAACTTGGTCGTTTGTCTGCATTGAATAGGAAATGTACAACATATTTTTAACGGAATTTTTTGACTCATCATAACTTGAATTTACATTAATATTTGAGGTTATATTTTTTATAATAACATTCCCTATTGCAATACCAGCGAGTCCGCCAACTGCATTTCTACCCTGAACAATTTTATTACTACCTTCAACACCATTAATGGTAATGTTGTTTAAGAATATTCTTTGAGTAGAATTACTTATTCCATTTTCCTGTCTTGAATCTATCTTTCCGGCAAGTCCGCCAACATAGTTATGAATAGATGAAATCACTTCATTTATGTTAAGTTGTAAGTTTGAAATTACAGTATTAAAAGACCTTTCATTTGCAACCGAAATTTCAGCAAAAAGACCAAAGGATTGTTTATCAACATTATCTGTTACAACATTACTTAAATATGGTATAGATAAGTTATCTATTTCCATATAGTTGCCCTGTAAAACTCCTTTAAAACTCGTCCCAATTGTAGAAACAAACTTTTTTTCCAAATCAATATCGCTAACTAATCTATAAAATTTACCTTCGGTATTTGAAGATAATTTACTTTCAAAAGAAGTCAAATCATAAATTATCTCAGGATTTGTTCTACTTCCAGGTAAATTTGAAATATTAGGAATATAATTAGCATAATTATATGAAGCACTTAACAATTCCTTATAATTAATGTTTTCAATTAACATTTTATCCTGATTAAATGAAATTACTATGGTATCATTTGCTCTAAAATTAGAATCCACATTTGTAATGACGCCATTTTCTTCAACCATCACATCAAGAATTTTCTTAACTTCATTCCCATACTCAGCGTTCCTGGCTGACAAATAATTCTTCTGATTTTCTTCATCAAATTTTATATCGCAAACAATAGATAATTCTTCAAAATTATTTCTAGAATAGAAAGTAAATGTAATAGTTTTAAAGTAATCACTAGTATGAGTTGTAAAAACTAAATCTTGTTGGGACTGGTCAGCATAATAATTAACTCTAGTTATTGCATTTTGTCCAACTCCAATTTGAGAAGGAGTACCAATTACAAGATTGTAGTCATTTGAAGAATAAAATCTTAGTTCATTAGCAGAATAGTTTTTTACTTTTCCAATATACCTTTGTTGACTAAAAGTCTCCACAAGACTTGAAGCCAAAACAGGTTTACCTTCAATAATAACCCAAGTGTAACCATCAACATAATTAAAGGAAATAGTATTAGGATATAAATCAGTCGAGTAAACTAAGGACAAATCATAATTAATAAAACTCTTATGAGTTGCGAAATCATCAAAAGATAAACCGGTAGCTTTTTTATTTGGATTTGTTGTTGCCACCTCACTAGTTTGACTATCATAGAAAATTTGACTTCTCCAATCAGACTCATTTCCAATTAGATAATAACAGTTTATTAAATTCCCATTTACAACTACTTTTGGTAAGAACTCACTTGCAGGTCCAACAAATGGAAAAGCATTAGAAGAATATCCACCAGAAGAAGTTAAACTAACCTCATTATAGCAAATTGAATAACATCTAGAAATTACGCTAGAAGCAGAATCCAGGTAAACAAAACCTGCCGTATCAAGAGAAGAAGAAAGAGAAATATTAGAGTAACAATCATTTATAATAGAATTATTATAATATGCAAATCCTCCAACTTTACCACCATTTGAAGAAATCCCTTGCCCCTTATTTCTAATATCAACATCGCTTTCTAATCTACTGCCCTCAGTAAATGACTCATAAATTTCTGCGTAGTTATTTAGAACAAATGCACCGACATTACCAACCGAAAGATTTTTTAAACTACTTTGACTAAAAGAACAAGAAACTATTTTTCCTCTATTTTCTGCAACAAATCCTCCTGAGGAACCATAACAAGTGATATTAAAACCTTCAACTTTTGAGTAAGTAATGTAACCTGTTTCACTATTAGAATAAACAAAGCCACCTACGTTTACATTAGCATAATAGTTTTCTAAAACTGAAACATTTATATTCCCACTAAGCTTACAATTTGTGATTATACCATTATTTATTCTTGCCATTCCACCAAAATAAATTGTATTTGGAGTATTAATGTTAACTTTTATTTCATCTCCCACAGGTTTGATATTAGTTTCATTTGTAATGGTATTATTTTGTATATTTACATTTCTAGTATAGTAAACATTTAAATTTGAAATTAACGTATCTTCACTA
The DNA here is from genome assembly GCA_949290565.1 of uncultured Christensenella sp. Lineage (GTDB taxonomy): Bacteria > Bacillota > Clostridia > Christensenellales > UBA1242 > UBA7862. The sequence goes on along the minus strand of CASESH010000004.1, from coordinate 59,412 downwards.
ATATTATTAAACAAACCAAGAACTAGTGTTTCATCTTCTTCTAAGACTGTATCAAAACTAGTTATGTAAATTGTAAATCCATTACCATCAAAATTATACATATTAGCATTTATTGGAGAATAATTTTCCAAATAAATATCACAAATTAATCTATAAGACTCATCATTATTTGCATCAGCCATACCCAAAAATTCTTCTGCATTTGAAACAGGAATTGAGTTTTGATAATTAATAGAGTTATAAAAGTTTACAGTAAAATCTTTTTCAAAAACAAAAGGATTTCTATTTTGTGAGAAAGTTACGTTATAATTTTCCACGTTAGCAAGTCCACTTGATGTTGCATTATCTGAATTCACAGAATAACTTAAATAAACTAACAATTTAAGATTTGTATTTACATTATCTTTTAGTCCACTTAAAGCAATAAAATTGTTATAATTTTCGACTTCAAACGCACCATTATTATACAATTTCCCGGCTGTTAAATACTCATCGTTTCCATCTAAGTTACTTTTATAAATAAATATACCAGATTGTTTATTACCGCTCTCTATCGGTCTATAATTAGTTTTTGCTATTTTTTCTTCTATGAAACTAATATAATCTAAAATTGATTGCTCTACATTGTAACCAGCATTAACAATATTGTTGTATAAACTATCTTCTTTATTATCTTTATTAGTATTATACCAAGTTGTGTACCAATTATTAGAACTACTTGTTAATCCTAAATCATACTCGACATCAACATTAACTTTAAGAGGATTAGTAGTATTATTTTCTAATAATAAATAACCATCTTCTTCATACAAAACGCTAATATCAGTAATAGTAAAAAGAGTTACAACAAAAGTTATAGTACAAGGGTCAACAGGATAACTATCATCAATGGTTGCAGTTAAATTAATAGTCTTTCCAATTAAATCAGTATTAGTCTTAACAGCAGATGTTCCAAAGTTCATAACATTAACATACCACTTATTATTTTCAAATACAGGTGTCAAAGCCTCTTTTTCAACCGCATTCAAGTCATAATCAGTTGAAGAAACTTCCCAATTAATATAGTCATACTTTACTATTGTATCTACAAATATCTCATGTTTTGTATTAAAAGGTAAATAGTAATATTCATTATTTGAATTTACATATAAAGAATTGTTTTGTTTAAGTTCTTGATTGAACGAAAGGTTTAACAACGATTTAGTCATTGTAGAGAAAGAAATTGATTGTTCCTTAATTATTTGTCCTAATCTATTTATAAACTCAAACTTTAAATTATAAACTGTATTATTAGGCACCGAACTTGAAACTAACAAAGCAAAGAAATATGATTTACTATAAGAATAAATTCCATTAGTATTAAATTGATATGTATCTTGTGCTGAAGATTTTTCAATAATCAAATTATTATTTTGGTCAATATATGCTCCTGAATCAGTATTAATAGTAAACTTATCTCCCGTACCCTGTATGTTATATTTTAACTGAGTAATAGATAAAGACATTGCAGAACTTGTTGTATAAGAAATCCTAATTTTAGAATAATCAACAAAATAAGGATAAACTTCTAAGGCTAAGATTGCGCTTTTACCATTATTATAAACTATTTTATTTATACTTTGTTCGTGAGGAAAATCACTTTCTCCATCAGAATAAATTTGAGCACTAATATAATCTAATTTATCATACCCCTCAATTCTCAAAACAAGTTCTTTTTTAGTTGTTTCCGAAAATCTTGAATTTGACCAAAAACTAATTTTATATTCTTTTGCTTCCAAAATGGAATTAACTTTGTCTTGGTACCAAAAAGTATAAGTTTTTGAAACAGAAATAATATTTCCATCAACATTATAATTTTTAACTAAATTGCCTTCTCTACATCCAAAGTTTTCATCTTGGGCTTTTAGAATTTCCAAATTAGTTACAATTTCCTCATCTTCATAGTCTGTCATTATTGTAACTGTTAAAACAAAATTTTGTATTTGGTTTATTTGAACAGTTGAACCTACACTGTTTTCAAAAATAATTTCTTTTGCACCATCAATAATTTGAATATTAAAGTATTTAGGATTTTCAAAACTACTAATCAAAGTTAGAAAATTTTTATTATTGTAACTTTCAACAATATAAGGAATATAATAAATAGATAACTCGCCTTCAAAACTTAAAGTTGGATTTATATACAAATTGAAATTTGTAATATCTACATAATAATAATCTTGGTCCAAAATCCATAAATTATCGGCATTCATTTTAAGCAGACTATTAATATCAACGCTTCCTGATGTTTGGGAAACTTGGTTTAAAATATTCTTTAAATTATCATCATTTTTAATAATAAATCTTACACCAATTTGATTATTGTTTGGTTGTAAATTATAATCATTATTTTGTATATTTCTATTATAAGAAATATCTAAATCTAAATTTTGATTAACAGATTTCTTCAATATTAAAACTTCTTGTTCTTTTTCATAATCAAGTAACATTGTATCGGCGTATAATTCAATATCACTAATACCATATATGACATTAACTTCCAATGAAACACTATAATTAGAATTTAATTTTGATGAGATTGTTAAAGTAACCCTACCAATACCATTAATCTTTAAATAACCATTATCTAAAATTGAAATAACTTTATCATTAGTGCTAGACAAATTAAACCTTGAAGTTTTGTCTGTTAAAATATTAACATCAATATCAATAAAATCTTGTATATGAATTGTATTAAGTAAATCCAAAACATCTATTGTATATTCGTTAGTGCTATCATAATTATAAAACAAGAACAAGGTGTGGTCATTAACTTTTATGTAATTTGTATATGACAACTCAACTTCTTTTACAAAAGCATCAACTTTAATTTTACCGGTAGCAAAAAGAATTTTTTTGCTATCTTTGAACACTAAATATGGTAACCCATTATTTATATCATCATTTACAGCCCAAAAATCGCCAACAACATCTTTTGAATAAGACTGACTTATGCTATTTTTATCTATGTCATAAATAACATAATAAGAATTGTTATTAAATGATTCTTCTCCTTGAATAGTTGAACAATATATAGAACCTATATAGAAAATACTATCAATTTGAGAATCCGAATTAAACGAAATAAAAGCACTAGTATAAGCCTTTCCAAAAATATTTATATAAGAAGCACTCTTATTAATAATATTATTCAAACTATAAGCAATAAAACTAGAAACGTATTCATTGCCAACAATATCATAGTTTACACTTTCTTTATTTGAATTTAAATCTAATAAATTACAATCATAATAACTCACGACATAACTATATTCAATTTTAGCATAATTTGAATAACCAATCAGCCCACCTACAAAATTATTTCCTTTAATGTAGGTTCTTGATTGATACAAAGTAACGTAATTTTCACTCGAAATGTTATATATATTGACATTGTTTAATTCAAACCCCTCAACTCTGCCAATTGCTCCACCAACATATGAGTAACCTGTAACATAAAGGGACGAATAACTATTTTGAATTGAATAATTTAAATTTTGTTCATCTTGATTAGAAGTTGTTAAAAATCCAACAAGTCCACCGACATTATTTGTATTAGATGCAACAATATTACCTTCAACTACCATACCTTTAATAATTCCGGTAGAAAAGCCTGCAACACCACCTATCATTTGTTTGTCAGTTGGATTGTCACCAATATTTTTAGTTTCAACATTTATATTTAAATTTAAGTTACTTGTTTGGTCAACAAATGAGAATTGTATATCGTTTTCATCTGTATATATACCCTGTATAGTTCCATAATTTCTACCAACATAACCACCAACGATAACACTAGCATCAGCATTATTAGAAGTAACATAAATACTTCCATCTAAAATATGAGATTTGTTACTATTTACATTTAAAATATAACCATAATTAAGACCAACCACTCCTCCAAAAGTGATGTTGTAATTTGAGGTTAATCTAAGTTCATTAAATTTAATTTCAACGTTTTCTAATTTACCATAATTAACAGCAGCAATTCCACCAAAAATCAAATCTCTTGTAAGTTGTTTATCGCTTAATTGGAAAGCATCAAATTCAAGAATTAAATCACTAATTACACAGTCTTGTCCTAAGTTGGTAAACAAACCTACATAAGTATTGTTAATAGTAAGATTTGATTTAATATTAGTAATTTTATAATAATTTTCTATAACACTACCATCAGCACTTAGTATAGAATATTTGCCAGAAAGAGAACCATTAAATCCATAAGAATAATAAACTTCTTCACTATCATACTCGTTAGCAATTACATAGTTACTGTCTTGTTTAATATAATAAACATCTGGTTCAAAACTTGTTTGGTCTAATTGAACAACATAATAATTTCCTATTGGTTGCCAATTAATATCTTGCAAAGAAATATCTTTTGCTAAAATAAAATTTTTATTTGCAAGATTAGAATTTGTATTAATCTCTTGTAAGTCACTAAAAGAAGTTACATAAAAAGGAATATTCTCGCCATCTGAAATGACAAACTGTATAAAAAATGTTTCCTTAAATAAATTAATAATTTTATCAAAATCAACACTTCTAACAAAATATTGAGCATTTACATTAAATTCATCTTCTAGAACAAATTTATCATTATCATTATAATAAAATAAACCGCTTATAAAATCATCTTGTGTAATATCAACTTGTGTATAACTATAATTGTTCCAATCTTGATAATCGTTAAGTGAATTAATTTTATCTTCCGGCATAAAAATTGTAACTATTTGTCCAAAAAATAAACCTGCGATTTCAACATTAAATGTATAGTTTATATTATTATTCGTAATTAAAGAATTTATATAATTATTTGAACTTTCATCTTCTAGTACATAGTAGTAGTTTCCATCAATATTCATCATAAACAAATCTTTTGTTAAAATAGATTTGTTATAGGCTTCTTCATTATTGACAGTCAAATTAATTGTTTGAGATGTATTTATACCTTGCTTTAAATGAATAATTTCATCAGAATTAGACTTAATAGATGAAACTTCAACCAAATCACTAACTGAAATAGTTGCTTGTGATTGAATAATTTCATTAAATTCATTAATATAAACTTTAATTACAATACTTGCACCCTGTAATGAATAATTTTCATTAAGTCTAAACCAATAAGCGTTATTGAAACTATCTAGACTTAATGCCGAGATACAATTATTTTCAATTGAATAAACTTGATTAAGTCTTCCATCTTGTAATGAATACTCACTAAGTTTAATATTTTGCATCCAAATTTCTAGTGTTGCAAAATCTTCGAAACTAAAAGTTGGATTTCCAAAGTCTTGCACTGAAATATTAAATACGCTTGGGTCATCAATACTATTATTTATAATATCGTCTATACTTTGGACCTTATCTAAATAGTAAATATTATTAGGATTATTAATTTCAACCTTATTAGTGAATATATTTAAACTTTCAATACGATTATAAGATGAAATTTCAATTTGTCGTTTTATTTGACTCCCATTTAAATTAATAAGAATTACTTCAATAATATACTTTCTATCTACATTTTCATCATTTAAAAAACGGAAGGATTTTGAAATACAATTTAAATAAAAATCATTATCATAAATTTCATAATTTTGATTTGAATTTAAAGAATAAGAACCAATATTAATTAAATTTTCTCCTTCAACGCGATAAAGATTATACTGTGTTTCAAAATTATTAGCATTATATGGGAAAATATATGTTTGCAAATTGAATACTTTCATATTCTGAACAATAGCATTTATTGTATTAAATTCTTCTGTAACAATTTGTCCTACGCCGTCTTCATAACTATCTTCCATTAAATATAAATTAAACTCTTGAACAGGAGTATAAATATTTATTGGTAAAACATATTCATATAAAATACTATCTATTTTTATTATAAGATCTGCTTTACCAGAAGACCTAACAATAATACCAATTTTCCCACTTTCAAGAGAACTATCATCAACTTCAAAGATTTCATCATTTGAAGAAAAAACTTTTACATTTTCTAAACTCGCTTGTTGTGGAGTATAACTAAAATTAACTATTGAATACTTATTTTTATGTAATTCATAATTAAGTTCAATTTCTTCCTGAGCAATAAAATTATTAAAAGAAATATTTTGAGAAATATTTTCTTCTACTATAAATTGATCATCTTCACCAACTTCATAATCTCCATTTCCATCTTGTTTGTAACTAAAATATGAATAATTAAAATTGTCAATACTCTCTAAACCTTCTACAACATTTAGTTTAACAACTGTAACGGCTTGCCTTGAAATATTATCTGGTTTAGTTGCCCTAACAATCATATAAAAAACATTATTTGTTGAATCAACATTATCATATGTAGTTTTTAAATATAAAGTTGTGCCTTTATTAAAAATTTTTGTTGACAGTTCGTTATCATTGTTTATTTTTAAAACATTTCCCTCATTATCTGTATAATGAATATCAAAATAATAAGTAGGATTAACTAAAATAGAATTATCTTTATAAAACTCAATAGTAAAACTAGTGTTTTCTTCTAAAACACTATTATCTTTCACATCAATCTTAAAAGATTTTCCATTAAGTTCATCACTAGTTCTTGTATAAACGTTTTCATTTAAAAAATAATCACTGTAACTATTTAAAAAATTTGAGAAATTATTTTTGTCAAAAGTTAAATAAACATTACTGTTTCCATTGTCATTAATCCAAAAATTCTTAATTAAAGCATAACATTTTGTTTGAATTTCCTTGTAAATTGGATATGTGGGAACCTCATAATCTTGGTAATTACAAGAAATTTTAAGTGTATATAAATTATTTACATATTCATCAGTAGTTGTACTCTTTATACTTTTTAATCTATAAAAAACATAGGTATATTTTGCATTCTGATAATTATCAACAACCACGTTGTCTTCACTTTCATAAACAACTTCTTTATTAGGTTGTAAAACTTCAAATGGGAAAAGAGTATCTTCAACGAAATCAAAAACTATGTTCTCTCCATTAGATTCAACTTTTAAAACAATATCTCTATAATCATAATTATTTCCCGAAATTGTAACAACAAAATCTAAACTTGAATCAATTCTATTAAGAGAATTTTTTGCATCTGTATAAGAAGAACCGTTATAAACCTCAATATTTTCAATAGTAGGTATAATATCTATTGTTACATATTTTACAATATTATCTCCTATTGGATTAATATAAGTTGCCCTAACAACAATATTATCTAAATTCAAAATATTAGAATTTAATAAGGTTAAAGTATTAGTTTGAGTATTATAGTTTAATCCGTTTTCAATAAGTTCATTTGTAAATAGAACAAAATCATTAACATCATTAAAACTACCAAAATCAAAGGTAACTAAATCGCTTGAAATATCAATCTCGTTGTTAAAATTAATAGATAAACCATCTATTTTTGCTAAGGCAATATTAGAATTTATAAAGTTAAAATTGCTTTCAACATTTACAACTTCAACAAAAATAGAGTTTGATTTGCCCGAATCATAGTTTAATGCCGTAATTTGAGTTTCGCCTTCTTTATAAAAAGATAAAGAGTAAATAACCCCGTTTTCTATTTTTAAATTAGAATTACTTACATTAACAATTTCAACCGAAGATGAAACATTTGCTTTATATGTAAAATCTTTTGGTTCATTTTCAAAAGTAACTTTTAAGTCCACCTTAGACTCTTTACCATCTTGAATATATACAATATAACTACCATCCGGTCTAATATCAAAGGTGCTAGTTGAAGTCTTAACTCTGGTATTTCCATTATCTAAGACTTCAACCACCTCATTTTGAGAGTACGAAAAAGCAAGATACACGTAAACATTATTGTATCTATTATTACAGCCTACAAAAACAAAAGTTAAAATAGACAAAGAAATAAATAAAATAAAATTTATAATTTTCTTCATTTTTCAATACCCTTTTTATTTTCCACCATTTTAAGGAATCCACCCAAATTCCTTTTAAAAGTGATAAAACTTTCCAAATAATTGATTTTCAACTAAGAATAAATTATTGTTTAAAACGTTAGTAGAATCTAACAAACCTTTGGACTCTTTAAGTGGAGTAGTAATATTGTTTAACTTTTCCACTAAATTATGCTTATTCAAATTTAAACTTGTAGTAGATGACCCACTTCCGGAACCTGTATCATCTTCTTCAACAGGTTCAGGAGGTAATTTGTTAGGAATTAAAGTTGTCTTATCATCAACCACTTCTCCAATATATTTTTCAGTTAGATTAATTAAAACTAAATTTGCTTTAAAGGAAAGTTCAGACATGTAAGTATCAACATTATTTGCAACTCTACTACCAGTAAAACTAAATCCATAAACCTGCTTATAATCATCTACAAGTGAAATAGCAATATAGGTTCTATGTAACTCATAAACTTTCAAAGTGATACTAGTTGTAGAATAGTCTTCTTGACTTGTATGTTCTTCTTCATAATTAAACTCTAAACTATGAACTGAATGATTTTTACTCTCTGAATCAGGAAGATTTAAAATACCATTAATTTTAGTCTTATAATTTTCAAATTCTTCATATGAATTTAATGTTAATTGTTTTACAGTTTCTTCACTTTCAGCAACATATTTATACTTTTTAACTTCTGGTTGAGAAGTTTCTACATATTGACCTGATTCCTCTTGACAAGTAAAGTTGGTAACAACGTAACTTAATTCATAAATATAAGAATATTGGTTAGTTAATACATCATGTCTCTCAGCCCAATTAATAGTTACAGTTCCAGGAGTATCGCTATCTTGTCCATCTTCTCCCTCTCCACTATCATCACCGGTATCAGTAGTATTATCTACAAGTTGAATATGGTCATTTGTATCATAACTTGAAAGATAATTTGTCGTACCTGAAGAAGATTGATAATTAGTAGTATCTTGAATTGTAATTTTAGAATTATCAGTTGAAAGAATATCTCCTCCTGCATAACCTAAAATCAAACCTCTATGGTCAAAAGCATTTTCAAAATATGAATAATCACTTTTTGAATCATCATTAGGGTCAATATAACTTAATTCTTTATTATAATCATATTTACCATCTGTTTCTGACCTACCATAGAAATAATATCCATAAATAGTACCTGTATTACCTGCTCTAATTTTTACAAATTGTAGGTTATCAGTTTGTGAATCGTCTCCTCCATCTGGAAGTTGCGAATCATTTATAATTTGAGCAGGCTCATCGTCAGGCTCATCTTCTTTTTCGACAATAACACCTTCAAAATCAATATCAGAATAGGCATAACCAGCAATACCACCAACGCCACCAGTATAATTTTGAGAGAAGAAAAGATAATTATCATTTGGATTAGAAACATTATCATTAGTCTCAGCAGTAGTTGTTGGAGAATCATTTTCTCCACCTTCTTCCACAACAGTTCCACTAAATACAAAGTTTTTACTACCATCAGACATTGCCCAAGCTTTTACAACATTTAATGTTGCACTAACATTTTCTCCATCTGCAACTATATTTTGTAATAATTTTATATCACCTTCATTACTACAATCTAGAATGTAACCTGTATTGATAACACCCACTATTCCACCTACATTAGATTTCATATTCGTACTGTAAATTGGTACTTTATTTATACTGTCTATAATTGAAGATGATTTTGCAAAACCAACAATTCCACCCATATCAACTCTTGCAAGGGCAGATGCGGAAGTTATATACGAACTAAAAGAGAGTGCACTTTCACAACTATTAATTGTTGAGTAATTTGCCGTAGCAACTATTCCACCAACTACTATATCATTTGCAATATTTACAAAATTAATAATTGAATATAACGGATTATCTCCACCAGGAAGTATAGGGTCAGATAAATTGCTAAATGTTATTTTAAATCCTTCAATTAATGACTTTTCAGAATAACCAACAATTCCACCAAAAGTATTCATTCTACTTGAATCAATTTCTATAACAAAATAAACATTTCTCTTTTCAATATTTGTAGAAGTAGTAGTTAAACCATTTGCTTTACTTTGAATACAACTATAACTAGTTTCTCCAACAATACCACCAAACACTATACAGTTCTTAAATGTACCTCTTATAATATATTGATTATTATCAAATTGAACCTCTGTGTTATCAACAAAACCAACATAACCACCAATTGTTCCAGCATTAATAGAAAGTTGATATTGTGAAAGTGGAACGCTAACTTCTGTAACATTTGTAGGTGAATTAATTATTACACTTGAAGATGATTGCTCATCATTTGTACCTCTACCAATATAACCGATAATACCTCCACCATAAGTTGCAGATTCAATATTAGTATTACTATTTAAACTAACTTCTATTGTTCCATTTGAAACCCAGCCAAATATACCACCAGCATAATAAGAACCTGAAATTGTTGTAACTTTTGCTTTCATATTATCGTTAGTTATTGCTACTTTTGTATTAGCGTGTCCAATTAAACCACCTGCATATAAACCATTTTCAACAGGCAAACCAGTTATTGTATTTGCAATATATACAGGAGTTAAAGTTGTATCTATTTCAAGATTTCCAATCACTCCACCCATCGCACCATAAGTATTTTTAGTTGCACTAACCTTAGCAGTTATATTTCCTTCTTCATCTTGTTTACTTCTAACCTTATTAATTGTACCACCTTTAAATGTACCCACAATTCCACCGGCATACTTACCATTTTCAAGTAAAGTAACATTTTGTACATATCCATCATTTATAGTACCTGCTTCCATATAACCTACAAGGCCACCTACAACTTCACCTTGTACATTTGCTGCTTTTGGATAACTTTCCTTAATTTCTACATCTTCATCCTGTGAATTATTTTCATTTTCATCTTTATTTGTATTTCCTTTAATTTCTCCACCAAGCATAGCACCTACAATTCCACCAATACCAATTCTAGTTTCCTCTTGTACAGGGGTTTCCTCTTCTTCTTCACTTTCATTATTGTTATTTTTATTGTCATCTTGCTCCAAAGAAGATGTTAATGTTATGTACTCGCTAGAAGCATCTCCACCACTTAAAATAGATTTACTATCAGTAACTATAATATCACTTAATACTCCAACAAGTCCACCTGCACCATATTTACCACTAATAGTTAATTTATAATTTTCAGAAGTATCTCCATTGACTAACTTAAATTTATTATTGTCTCCATAAACAATATGTTCATTTTCAGAATTGTGAGAAACATAACCACTAATTAATTCACCACCATCAAGCCTACCTACAATACCACCTGAATATAAAGCATCTTCTACACTTCCTAAATTTGTTACATTTTCAACAACAGCATTATTACCTAACCATCCAACAATACCACCTGAGAAAACTCCACCCTGAATACCACCAAACATTGTTACATTAGAAATTTTTGTATCAAGCGTATTGTCACTTGTAGAAACTATCATTCCAACAATACCACCAACAACACCAAGAGCATATCTTGTATTTATCATTTCAATGTCATCATATGTCTGCCAAATATTAACTTTTTCATCATCTTTATTCTTTTCTTCGGTAATTTTAATAACCGGATATTCTGAATTCGTGTAAACGGCTCCATTGCTATCCAATCTACCAACATAAGCGTTTGTAATAGTACCACCATCCATAAGCCCGACAATACCACCGATAGTATTTTTTGCACCTTCCGAAGTTATATTTCCAGACATAAAAATATTTGATATTTTGCAATTTTTAGCATAGCCAATAATCCCGCCAACAAATGAACCTTCGGCACCTTTTATGGTTTCATCTTCATCGCTTGATTGTTGTCCATTTGCTACTGATACGGAAATAGAAGAATAATATGGAGTAGGTATGTTAGAACCATCTTGCGCATTTTGATTTTCTTTATTGTTTTTATTTGCATCCATATTAAAGTCTAGTGTTGCACCTTCTTTTGTTTGTCCCATCAAACCGCCTACAAAGTATGCGTTAGAAACACTTGAATTAATTTGTGCATAAACAGGAGCCCTTTCAGTCGCAGTATAATTATAGTATCCTATTACACCACCGCTAAATGGAGATATAGCATTGTCTGTTAAACCAAATTTAACGCCTTGATTAACATTAACAACCCCAACTATTTCAGTTTGAGTCTCCCCTTTAACTTTAATGTAATCTCCTCCAACTTCTCCATTTACATAAAATCCTACAACTCCACCAGCATAACCTCCAAACATATTATTTGCATCAATTATCTGTTGTGCACTTCTTGATGTTGAAGCACTCAAATAAGCATTTCTTGAATCTTGTATCGCAAGTAAAGATTGCGAAAGAGTTTGAGATTGTATTTTAGATTGACTAGGAACATATTGGTTAGCAGGCAATGAAACAAGGTGTAAATTATTCAACTTACTATTTGTTCCGACATAACAAGTGCTTGATATTTTACCACTTTGCATATATCCAGCAATACCACCAACATAAACACCTTCTAAGGCAAAAGTAAAATCAAAATTTAAAGTAAACGATTGCATTATACTTGAAAAAACGTTTTTAGAGACATTAGCCATATATATACCGGTATTCCCACCCATAAAACCGACTATTCCGCCTGTAAACATTGTACCCCTTACTGTACCAGAATTTACAATACTAAATATTCCAGATAAGAAATTAATATCTCCTATTCCCTGTGACCAATTTCCTTTAATTTTATCTGATTCAATTGTTTCATAATTTGGATTAATTTCAATACCTGGTTTATATGTTCTGCTCCACTCAGCATACACACCTATTGAATTAGGTGCAAACAAATTATCAATTTTTTGAGAATTAATTTGCAATCCATCTGCATAACCAGCAATGCCACCTGCAAATAAGGTACCATAAATTTCTCCATTATTTGAAACTGCTCCATACAACTCATTTCCAGCAACCATATTTACAACAACATCTACTAAAATATCTCCTTCATCTCTTACGGAAGTTATCTGAGCATTAGGCCCACCATATCCTAAAATCCCACCAGCAGATTTTCCATAAACAATTGCCATATTTGAACTAAAAGTTATATCAACTTGATTACTTTCATCATAAATACAACCTACTAATCCACCTGCAAATCCTGAGGAAGAAATTCTAGTATTTAAGTAATCTAATACTTTATCAAGACCAGTCCAATTTGTTGTTAAGTTAAAGCCATAATTAACAGTTGAACTAATAACAAGTGTTGAAGAATTTTTTGAATTAATAAATCCAATAATACCACCAGATGAACCCATCATACCAACTGCATCTGAAGAAGTTGTTGCAAAATCTTCTGGATTAAAACTATCAGATTTCTCTACTAAATCATTTAATCTAATATCTGTTGAATAAGAATTTGATTGTTCATTCTCTATAATTCTAATATTTTTTTGATATTTTAATTGACTTACATTTCCTCCAAGATCACTATCATAACTATTCACCCACTCATACTTATTAATAATAATCCCTGTGAAATATTCAGAAAAACTATAACCATCAATATCAAAATCAGCAACCAATTTTAATAGCGTAGCAAGTGACTTTATTGATAATCCTGCAAAGACATCAAGTATTGGATATTTTTGTCCTCCAATTTCAAATCCAGCCTCAAAATCATAATCACTACCTAAAATATATTTTAAGAAAGATTCATTTGTTACATAATTTGAGACAGTTGACCACACTTCTAATAATTTTGGCCAAATATCTTCTTTAATTCCAGTTTCTATTCTATTATAAATATCTTTTAATTCATTTTCCAATTTTGTATATAAGCCCATAAAGAATGAAGAATCAAAGTATGAGAACAACGAACTTACAACCGATGACAAGTTAATCATGCCTGAAATTTGAGTGTTAACAGAAGATTGATAATAACCTACAATTCCACCTGAAACATATCCACTAACAATAGTAGGTAAATTAATCATAAATCCTTTCATCTTATCTTTGTCAGTTGAATTATTACAAGCATCTAAAATAACTGTTAAGAAAGCATCAAAGAAATCTTCAATACTATCAACCTTTCCACAAGTTTCTATAATATCTGGCATATTAGTAACAATATTTTTAACAATTGCCGAAATACTAAGATTTTCGCCTATTGTAATAAGTTCAGCACCATCAAGTACTGCAACAATACCTCCTGCAACTCCATTAAATAAGGTAATAACTAAGGCGCCATTGTACATTACAGAATCCGACTTAATGATTCCTCCACCTGCTACGCCAACAATACCTCCTGCAATCCTTACAGCAAGAATTGTTGATAATAATTCAGTATTACAGGTATTTACAAAACCACTTTCCATATATCCAACTATACCACCATGAATATAAGGAACAGAAACATAACTTTCAAGAGATGCAAAATCACTAAACGTTGATTTTAAGTTATCAACAAAAGACTTTCCATCATCGCCTTCCTCAATTACAGAAAATAAGGTATCCATCATTCTACTTTCATAAGTACAATATTTTACAGTAGTATTTTTTAAATAACCAACAATACCTCCTGCAAATGAACGAAGAATAAAGCCTCTATTAGTTGAACTAGAATTACAATTTTGAACAATAACTGAGTTATTTAATTTGCTATACTCTCCACTAGAAATTCCAACAATACCTCCTGAGAAAGTTGCAAGTAAAGAACCTACGTGAACATCTCCGCTTAAACAATCTTCTATCAATACATGATTTTTATCTTTTGAAGAAGTACCTGTTACAACAATGTTACCAACAATTCCACCAGCAGAAGCATCATTCATCATAACAGAGAACTTAAACATAGATTCAAAGCCAACGGCAAAATCAAAATTAGTACCTGCTGAAACTTCCGGCAATGAAAGTCCAAAAATTGAATTTCCGTCAAGGACTTCTCCATTCCACAAATCTTCTAAGCAATCATCATAATCTAAGTCACCTTCACCATTAACACTTAATGCAGGAGTTCCATAAACTTCGACATGTCCATAATTATAAGCATTTTTAATGTGTACATTAGCCAAAGCAGTTAGTTCATCAGTACGAGTTACAAATATTTCACCAGCAATTCCACCACCACTATCTCCATATACATTTATCACAGCATTATTTGTAACTTTGTTTTGTAAATTATTTTCATCATTATTATTTTGGTTATCTAAATTAACATTAATTACTCCAACTTCACCATTGATGAGTCTTCCAATAATTCCACCTGCAACAGTATATCCCTGTCCATACATACCTACTAATTTTTCAAAATCAAAATTAAATGTATTATCTGTTGAATTTATTTGACCCATTACTTTATTATATCTATTAGATTTAAAATCAGCGAAAGTTGATGAAGAAATAAATGTAGCATAAGAATCTAAAATTCTTAAAAATAAATTTCTATTGCTTCCTGATGTTGCAAAATAATTATTTAGAATATTTAAAGTCGCTCCACCAGAACTTTCTATGCTTTTTGTATGAGCACTAATTTTACTATTTTTGTCTACATCAATATTTTGATCACCATTACTATTAGTATTTTTACCAGAATTACAATTTATAATTTCTCCGCCTCTCATTCTACCAACAATACCACCAACAACAATTTCTTGATATCCTTTAATAGAAAATTGTCCTAAGAAACTACAATTCTCAATAATAATATCATCTTTTACGTTATTACTACTATTACTAATTTTATTTAAATATGCGTAAGCATCTCCAATAATACCACCACCAACTATTGTAAATAAACCAACGATATTTTCAATATTTATGCTATTCATTGCTCTCGAAGTAAACGAACAATTTGTTATGTCTCCTTTTGTAACAATACCAGCAATACCACCAACAAAGAATTCAAAACCAAAAATTTTTTCATCTAAATTAATAGAATCATAAGAATATTCATTGTCTGATACGCTACTGAAATTATTAAAAATTAAATTTGCCTGAGTATTTCCGGAACTATCATTTTTATCCCAATAAGCATAGCCTAATCTTAAACCATCTCCATCGGCATAATTATATTGGCAATAATCTATCCATCCACCATTTACTAAACCAGCAATACCACCAACAGCATAATCACTATTTAAGATTAATTTTAACTGTTCATTTTGAGATGAAGTATCATCAGAACTAATCTGAATATATTCAATTGTAGCATTGTTACCAACATAACCAGCAACACCACCAACATATGAATGAGATTGAATTCTTGCATTTTTATCTTGTGAAGCAGAAACATTAATACTATCAATAACAATATAATCTTTAACAGTATTTCTTGAAATATAACCTTCTTGTAAAATACCAACAACCCCACCAACAAATGAATTTGAAGTATCTAATTTGTAATCTGTTTCATTTTGGGCACTTACATCTATATAACCTTTCTGCTTAACCATAACAGAAAGTCCGCCATTAATACTGTCTAGAAGTAAATATCCACTATTCATATAACCAATTATTCCACCAGCAAAAGAAGAATTTGAACCTGATACACCATTTAGTCCTTTAAAAGTAATTGTTTGACTTTCTCTAACTAAAACATTTTCACTTTGAGAACCAACACTAACTTGATTTTCAATAATTGTTTCATACACAATAGAATTAATAGTATTTTTTATAACATCTAAATCAAAAATCGTATGAGGAAGAGTTTTATCATCAGGTCTATCAGTGTTAAACACAGCAATAGGCTGTTTTGTATATAAATCAAACAAATCGCCATTATAAACATAATTAGTTGTTGCACCCGTTGCAACTGAAATAGCACTTACATTAGAATTAACAGCATATCCAGCAAGCAAACCTGTTTTTGATATACAATTTTCAAATACTATATTTTTTACCACATTATTTCTAATAACAGTTACTATGTTATATTCATCGGTATAAGTGGTATAATTAACTTCTGGACTCAAAGAAATCTTTGTAGAATCTGGAAGAACTCTAAGAAGTCCATTGGTTGAAAACATATTTTTTACAGTTTTATTATTTCCATCTAGATGTCCCACAAATGAAGTATTTTTTAAATCCCAACTCAAAGACCAATAAGTAACATCTTGATATTTTCTAAGGTCAATGTCTTTTACAAATTTATAGAATCTATATCTTACATGTTCGCTATTAGAATTTTCAATAACAAAACTTTCTAAAATACCTCCATGCTTAATCATATAAGGCATATCAATAAAGGTAACTGTTTTTAGAATATTTGTTTCATCTTCTAAATCTTGATCATAGGATAAACCATTACCTGTGTATAACATATTAAAGAATTTGCTTACAATTGAATCTATGTTAAGTTGATCTATCTCTTCATCTTTTATAAGCACATTATTTCTATAATCTTTTAAAGCATAGCCATAATTAAACCAAGTTGTATCAACATATTGTAAATCATTAACATTTTCAATATTCATTCTTGAAATAAAGTCAACTAAAACCGTTTTTGTACTAATTCCAATCCAATAAGTGTTAAACAAATCGGAAATAACTTCTATTTTAATACTTAAATTAGAACTGTTTTGTGAAATTGAAATATCTCCTGTGAAAGCGGTTGTCCAAGCGTAAATACCTTGACTTGAAATATATCCCTCTTCACCAACTACATCTTTTATACTAACGGTATCATTATTTCCCAAATAAGCTACATAATCATAAAATGCTCTATAAAAATTCTTACCCGATTTTTGACTTGAAACGACCATAGGATAAATATTTGAACTATTGGCATTTTGAATATCTGCCATTGTATAAGAATTTGAAATAACACCATAATCAGTTTCAAAAACGAAACCTGAAAATTTATTTGAAGATGATGAACCTGCAAGAGAATTTACAGAACCTGTAAATGAACAATCATAAATATTTCCAATATAACTTGAATTTGTACTTTTACCATTATAGAATACAAACCCAACGCCACTCATAGTAGAAATATTGACTGCGCTTAAACATTTATTTATAACTCCGTAATTTGAATTAATAAATGTAGATGAATTTCCATAAGTTTTAGAAATACTTACTTCACCACCAACAGAACAAGCAAAAACAAAACCATAGTTATTATTTGCTATTGTGGCATAATTTGAACGATTTACATTCTTAATATTAACAACTAAAATCATACCAACCAAAGCAGAATTTTCTGTAATAGTATCAAATACTGCCTGATTTGGATTACTTAAATTAATTGAGAATCCCTGTGCATTAATAAACCAATTTGTTTCAGAAGTTACAATTGGAGAGTTAATGACAACCTCTTGTGTTAAGATATAATATTTATTTGATTTTAAATTTGTTGAATCTGTAAAGTTATAAGGTTTTAATTTACTACCATCAAACAATGTTAAAATAACATTTTCCTGTGTAGAACTACCCGAAGTTACCTTTTCTACTGAATAAAAGACAAGATTTTCAAATAAATTAGACTTATAATTACTATCATATTTCAAAACATCAACATAAGTAACAAAATTAGAAGACTTAATGCTAAACGTGTCAATTATATCAAAGAAGATTTTTTCCAAATAATTTTGATTAACAGCAGTAAATGCTCTCTTACCATCTTTTTCATTATTAGAATTTTGAGTAGAATTCTTTAAATTATAATTAGAAACAAGAGATAAATTTTCATTATAGTAAACTTTATCTAAACTACCTGCAAAAATTGCATCGCTTAACTGCCCGCCTAGAACACTTGAAATATTAACATTTATCTTTTGAGCGATTGCATAATCTTTTATTGAAGTCCCAACTAATACACCATTATTCAAACTTGAATCGGAAACAACACTAAATGTATTCTCTATAATACCAACAGCACCACCAATATAATAAGCACCAACACTAATACCGTTTTCGTTATTTTGAATTGCCCCCTTATAGAAGTATGAATCACTAGAATCTCCCATTCCTCGATTCAATTGTATATCTCCCAAAGTAATACAATCTTTTAGTGAAACAGAATAAGCATAACCAACTAAACCACCGATGTACATTCTTTCTTCCTGAGAAGTTTTGATATTAGTCGTAGAAATAACACCATCCAAACTTAGAGAATTTGTTGCTCTACCAACAATACCACCAGCATAAAGGCTACTAGAAGAATAATTTTCTAGTCTTTCAATATTAATAATTTCACTATCGCTAACTACATCAGTTAAAATTGCCGTAGTAGAAAGTTGTCCAATAATACCACCTATTGCTAAATTGTTAAATTTAATCATACTTATTTGTATTGCAATGTTTGAATAAACTGAACTTATATTAGCACTTGTAGCCTCACCTATTACTCCACCGATATAATAGTTAGAACTTAAACTATCTAATTTTAATGAAATAACATTTTTTATAATATCAGTATTTGTTGCAAGTCCAGAATTTAATACTTTTGGATTTTTTGATTGTCTAACAAAAACATTTGTAACAATTCCTTGATTTTTTCCAACAAAAGCTCCTACTGTAACATGTCCAGATACATATAACGATATAGAAATATCTGAGATATAAATATTTTCAGCAGTACCTATGGTTGAATTTGAACTAGTTCTATACTCAGCAAACTTACCAACAATACCTCCAACATATACACCAACATCTGAATAAGAATTTGAGGTATTATTTGAAACAATTAAATCTTCCGAACTAGTACCAAGTACAAAAGTAGAATTAGTAGAATATATATCTTCCATTTTACCTTGGAAAGAACCTGCTATACCACCAAGATAAATAGTATCTACGTGCCTATTTATACCACCTGTAATTTGATAAGAAGATTTAACTAAGAAATTTGACTGAACTATTGATTTAATAATAGAGCCTGTTCCCTTACCAATCAAACCACCTACATAAACCGTATTTTTATACTTATCATAAGTAACTTCAACATCAATATTTGAACTACTATTTTCAACATTAACTTCACCATTAACATTACCTACAATTGCACCAAAAATACTTGCATTAGTTTTAATGTTGTTTTCACTAGTGACTAAAATTACTTTATCGGCAGTTGATGACCCTTCAACAATAATTTCCTTAACTAAATTATAAACATTCTCATTAGTTGAATATTCGTAATTATAAGTATTACCATAGTTATCGGAAGTAACTAAGAAAGACTTTGGACTATAACCAACTGCAACTAAATTTTCATATTGAATTCCCATTCCAACTAAATATGTACCACTTAAATTCGTAGTACTTAAAGACTGAATTACAGCCTCATCTATCAATGAATTATAAATATTAATATTTCTAAAAGTAGTACTTTCAGCAGAAGCAACAAGGATTCCAGCCTGGGTTGTAGCATCATCTTTTGTAAATTGAACATCATAATTATTTATAACAAAATTTAAATCTGCAAAAGTAGCATTTACAGCATTATTGAATATAGCATATCCACTCTTATCAACCGCATCGTTTACTAAGTTAAGATTAAATAGTATAGGTTTTCTCGTATATCTTATACCATTTATCTCATAAGAAATATCCATACCTAATAAAGTACCGTTAAATTCTTGCATAATTGGTTCAATGCTTGGATAGTCACTAAAATCAATATCATTCATTACAATAAATGTTTTATCTCCATTATCCTTAGCACTTAGTTCAGTAAAGAAATCTTCGGCAGTTCTTATTTCAATAATAGAAGACATATAACCATAAGAAAGTAAAGGTAATAAATTTACTATACTATGGTCCCAAGTTACAGGTAACCAATTTAATTCATTAAAATAAGTTTCTTTTAAAATTCTAGCACTAGCAGAAATAGTACCTGTTTCAATAACATTATCCTTAAAGGTAATTCTAAAATCATGAGGTTCAATTCTAGCATCTTTATTTTGAGAGAAATATTGAGACAAATAATCATCAATATTGTCAGGGTCATCGCTAGGAGTAGGAGCAGTTGAGCCCTCTGTCCTTGTTTCATAGGCAGACCCCCAAAGTTGAATATACGTAGTTTTACCAGATGTTTCATAACTATTATAATCATACTTGTTAAAATCTTCACTACTATCAATAGTACTTAAATACTGATTGGTATAACCATTCAAAATATAATTTTGAACGTATATATTTGAACTTTGACTAATTCTAACAATACCTGTACTATCTGCACCATTTTCATAGAAACCATAAAGAGCACCGACATAGCCATCTTTTGTGTTTACAAAATTGAAAATACTTTCAAAATCATTTATATCCCAAAGATTAACAGCAACAATATTAAATAAATTCAGTTCTTTTTGTTCAGCAGTTATTGAAGATGAGAAATAGTTTTCAGAATCTTTCATTATCTTTCCAATAATTGCTCCAACATAAACGTCATCTGCTTCAACAGTAGTTCCATTAGAAAGTTTTCTTAATTCAAAGTTACCATACAAACTTGCAGTTGTGTAAACGTTAGAAATTTCACCAATATAACTAGCACCAACAATACCGCCAACACCAAGAGAATAAGGGTTCTTAACATCTACCCTATTGTAACAATCAATAATACTACCAGAACCGGTTGTATCATCGCCTGAATTCAAACCAACGATACCACCAATGTATTTTGGTTGATAATTTTCAATATCTTTTGAGAAAAGCGAAGTATTAGGCTGAGAAACATAATTAGCACCATTGACATAATTAATAAAATCACTATCAATAACTCTCATTGTTTTAGGGTTATATGAAACATAACTCTTAGAAATCATACCAAAATTAACCCCAGCAATACCACCAGCAATTTCTTTTGCAGATATTGAACTGTTTTGACTAACAATAAACTGAGATTTAGTTAAGAAAGTTTCCTCTCCGATATAACCAAATAAGCCACCAGCATAAACAGACATAACCCCAACATCGCCATAACTATTTGAAGTTGTATTAACACTTGTATTTTGATAGAATGCACCAACGTGAATATTTGAAACATTGTAATCAGAAATAATAACAGTTTCAGAAAGTTCTTGTCTTTGTCTTAAATCAATTACCCCAGCAATACCACCGGCATAGTAGTTTGATTTATTTAATTCATTAAGTCTTAAATTTCCACCAATATATGATGTTCCACTTGCAACTGTAATAGGTTTTATATCTTCCCAAATATCAAATGAGTTCTTAATTGAAGAAGAAATTCCCGTATCAGAGGTACTACCTTTAACCAAGAGATTAGACTTAATTCTAGAAACAAAATAGAATTCACCATTATCACTAGAAGTAATAATACCAGCGAGAGCACCGACATAGTTATTTCCTCTTATTTCTCCATTTACATCAGTCGTGGTTGAGCAAGCAAAGAGTGAAATATTTGAAATATTACTATCAACAATAACACCGGCCAAAGCACCAACAGAAGTTGTGTTACCAGCAATAATGCTAGAAATTCCAAGACTTAAATTCTTAATTCCAGCATTATAAACATTTCTAAACAAACCAAACGAATCTTTAACTTCATTAGAATCACTTAGGAAAATATTATACATTGACAAATAATTTCCATCAAAAATTGTAGTTTCTTCCCCAACTATTGAAGTATATTCTACCGAAGTTGAATACACAGGAAGATTTGCAAAATTAATGTGATTGATAAGTCTTATGCTCTTAGTAAATTTAGAAGCAATATTTTGATTAAAGCCTTCTCCATAATTATAATCTGAGAAAAGATCATTATATTCACTAGCATTTGAGATTAAATAAGGATTATTTATAGAACCATAATCATAGCCATCAACGTAAGTATAATATTCATTACCATCTTTATCAAAGTTAATAACTCTACAAGAAATAGCAATAGTATTTGCACTAATTAATTCTGGATAAGCGCTATTGTTTTCTCCTCTATACATTGCCCAAACGCCACCAGAACTAATACCATCAAACGATGAAAAATCTTCAACATTAGTATCAAAACTAAAATTATTAAAACTATTTTCATCTGCAAATTGATTGATGTCAGTATTGTAATCACCCTCTACTGAACTCTCAGATTGGTCATATAAAACCGTAACACCATCCACATCATATACGACAAAAGATTCTCCAATTTCTTTAAGAGCGTAACAATCAGACATTGTTCCAAGTTCATTATCATCTTCGCTAGAATAATTTAAATTACCTGCAAACAAACCTAGTGTGTTATCTGCTTTAATTTTGGAAAGAGAATAAGAAGTTGTAATATAGGATTTTTCACTTGCCTTGTAAACAAAACCTGCGCCACCAGCACTACTTATGAAACCTGTGGTATTTTGAGAGTTTTCATTTAGAATTTTTGAAGTTTTAGCAGCAAAAACATATGAACCACTTATATTTATATTAGAATAACTGTCTTCTATATAATTATTATTCTGATGAACAAAACCTGCAATAGTACTATTTGTAAATATACCACCGCCAAGTTTTCTATTTTCCGAATCAATTATCAAACTAGTGTCACTTACAACTGCATCTCTTGTATTTTCCTCCCAGCCTGAGGCGTAAGAACCATAAATATAACCATTATTTTCAATTACGAATCCAGCAGTTTTTAAATTCTCATGACCACCTTCATCAATGAAAGTTTCTAACTGAATATTCTTAGCATAACTTGATGAAATAGTTCCATTATTAACAGCAACAAAACCTGCGACATTGCCTGCTCCATTAACATAAATTGCCGTCTTATCTAAAACTGAATCCAAATTTTTTAAATTGACAATCGCAGAATCATTATCTAAACTTTGTAAAACTTGAACAGTTTCTCTACCTACTCTCGAATTTGTGATAATTCCATTATTAATACCAACCACTAAACCAACGTTAACAGTTGCTGTTGGACTTGTTTTTATATTAAACGAATACCCAACATTTGTACTATTATCTTTAATTTTGTCAATTGTAATAACTTCACTATTTGTGATTAAACCATTATTAATTGAAGCAATACCACCATAAGTTATAGAAGTATAAGTAGATAAATCCATATAAGGATAATTATTATTACTATTTTTATCATCAGGTAAAGCAACAATTACATTTTTAATTGTTGTTTGGTCGCTAACAGTACTAAATAAACCTAAGTTAATTTGTTTATCTTTTCCCGTTTGTTGAACATTGTAGTAAAAACTATTAATTGTAATAATCTTATTATTACCATCAAATGAACTGAAATTAGCCTCAATAGGAACATAATTTGTAAGAGTGATATCGTTCATAAGAATATAATCTCCACCCTCATACATTTTTGTCTTAAAATCAGTTTCATTTTCAATAGCGGTAAGGTTTTCATCTCCTTCGCCCTTAACAATAAGCACGTCAAAATAAAAACTATTTGAAAAGGCAGTTTCACTTGAATAATTAGGAATCAAATATAATTCAGCATTTCTATATTCATAAGAACAATTTAAAAGTAAACTTGCACTCCCTGAATTAATCATTCCTTCAAGATAAATAGTATTATAATTTAAAACATAAGTAATACCATTAACACTTACTTCAAAATTACCATCAATAGAATTTGGTAATTGTTTTACGTTAAATGGCAACTTATCAGCAATATTTTGAGAATTAAGAGTAATGTAATTTTGGCTATCTTCATCTTTGGCAAACCAATATAAAGCGCTTCCACTAGAATTATAAACACTTCTAGAAATTTCTTGTTCCACACTTTCAATAGCAGACTGCAAGCCAAAGCCATTAATCTTAGCCCTAATTTGCATTGCCGAAGAAACGCCTAAGATTAATTGATTATTTTCATTTATTCCATACAAACTTAAACTTTCTATAACGACATCAACGACTGTAATAGTTTGAGTACTTGCCTTTTGAATTACAATTCTATCATCATATATTAATTGAACTTCCATAGTAAGAGTAATAATGTCACCTACAACTGCTTTACTACCTAATCTAAGCTCATAATTATTAGAATCTTTTTGAACTATATTTACATAGTCACTTCCTTGTACGTTTCCATCATTTTTAGAAAGATAAGTATAAGAAATAGTACTATTAATACCGCTATCAACTTGTGTTGTAATATCAATCCAATCTGGTTGACTTGCAGATTCTCCGTTTGAACCTGTATATGCAATTACATTTCTTTCTACCCCATTATGACTTAAAGTCATAGACATACCTGGAATATCTTTAACTTCCAAAGTCTTAGATTCAACCTTAGTAGTCTCAACAATTTGTTTATTATCATTAATTGAAGAATAAGTAACACTAACAGTAATTGTAAAGGAATCATTTTTAGACAAATCCGTAGGAGCAATAGTTCGAACGAAAAGCATACCATAATTAGGATAATTAGGTTCCTCATTAAAAGCATATTTACCATCGCCTTCAAGTGAAGCATTATTATTTCCATCAAAGACTATTCTAGTATTAGGCATAGATGAAACTAAATTAAGACTATAACTTCCATCTAAATTCTTTATAGGTGAAGGAGCAACTACAAAATACTCATCATAACCACCACTAGAATTTTTATTAGCATCTCTAACTTTTGCCAACTGAATAAAGGAAATATCCCCACCTGTTCCATTCAAACTAGACTTAATATTGACAGAGATTATATCACTATAATAAGGATAAAGTTGAATAACAAGCAATCCACCCATCCCGGCATAAATCATATCGCTAGAATTTTGGGAATAAGAGTAAAAATAAGTACTTTCCTCATTTCCATCAATTGAAGTGTTAGTATTATTAATTAAAGTTGAAGATTTTTGAGTATAAGCATAATGAACTAAATCAATTTTTTCAAGCAATGCTGGAATTAAATTTATTTGAACCCCAGCGCCATCATCAATTAATAGTTCTGCCTTATCATACACAACTAAAAAGTATTCTTGTGCCTCATCAATTTTTTCAAATTCCTGCTTAACTGAAATACTTAGATTATATGAGTAAACATTTTCAATAGAATTATTTAAATTTGAAACAGTAATAATAAATGGAGAATTATTATGATTAAAAGTATAAACTTCATCTGCAACAGTAGCATTTAAAATAATTTTCTCATTTGAAGGAAGTTGTAATTGAATAGTTAATTCAGGTCTTTCTGCCCCATTATCTACACCAAGGTTAACAGTTAAAGACTCATAAGTTTCATTTGTCTTTATCCAAATTTCAGATTCTGCAAAAGAAATATCTACTGCACCACTAAAAGATAATAGATAGAATACCCAAGAATTATCCTTAATTCTATAAATATTTCCATCCTCATCTTGGAAAGAAATAGAAACGTCAAATTTGAAATAACCATTTACAATAAATTTTGCAACAAGAACATTATTATATTGATTTACGATTTCATAATCTCTACCTAAAACAGCCTCAGAATAAGTTCCAATAGCATCAGATTTATAACTTATATTAAAATCAATATCATAGAAATTAGCATTTTCAATTTCAAAAGTAGTTCCCCCAACATTTTTTGAAAGTTGGCTTATAATATTGAATTCAAAACCTGTTCTAACCTTGCTAACATTAGACTCAGTTGAATCAAAATAAGAATTTGCGAAATTATGATTACTTGACAACATTAAATTGTCAAAACTTTCGTTAATAATAACTTTAACCTGCGAAGAAACAAGTAAATTTTCTTTAACAGTAAAAGTTAAAATAACTTCACCATAGTTTTTAAAGGTCAAACTACCATCATCATTAACAGAAACAATTTTATTATTTGAACTTTCAACTATTAAATTTAGACTAATCGAGTTTGGCGTAGAAGAAATATTAAACAAATCGCCAATATTCATTATTGAATTTTTCTCGATTAAATTTACTAACAAAACATTTACAATTTCTTCACCTTGGCTAATTTGATAAGCGTAGAAATTATTTTTAATATCACCCGTTTTAAACTCTAAAACAATCTCATTATTAGCGTTTTCGACACCAGAGCCATTTCCACTAACAACAATATCAACAGGCATATCTCTTAAAATATCACTATACTTATAAATAGATACAAGATTGTCGCCATCTAAATATTCAAAAGTAATATTTGCATTTTCAATATCGTTTGTTGTATCTCCATAAGACTTTACTAAAACGAAGTTATCAAAACTATCATTATAATCAAATACAAAGTAATAATCGCAACTTAAAGCACCCAAAATATTTTCTACATCATTTTTGCCACTAATATTGACAACTCCAAAATAGAAAACATCATTTCCAGCCTTTACACTGCTACCAGAAAGACCTCTAATATTTAAACTATCAACAATAGATTTAATATTTGCTATTGCAAAAGAATTGTTAATACTACTCTGTTCTGCAAAACCAATGAGTCCACCAGCATATTCATTGCCATCTTGATTAACAACAAAAATATCTCCATTATTTATGTAACTTGTGTCAAATTTATCTGAATAACCATAGAAATAGCTTTCTGTTAAATAACCATATGAAGAAAAACCTGCTATACCGCCAACATTGTTTTTACCAACAATAATTGTATTGCTTAAATCATTTGAACAATCATAGGACTCAACTTTACTCTTATTAAGAACTGTTTCTAAACTTGAACTTCCAACAACTTTTCCAGCAATACCACCGATATTTTCTTGCCCCCTAACATAAACGCTAGATAAAACATTTTGAATATTACCAAGGGTAGAACCAACAATTCCACCAACGTTTTTATAGGTAGATGAAGCCAAAGTATTAGTATTAAAATCAAAATTACCAATCTTACCCTGAGATGAAAGATTAAACAAATTTTTATTATTCAAACCTGCAATTCCACCAACAGTTGAATTCTCATTTACAAGTTCTCCATTGTTTACATTAATTAAAACATCACTATCCACATATTGACTTTGGTAAGTAACTATATAATTATTGTTAGTAGAAGTATATCTAGCATAAAGTCCATAAAAGCCATTAACTACAAAGTCATTTCTACCTACAATACCACCTATATTAGCACTGCTTGCCAAACTATCATAAACAGCAATATTTCCCTTAACATATTTTTTGCTGATAGCATTCTCAATAGATGAATCTGATAAGGTGTTTCCCAAGATTAAATTATTAATCTTAGAATTATTTAAAATCACAAATTCTTTACTAATTAAATCGGCATCAGTTTCATAATTATAAAGAGAATCAAAAGCAAAATTAAAAATATTATTTGTATTTAAACCAACCAATCCACCAACATTTACTTGTGCATTTGGTAGGTTAACATAAATATTTTTAATATTGACCGAACTATTAATAATTAAGCCATTATTATTACCGACTAATCCACCAACATTTACTTGCAAAGCATTTATATTTGAAGTTAAATTAATATTATTAACTTGCAAATTCAAATCATATATAACACCATATGTATCAGCCTTATTGTTTAATGAAGCAAATAAACCTACATTATATGTTTGATTAATATCGTCCATTAAATGAGCAGAAGTTGAACTAATATTTAAATTTGAAATAGTAAAACCATTTCCGTTAAAAACACCTGTAAAATTTTGAATAGGAGTAAAATCTCCACTAAGAACAATATCATTTTCAAGAATATAATTTTTAGATGGGTCTTGATTAATTGCGATAAGTTCTTCTTGATTTGAAATACCATATGAATTTTTTATACCATCTTCAATAATTACTCTTAAAACATAAGACTTTGTAAATTCATAATAAGGTTGATTGTCACTATCATAGAAAATTTCAAGGCTATCTTTTGCATTTACAATTACATAAAAGATTCCATCTTCACCAGCAATTTGCTCATCAGCGTTAAAATTAAACCTTAAATTATCATTTTTTGAGTTAAACTCTATTATATCATAATCGGCCCCATCAGGAATAATCAACTCGTCATAAATAGTAACAACAAATTCATCAATTAAAGGATTTTCTGGATTTATCAAAGTAATAGCGTTTAAAATCTCATCTTTACCAACTCTAATAGTTCCATCAACATTATTGTTAGTTTCATCAATTTTAACCTGTTTATTAAATCCATCAATAATTCTCAAATCAATTTCATTTATTTTAACCGGTCTAGTAATCTCAATTTTACACTCAAAATTATGTTCAATACCAAATTCATCAACAGTAACATAAACATAAGTAACTAAACTTTCCTGGTCGCTTTTTAAAACTGTGTTTGCAATAATTTCGTTATTTTCTTTAACAGTATTTAAGAAATTTTCTTGGTCCTTAAACCTAAAAGAAATTTTATCAGCATATCTTTCCAAATTAGAAATTGTAGCATTGTTATCTATGTTAACGCTAATTTGAATTTGAGAATTTGAAGAATATTCACTTGGCAAATCATTATAGTTAAAAGAAGTTATTGTATTTTGATTGACATTTATGTCTTTTGCAGGAACAAAGACCTCCAAATCAAAAGATTCTGTAAATGCTGTTTTTGTCCACTGATTATAACCATTAACTAAATTAAATGAATAATATTCTACATATAATGAAACAGTAGAAATCCCTTCACTTATTGCAGTAATTTTACCAATTGAATTATCAGCAACATAAGCAATCTCCTCATTTTCAACAGAATAACTATAATTAATAATTCCGGAACTTGCACTTTCAGTTACATTTAAAGTAGAAGGAATAAAGTTAAAATTAAATGATTGATCCTTTTTAATACTGACATAATTTTCTTCATCATATAAATTTTGTGTTATTGAACCATCATAATATTCATAAAAATTGTAGTTAACTTGTTTAACTTGTTTTACAACATCAACAATAAAACTGATAGAATAACCATTATCCGCAGTAAAGGTTACTCTTGAATTAGTAATTTCTTTTAAACCTGTAATTTTGTAGACAGCAGAAATTGACAAATT
Organism: uncultured Christensenella sp.; assembly: GCA_949290565.1. GTDB lineage: Bacteria > Bacillota > Clostridia > Christensenellales > UBA1242 > UBA7862. Next base: position 29,557 of record CASESH010000004.1, on the reverse strand, counting down.
AGAAGCAGTAGCATTTTCGCTAAAATAAATATTTGCATTGTCAACTTTTTCAATCTTAATAGCACTTGAATTATAACTTGAAAGATTTAATTCTCCCTCCAAACCATAATCAAACATAAGAGCAACTAAGGTTGAATTATTAGACAAATCAAGAACTAACTTACTATAAAACAGTTCATTTTCATCTTGACCAGCGTCTTTATTAGTGGCAATATTATAGAAATTTTGGTCATTAACAATTTTGGCCTCAACTATGGAAACTCCCTTTTTAACAACAATACTAAAAGAGTCTTCGGCATTAGTTAAATTGTTTAAAATTGATTCATTATTTCTATCTAAAATATTAGTTTGTAATAAATTTTCTACTCTAATATTAAATGAATTTAAAATATCAGCATCAGTCGCTTTCATATAGAACACAGACTGATTCAAATCCAAATCTCTTATGAAATAATAATAAGTTTTACCATCTGTAACTTCACTTTCAATAGTAATTCTGCTAATAGTTGAACCATTTGAAGCATCATAAATTTCCAAATATTTTGTCAAATCTAATACATTTGAACTTTCCAAATATACCTTTACTTTTTTATTTTCTTTATCAACACCTGTAATGTTTGAAAATTTAATTTCAAACTTTGTACCTAAATTTTTAGTTTCAGCATATTTATCAAAAATTTCTACTTCACCATTTGAATCAACACTAGTTAAACTATCGTCAATATACAATTCAATGTTATTTGCAAGAGACTGTACATTAAATTGCAATCTATTTAAATTATCCTCTAATTGGAGACCATTATCTTGCAAATATTCTTTATACAATTCACTAAATGAATATGAAATATTATTTGCCGTATTATAACTTACAACTATATCAACATATTCCGTACCAACTTTATTTGCATTAAGTTGTGTAGGATTATTTTCAGATAATTTTAAGACTCCTGTGGAATTTTCTTTAATTTGATTTCCATCAATATCAAAAAACTTAATTGTATAAAAATCTTTATCTAAATTACTAATAAAAATATTAAGCGTTTCTAGGTTATAATTGTAATTTGTACCTGAAACATTATAACTGTCAGTTGACCTATTATCGTACAAAATAGATGTGAGTTTAATTTTTTCTAAACCATCTTGCCCAATATTTTCAAATGAAATTTGCCCAGAAGAAATAGTAAAATCAGTAATTTTAAGAGGTTGTAAAATATTTATTGAAACATTCTTATTAATTAACTTATTATTTGCTTGAATAAGATTATTTTTATCTATTTCAGTCAAACTATCATCAAAAGTTTCTTCAATATTTTCAACATATCTATAAGATTTCACATCTAATAAGAGATTGCCATAAACATCATCAGCAACTATTAAAGTGTCGTTTTGAATAGTAAAAGCATTCTCTTTACCATTTGGGAAAACTGTTGCCCCATCAAATCCAATTATGTCATACCAATTATCATCACGCAAAACTAAGGAATAAGTTTGATTATTTACAATAATTGAATTTAAAGTGTATGTAAGTTTCTTTTCAGAATTATTGACTTGTAAAGAATTATTTTGTAAATAACTACTTTTAAAAACAACATTTTCTTTTATATTTAAAGGATTTTTTGAATCTAGTACTAAATTATCAGGAGTAGTAATTTCAGTAACAGGAGCAACAATCATAAAATTTAATGTAATAGCATTTGTCAATGTTTCCTTAGAACTTATCTTTATACCAACCGGCTCATCAACTGTATAAGCGTTAGCCGTGAAAACCGCACTCCTTGAATTTTCAGCAGTTTTTTCAAAGTGTAAAACACTTGAATTTTCACTAACAAAATTCAAATATTTAGTAATCGGCGTAGAAGATGAAACATCACACGAAATTGTAAATGTTTGTCCTACCTCAACATAGTAAAAACCATCTTCTTCATTAGGAGATAATCTATCTCCATCTGAACTAATTACAGAAGTAACCGTTATTTTTAAATCCCCATACTTATCCTTAGCACACCCTACTAAAAGAGTAGCTAATGTTATCATAAAAACTGATAAAAAAAGAATAAATTTTTTCATAATGTTTTCACCTATTCCTTAGTATGTTATTTTTTGTTAGAAATTATAATACAAGCATTTTAATATAAATAATTATATTTTATTTTATAATATAATGTCAAACAAAATAGAAAATTTATAGGTCAAATATCCATATAAAAATTTATTCATTTTTAAAAGAAAAAAGGAAAAAAATTATTGTAAAAATATACAAGAAAAAATACATTTTTCTATAATATTTTAAGAGATTTTCTTGTTTAATTTTTGAAAATAATATTTATTTTTAGTAGCAATACCACCTCTAATATGCCTTTGAGATAGATTATAATTTAATAAAACACTAACCTTTTTAAATAAATCTAAATTAATTTTTTTTAGTCTTCTACTTAAATCAAAATGAACAGTACTTTTCGACACATTAAACAATTTAGCAATTTGTCTAACAGTGCTCTTTTTTTCTAGTATTTCACAAGCCTCAGCAAGTACTCTCTCCTGAATAAAAACTTTCATATAGCACACCTCTTTTTAATCCATATGAGATGTACTTGTCAAAATATGTCAAAAATTACATTTTTATAGAAAAAAAACTATTTAAGGTTAACTTAAATAGTTTTAATTATTAGTTTTCTTTTTTTGCATTGTCAATGTACTTAACTATATCACCAACTGTTTTTAAACTTTCGGCATCTTCATCAGGAACAGTAATACCAAATTCTTCTTCAAGAGCCATAAGCATTTCAATCATATCAAGAGAATCAGCACCCAAATCTTCTACAATTCTCGAATCTTCCTTTACCTTATCTACTTGAACATTAAGTTGATTTGCTAACATAGTTCTAACTTTTTCTAATGACATTTTAAATCCTCCATTAAAATAACGCTAAGGAATTATACACTAAAAAAAGATATTAGTAAAGCAAATTAAATAATGTTTTATTTGTTAGTATTTTCCAAATATAAATTTGGGTCAGTTTTAACATTATCTAGCAAAACTTCCAAGTGAAGATGTGGACCATCATTAGATTCACTTTTTGCACTAGTTGAAATTGTTCCAATTTTATCACCTGTATTTACTTTATCCCCTACTTTAACTGTAACATCTTCGCTTAAAGAAGCATAAACAGTTTGTAAATTATTAGTGTGTTTTATAGTTACAACCGTGCCTCTTAAATAATCATTTTCGATACTAACAACTTCACCTTTATAACAAGCAAGAACATCGGTACCATCAGCACCTTTAATATCAATAGCCTTATGTGCTTCCCATTGTTTTAAGGTAGAATTGTACTTTAAAGTAGTGTTTGAAAAATCCTTAATTACAACTCCATCTTTTACAGGCATAATGAAAGTTATATTTGTTGGCGAAGATGTTTGGACACTGTCATCAGCCTTATAATTTACTGACTTACTAGCAACAACTGAAATTAAAACGATGGCTAGAACTAACGCAGTACTGATAAGTAATACTCTTTTGTATCTTAAAAAAAATTCCTTAATTTGTGTTCTATAATTCATATTTAAAATATCCTCCTAGTCAAATTGTTGACTAAAAAAATATTTTTAAACATTTTTTTAATATGAAGTATAAATTAATGGATAACCAATTGTAAGTTTATCAGTTGAAAGAGCAAATTGGAAATTTACTCTATTATTTTTTACTAAAACAAATTTATCAAAAAAAGGAGAATAGGCATAAATGATATGAAGTTGAATAACATCTTCTTCAAAAACGATTCTCAAATTTAAATCTTCAATAATTTTTTTAATTACACCCTTTGAATAAACCATTTCCACTTGTTTATATTTTGCTTTTATATTAGAGTTAATGGAATTAAAATATAAAAAATCATATCCAGCAGTTGAAACTACTTGATTTAAACTGTTATTATTACCTAAACATTGACTATCAACGATATAACAAAAAGAACTTACATTAAAATTTTTAAAATATTGATAAAATTTATCATTATTTAAATTTAAATATGTACAAAAAATAAAAAATAATAAACAAAAAACAATTAAAAATTTTTTCATCAAAAAAATTATTTACTAATTAAATAATTTTAAACAAAAAAACTTGCCAAACTAGACAAGTTTTTTATAACTATTTTTTTCTACCAAAAAGTTTAATTCTTTCTTTTATAGGCAACATCCAAAATTCTTTATTTTTTTCTAATCTCTTATTGCCAACAAAATAATCATATGATAATACAAAAAATCCTTGCAATATATATATATAGTAAGCAAGAATTCTCCAAATAATTAAAGCCCAGATTTGAGCACCTGTTGTAGAGAAAATTGTTGCAAAAAAAGCAGTAAATGAAAGGTCGGCAGTACCTGTTCCCATAGGTATAGGGTTAAAAGCAGAAGCCAAGTCAACCATAATAGAAATAGTTGCAATTTGCATCCACATAGAAAAATCCCATCCTTCAAATGCACAATAAATGAAATAAGGAATACTATAATTTATTAAAAAATAGGCTATTGAACTAAATAAGCAAACTAAAATAACACCCGGAGATTTACTATATTTCTTTGTGGTTCTTTGCCAAATATTAACTGTCTTCATAACACTTTGGAAAGATTTTTTATAGTCTTTAATCACTCTAAATTTGCCTATTTTTATTTTGCTAAGTAACTTCAAAATACTTACAACAAAACCGGCCCCTGCTCTTTTGTTTAAAGAAATAAATGTAACAGTTAAAATTACAACAGCAGTAACGACATAACCAATCCAACTTAAAGTAGTAGCAAAACCTGTTGCAACACCACCGGTAGCACTTGCAATTACAGTATTTGTGGCAGTATTATTAAGATTTAGGAATAAATCTCTAAAAATGAAAAAACTTACTCCTAAGAAGAAAATTATTTGATAAAAAATATATTTTGCCATTGCAATAGATATGCCCTCACCCGCTCTAATACCATATCTATTAAGGTAAATTACCTGAAAAGGCTGTCCACCTGTACTAAGAGGAGTAATTATATCATAATATCTACCCACGGCAGCAGTTTTATAAGAAAGATTAATTCTAAAAACATTAGTCGCTTTATGTATTAAGACTGCAAATCTAATTTGTTCTAAAAACATTCCAAAAGCAAAACAGGCAAAGGCGGCAAGAATAAACCACCAATTTGCATTTAAAATTTCTGAAATAGAATTCTTAGGGTCTGTCTCACCAGACAATTGAATAACTAAAACTATGGCAATAACAATTATATTAAGACCAAAATAAAGCAAATTAAGTAACTTTTTTCTTTTCTTTGAATTTTGCTTTTTTTCTTTTAAAATTTTTTCATCTTTATCTTTTGCTGTTTCAATTAATTCACAACAAGTAAAAGGCTTAATAGAAAATTTTGTTGCATCGCTAATATTTGCACCATAATTACTTACAAATCTAACTAATTTATTTTTTCTAAATTTTAAAGATTTCAAAAAAGGAGAATATGGTTTATTCTTTACATCTAATTTTTCAGTCATAATCTCCTCCTTTTAAATTTATTTAAAAATTAATATAAATCAGAAAAATTATCTACATTATATTTTATTTCAACATTATTTTTTAAAGTTTTTACCAAATTATCACTATAAGTATTGTAATAATTTGTATCATTTATTTTATCAAATATAAACTCAAATAAAGTTTGATTATACGAAAGTGAAGTATATTTTTTAGAAAGTAAGTTATAAATGTTATCAATTGTTAAAGTACTAAGAGAGTCTTTGTTAGAAAAGATATTTTGTAATGTTCCGGTATAGAAAACTATATGATAACCGGTATAATCATCATTATCTTCATATTCTAAACCAGACACATCTCCAACTTTACCATTGTTATACAACTGTCTTGCTGCATCAGTAAATGATGAAACCATAGCACTATTTTTTGTACCAACAACGTAATCGTTAGTTGCATTAATAATACCTGTATCAACATTATATCTATATAAATAATTATTAAAGATTTTTGTTCTTTCACTTAAATCGTAAACATTTTTTAAATCACTTAATAAATTTTCATACATTTCTCCAATAGTGATACCAACTTCATCAATTACTTCACCTGTCTCTAAATCTCTTTCATAAACAAGAGTTTGTTTCTTTATTTCATAAATCTTTTTTTCTTTGGCCTCAGGTGAAAAATTTGTATCATTTTCTATTGATTCTATTTGTGCAATTTGTTCATCGCTCAATTTAACTAAAATATGAGAAACAGTAATAAAAGTTTCTTTACTTGAATCACCATAAAAAACATAATCCTTTGCATTTGATGAATTTGCTATACTCTTATAAAAATCTTGTGAATTGTTTTGATAGTCTTCATAATTTTTTTCATATAATTCAACATATTTATTAACCATTGATTGCAAAGTCACATCAGTTAAGTAATATCTATTTAATTGTTCATCATATTCGCAACCATAAACGACAGTACTTTGGAATTTAGTAACTCTTACGCTATCAACAACAGCATCAAAAATTCTTTGAAGTTCTCTTTTAAAGACTTCATCGTCTGACATATCTTTATAACCGTAATTTGATTGAGAAGTCTTTAATGCTGCAAGATATCTTTTCCAAATCAAATTTTTATAATTTTGGTCATTACTTTTTATAAAATTCGTAAAAAGGGTTGGATAATTTTCTAACGCATAATTAAATGCAGTTTCAAGACTAGTTGCTTTTGAATCAACAGTTACGCTTTCTTCATCTTCTTGAATAAGGTAAACCTTATCATTAATTAGTTCAAATTTAGTTTTGTATTGTTCCTGTGGAGCAAACTCAGGTTCTTCTTCCTCAGTTTCAGATTCCTCAGTTTCAATTAAAGGAAGTTTAAGTTCTTTTCTTACCTCATTAACATAAGTAAGTATAGATTCATTCACATAATCCCAAGTTTGAGAAATTATATTATTAAAATCTTTTTCATTTAGCATTAATTTACTATCAGTAGAATTTTTCAAATAGTTTAACAAAAATTGTTGGTCAATTAAATCATTAATAGTTTGTTTAACAGCCCCTTCTTGTGTATAACCATAAGCATAATAGTAATAATAACCACTACTATTGTAGGCATTAATCAATTCCTCTCTTGTAATAGAAATATCCCCACTAGTAGCAACAATTGAACTTAGTGAAGCATAGTTATTTTTACTAAAAAGATTACAGCCTGTTAAAACAGACAAACTCATAAATATAAAAATCATTAAAATAGCAAACTTTTTTCTCACTACATTTTCTCCATTCTAGCAATTTTTTACACAAAGAGAATTATACACCAAAAAAGTCATAAAATCAATTATTTATTCAGGATTTCTACACATTGAATAAGAAATTTTATTAATTTTTCGACTTGTTTTTGAATATTTCCTTCATCCTTTAAAATAATTATAGGCACTTTATCATTATTTAAAACATAATCAACACTATTTTTTACAAGAAAATCGAAAATTTTAGTATCAACTACGTTTTCATAAAATATAATTCTCCTAGTAAAGTCATTTAAGACAATTTTACTAGCTTTAATTTTTTGTCCTAAATTCTTAATTAAACCTATTTTACACAAATTAACAACACATTGAGGCAACTCCCCATAAACTTCCTTTGTTTGACAAATAACATTCTCGTAATCCTCTAAATTGTAAATTTTACTAACTTTTGTGTAAAATTCGATTCTATTTTCATTAATTGAAATGTATTCTTTTGGCAAATAAGAATTAATTTGAATATCCAACTTAATTTCTCTTGTTTCCTCGACGTTTTCACCTCTCATTTGAGCAAGGCTTTCATTTAATAATTTTACATACAAATCATAGCCTACCTGTTGCATATGTCCATGTTGAACTCTACCCAAAACATCTCCGGCCCCTCTTATTTCTAAATCTCTAAGTGCAATTTTATAACCACTACCAAAATCATTGAATTCCATTATTGCATCAAGTCTTTTGTATGAATCTTGTGTCAATACTTTATCTTTTGAAAAACTAAAATAAGCATATGCCTCAATATTGCTTCTACCTATTCTACCCCTTAACTGATAAAGTTGACTTAATCCAAGTTTATCGGCGTCTATAACAAACAAAGTATTTGCATAAGGCAAATCAATCCCCTGTTCAATTAAAACTGTACTAATTAAAATTTGAGTTTTTCTAGAATATAAATTATAAATTTTTTGTTCTAAAATTTTAGATGGCATTTGTCCGTGAACATAATCGATTTCAACATTATTTATTAAAGACTTTACATGAGTATAAAAATTAGTAATTCCATCTACTCTATTGTATATTATCAAAACTTGCCCACCTCTATCAATTTCTTTTTGACAGGCAAGAGTAAGCAAACCATCTGAATAATCAATTACATTAGTTTTGATTTTTTTTCTTTCTTTTGGAGGAGTAAGTAAAAAACTAACATCTCTTATACCTGACAAAGCCATACTTAACGTTCTTGGGATAGGAGTAGCAGAAAGACTAAGAACATCAACATTGCTCTTTAAATTTTTTAATTTTTCTTTATCTTCTACTCCAAATCTTTGTTCTTCATCAATAATTAAAAGCCCTAAATCTTTAAAAACAACGTTTTTACTTAAAAGACTATGAGTTCCACAAATTAAATCAATTCTGCCTTCTTTTAAATCAATTAAGATTTCATTTTTCTCTTTCTCAGTTTTAAATCTGTTTAAACAAGCCACATTAACCATAAAATCTTTCATTCTTGAAATTGCAGTTGAATAGTGTTGTTCACACAAAATTGTAGTTGGACAAATTATGGCAACCTGTTTGCCATCTTGAATGGCCTTATAAGCAGTCGCAAGAGCCACTTCTGTCTTTCCAAATCCGACATCACCACATAATAATCTATCCATAATTCGAGGGCTTTCCATGTCATCTTTTATCTCTTTTAAAGCCTTGACTTGATCTACTGTGTATTCATAAGGAAAAGAAGCCTCGAATTCTTTTTGTAAATAACTATCCTTTGAATAAACAAAACCCTTGGAATTCAATCTATTAGCATAAACTTTCATCAAATCAAAAGTCATTTGTTTAATAGAATTTTTGACTTTTTGTTTAATTTTGTAAAATTCAGTGCCACCAATTTTGTTTAATTTTACTTGCGTTGATTGATTATATTTAGTAAGCATATCAACATTTTCACTTGGTAAATATAATAAGTCACCATCTTTATATTCTATAATAATGTAGTCTCTAAAAGAGGAGGACAATTTTAAATTTTTTATTCCAACGCATTTGCCAACACCATGAATTTCGTGAACCACATAATCTCCAATTTGAGGCAAAAAAACAGGTTTTTGACTAGATTGCTTTTTTATTGATTCAAGTTGATTTGATAAACTTTTAGAACCTATGCAAATAAATTTTTCCATTTGAAAACAACTTGAATAAGGCAATTCAAAAGAAGCAATATTTACATTTTCATTTTGAATATCCCCAATATTGTTAATTTCAACAAAAGATATGTTTTTATCATTTAAAAAATTTTTTAATTTATTTTGAGTAATTGGCTGTGGACAACTTATTAATATTGTATTTTTATTTCTTTTCCAATTATTAACATCTTCTGTTAATTCAATAAAATGATTAATATATCTTGGAATATGTGGACAAATAAAATTAATTAGATTTTGACTTTTAAATATTGGATTTTGTGAAATTAATCTAGAATAAGCAATTAATCTAAAATCATCTATTTTCTTAAATACATCTTTTTTATCAATATAAAATTCTTGATGTCTTGGTAAGAACTCTCCACTTAACGAAAGATCCAAAAAAGAATTTATGTTATCGTCATATATAAGTTTAATCTTATCACTTATTGGCTTTGGTTCATCAAAAATAACAGTATCGTTCTTTTCTAAATAATCAAAAATTGAGTAAGAATAGTAATCACAATACGGAAGAAAAAAAGTAGTTGAAATTTGAGATGACTTTTGTTCTAAATATTCTAATTGCTGAGAGCAAATTTGACTAACTCTAATCATACTCTCATCACTTAACTTTAATTTTTGCAAATCACTTTTAACACTTTCTTTTATATTTTGAATTTTTAAATATTCTAAATTCAATAAATTGGTACAACTGATTTGAATTTTTTCCAAATATTGAATAAGTTTATAACTATTTAATTCAAAAGAATTAATACTTTCTATTTCATCATCAAAAAAATTTATTCTTATAGGTAAATCATGATTAATTGGAAAAACATCAACAACATCTCCTCTAACAGTAAACTCTCCCTTATCAATAATAATTTCATTTCTAACATAACCCAAGTCTATTAAGTTTTGGACTAAAATATTTTGATTTAATTTTTCTCCTTTACCAAGATTGATTATATTTTTTTTAAAATATATAAAACTAGGAAACTTTTGAAAAAGAACTTGTGCTGTGATTAATATAATATCATAATCTCTATTAACTAACCTCGTAATAAAATTAATATATTCTCTAAATTCATTAGATTTAGTTTGATTTAAAGTTATTAATAAAGGTAATTTATCTTCTAAAAAAATTACCTTCTTTCCAAGTGAAACAAGTGTCTCTTTATAAACTAAAAGATTTTCTTTATTAGGGCAAACAATTAAAATTTTTCCTGACAAAAAATAAGGTAGAAAGGCTTTTTCTCCCTCATTTAAACCACTAATTATGGTTGATTTATAACTATCTATCTCCTTTATTTTGTCATTAAAATTATTCATATTTTTCCTTAAAAATATTAAACTTTATTTTTTAATAAATTTAATACTTTATCTAAACCGTCTTGCAAACTAGGAAGAATTAAATTAAGACTTTGCTCATCAATTTTACTTAAAACATAGTCTTTAAGGTCAATTATATTGTTGTCACCTGCACCAATTTTTAATCTTTTAAAGTCTTGTGAATTTAATTTATAAACTATATTTTTTAATCCATTATGAGTACCACCACTACCATGTTCTCTTAATTTGTTTGTCCCCTTAGGCAAATCAATATCATCACAAATTACAATGACATCACTAGGTTGCAATTTGTAATAATCGACAAATTGTTTAACAGCCTGTCCACTTAAATTCATATAAGTAAGAGGTTTAATTAATAAAACAATTTCATCATTAAACTTGCACTGAGCATATAAAGAATTAAATTTAGATTTATTTAGGCTTACACCAAATTTTTTTGAAAGCATATCAATAGCACAAAAACCTAAATTGTGATAAGTATTTTCAAACTCCTTTCCAGGATTACCCAACCCAACAATTAATTTCATTTTTTCTCTCCATCATAAACGGTAAATGGTTTTAAAGATGTATTATCTTTCAATTTTTTATTTTTAACAAAACTACTAATCAAGGTACAATTTTTTCCAATATGAGAATTGTCAATAACATTGTTTTCAAATAGGACACAATTTTCCTCAATAACAGAATTTGATTTAATTACATTATTTGCGTAAATTTTTACTCCACTTTTTATAACTACTTGAAAATCAATATAACAACTTTGAGCATCTAAAAAATCAACATTGTTTTTTAAATGCTTATCAATAATTCTTTTCTTCATTTTATCTCTTGCGCTAGATAGAGAATTATAATCAAAAATAGCAAAAAAATCTTCTTTACTTAGAAAATCTGCTTGTGCCGTATTTTCAAACTTTTGATTTTTGAGTGCCGCAACTTTAAAAATAACACCATAAAAAAGTTTACAACAATCTAATTGTTTTGTTGTTGCATAATCAATTGCATCTAAGACAGTGTTTTCAGTGATTAAAGGAGTATTAGCATACAATACAATCACATAATCTTCATCTTTAATATATGGCAATATAACATCTGTAATTACTGAATTTCTTTTACACTCTACTTGTGTAATTTCATACTTTTGTAAAGCATTTTCCACATATTTGATACTTTCTAAACCCATTATGTCCGCATCAAAAAAACAATTTTCTGGTTTCAGTATAATTGCTCTAATTTTATAATCAAATGTATGTATTAATTCAAATTCACTTAAAATATCAGTTGAAATAATAAATTCATTCATGTTTTAATTTTAATTAAGTAAAATGATTTTGTCAATATATACAAAAGACTTTAAAAAATGTATGTATTTTTATCTAATGTAGTAATTTTTAATTTTTTACTCAAAAACTTTTCATTAAAAATTTTTTTAATTTCACTGTAAGAAATAAAATCTAACTTAGACGACAAAACCAAATACAATAAATTAGAATTAAGTTGCTTAATGACTGCAACAACATAATATTCCTCTTTATTTTTAGCATCTAAGTATAATAATTTAATATTAGAAATATTTGAAAATTTATTTTTATTACAACAATTAAATTTTTCCCCTAAGTATTTTTTTATTTTTCCTTGTTCTCTAATTTGTACAAAAAAATCATTTAACAAATTTTCACATTTTTCCTTTAAAATACCTGTTTCTACCTGTACAGTATGTTCAAAACACTTGTCGTTTAATAGATTATATTTACTACCAGCACAACCGTAATTCTTATCTAACGCACCTATATAAACTTTTTTTATTCTTGAATTAATAATGGCACCTGCACACATAGGACAAGGTTCAAGAGTAACATACATTTCACACCCATCGAGTCTAAAAGAATTTAATTTTTTACAAGCCTTTAAAATAGCCAAAATTTCAGCGTGAAAAATTGGATTTTGTTTACTTTCTCTTTTGTTATAGCCACTAGCAATAATCATATTATTTTTAACAATAATGGCACCAACAGGCACTTCTCCTAGTTTTTGTGCTTTTTTAGCCTGACTAATAGCTTTCTTCATAAAAAAATCATTCATAAATAGTCCTTTGTAAATCTAAAGAATTTTATTTTTTAAACTAAAAAAATCTTTAATAAAAATTTTAATTTTTTATTTTTAACTAAACTTAAAAAGTATTTTTATAAAATAGTTAAAATATTGTTTATTACATTTTTATTTTCATAAAAAATACTATCTAAATACTCTAAACCAATGGGGTGGTTTAATTTATCATTTCCCACTTCTATTGTAAACCCTAAAATATTAAGTTTCATTAGACAATAATCTTTATATCCTCCACTACTATTAACTGTAAAAATTGGCTCGTAATGAGTTGTGTTTGTTAAAATGCTCAAAATCTTATCCTGAAATAATAAATTATTTTTAGGTTGATTTTTATAACCATAATAAATAACCTGGCCTTTGCTGTGATAACTCAAAGTAATTAGTGGCTTAATCTTTTTTGTAAAATCAATTATCGTAACAACCTCACTTTCCGAGTTAGGAGTATAACCAATAAAATTTTGATAATCTGGCCCAGCATTTGAATTCTGAATACCCTTTCCCCAATCGACATCAAAATTTACATTCAAATCAACTCCATTAGCGTTTGCCTTATACAAACTTTTGTCAACATTTTTCAAAATATTTTTTACGATATTACGTTGCTTCTCCTGTTGTATAAAAGAATATCCTTGACAACAAATTCTAACTCCATCTGGATTTAGTAACGGAATAAAATAAATTTTACCATCAATATTTTGTTTACTAATAAATTTTATAAGTTCGATAACTAAAAAACAAGTTATATATTCCCTTGCATGAATTCCACCGTGAATTAGTATAGATTTTTTTTCATTGCTACCTACTTCAAAACAAATAATATCTTCGCCTAAAACACTTTTTCCAATAACGTAATTTTTTATTTTATGCTTTAACTGTTCAATTTCAAATTTTAGTTTATCAAATATATTTTTCATATAAACACCTTGTATAAACCTTAAAAACTTAATGTATAATAATGTATAAATATATTATGATTAAAATTAAACAGATTACACTATTTATTTATGATAAGTATTATTATTTTTTATAGTAAAAGCCCTATAAATTTGCTCTTGTAAAAAAATTCTCATAAGATGATGAGGAAAGGTCATTTTAGATAAACTTAACAAAAAATTATCTGTTTTTAATTTTTGACTAAGGCCATAAGAACTACCAATTATAAAAGTAATGCAGTTATAATCATTAAAAGATTTTATTAAATAATCTGAAAAATCTATACTTGAATATTGTTTACCCTCAACAGCACAAACAATTATTTTACCTTTTAAATAAGGTATTATTTTTTGGTATTCTCTATCAAGGGCTTTTTCAATTTCTTTTTCAGTTGGATTTTGATTTAATTTTTCTTCTTCTAACTCAAAAACGCAAACTTCACAATATTTTTTCAGTCTTTTTAAATATTCCTCTTGTGCCTGATAAAAAAATTTTTCCTTTAAAGAGCCCACACAAACAATATTAACTTTATACACTAAATCAACCCCCAAATAAAGGTAGATAATGTAACTAAACTTCCAAGCAAAACGCAACCAATTAAAAATACTTTCTCTAAATAAACTAACTTTGTACCCTTGCTTTCAATATCGGTAAAAACCATATTATTTAAACTTTTAATATTATATTCTCCCATAAGTTTATTAATCATTTGCATATTAAGTAAATTTTCATCATTTTTAGAAAAAGTAGTTTTATCAATAGTCGTATTATTTAACTTTACAATATACTGTAACATATTTCTTACTTTTTTAATTCTGGTTTCTTTTAGTAAAAGAGTAAATAGATAAACAAGAAGCATTAAAAGACAAGATAAAATAAGGGTACAAATTAAGAAAAATGAAAATGGATTATCGGTTGTAAGTAAGGAATTTAAAAAATCTTTTATTCCCCCGCCCAAAGCCCAATTATTCGCTTGTGCAAAAGTAAAATATATGCTCAAAAAGTTGTTCATAAAATGTATAATCATAGCCGGAAAAATACTTTTACTAATTATAACGCTCAACGATATCAAATAGCCCAAAACGGTAGCATAAAAGAATTGACTAATGTTTAAGTGCATAAGCCCAAATAGTACAGAAGAAAAAACTGCTGCTCTCATAATTCCCAAACTACTTAACCCTTTTAAAAGCAAACCTCTATGAGCAACTTCTTCACAAATACCCGGTAAAATAGCGACTGTTATAACTTGAAATATAAACGCCCCAACAGAATAATCAGTAGTTGTAAAAGATGGAAAAGAAGGAGCAGATTCAAAACCAAATAAAGAAATAATTGTTCCAAAAAACGAGGACACAAAAATATTTAAAACATAGCAAAGAATTCCAATAAAAATGCAAAGGATTATAGTGTAAAAACTAATCTTTTCAAATCTAAAATCTGTTAAAGTCGTTTTTATATTTTGTTTTTTAAAAAATGAATAAAGAACCATTGCAAGGCATAGCATAATGCCACCTTGAATAATTACAGTTGAAATAAAATCATTAACATTTTGTGAAAATGGTAAATTTACATAAAGAAATATTATTCTAACTAAAACAAATAGAACTAGCATAATAAAATAAGTTACTGTTGAAGCAAGAAAAGAAGACAAAGGTCTTTTCATCAAGCACCTCCAAATGAATTATAAGCCCAAAGAACAAAAAATATTACCGTAGTAAAAATAAAAAATATGTTTCCCAAGAAAACTTCATTTTGATTTTCGACTAAAATGTTCATTTCTTCGTTCTTAATTTGTTTATCTTTTAAATTGTTGCTTTGTTTCTTGATAAATTTCACAATAAAAAATGAAGCAATCATACCTACAATGAAAATTAAAATTGATAACAAAATAGTTAACCAATTAATATGCGTAAATTGGAAAAGAGGATAATCTTTTGAAAGATAAGAAACTAAAAGAATAGTGAAATTGTTAATAAAATGAAAAACAATAGAATAAACAATACTACCTGTTAAATAAACCAAAGTAGCGAGAAAAATTCCAATAATAAATTGATAAAATGTTTGTAAAATAGATAAGTGCAATAAAGTAAATATTAATGAACTTAGAAAAATAGATAAAATAGCATTTAATTTTGACTTTAAACTATTGTAAATAAAACCTCTAAAAAACAATTCTTCACAAACACAAGGAATTAGGGCATATACAACTGTCCATATTAAAAAATCTAAAAAAGAATTTATTGTCATTGAATTGTCACTAGCAGGAAATAAACTATTAAAAAAATTTGTTACATTCAAACTAGAAAACAAGACAGTGATAGCAAGTAAAATAGACAATAAAATTATTTTTGAATTTATTTTAGAATTTAATTTAAGAGCATTTTTAAAATTAATCTTATTCTTTTTAGATATAATAAGAATAATAATTAAATAAAACAATTCAATAAGAATTAAAGATAAATAAATTATCCAATTATTAGAGGACAAATTTGAGGAATTGATTCCAGCAATACTTGCAATCTCAATAACTAGCATATTCAACAAGAAAACGGCAATTAATGTAAAAATATAACCTATACTTCCCTCAAAATAACTAAAATCATTTCTTTTCATAACGATTTAATTTTAACACAAAAAAATAAAATAAACAATAAGAAAAAATGATTTTATAAATAAAAAAGTGTACCAACTTTGTCTTGATAAGCAACGTCTACAAAAATATTTTTCCCTTCGATTATGTTATTCTTAAATAATATATCTCTAACTGTATTATAGGCCAAATTAGGAGAATTATTTTCATGACTTAAATGGGACAAGACAACTTGTTTGACTCCTGCGCCGGCAAGTTGAACTAAGGCATAGGCACAATCTTTATTTGATAAATGGCCTTGCCTACTTGCAATTCTTTTTTTAGTTTTAGCAGGATACTTTGGATTTTCAAACAGTAAATTTTCATCATGATTACTCTCAATAAATAAGACATCACTATTTGCTAAATAATTTATAATATCCCTTGAAATAAAACCTAAATCAGTCGCATAACTTACTTTGCAATTTTCAAATTTTACGCTATAACCTAAACAAAACATACTATCGTGAGATAAAATAAAACAATTAATCTTCATATCCTTAATAGTAAATTGACTTGAAGTAAAATAAACTATATTTTCCTTTGGCAATTCATCAAACTCTTTAATGCAATAATTTTTTGCAAATAGAGGAATGTAAATTTTTGTATTAGTATATTTTTTTAAAAAAGCCTTTGCCCCGTGTAAATGGTCTATATGTTCATGAGTAAGTAAAATTGCATCAATCTCATTACCACTTACTTCAATTTGATTAAGTCTTGTCTCCATTTGTTTTAGACAAAGCCCCACATCAATAAGAATTTTGGCTTGTTTTGATTCTATATATGTACTATTACCTTTACTACCACTTGCTAAATTAACTGTTCTCATCATGTCCTCTTTTGTGTTTTTGATTATATCACATAACAAAATTTTTTTGAATAAAAATTTTAATAATTTTGAAGTATAACCTTTCCCTCTATCCAAGAGTTAAAGAAACTCTCTAAACTTCTTTTACTTGAAACCTCAAAAGCAGCAATCATATCCTCAGGTTTAGCAATTCCAAATTGATTCTCTTTGAAATAATATTTAAGCCCTTTTAAAAAATTCTTTTCGCCAACCACATCTTCTAGATTATCGAAAAACAAAACACCCTTAACATATGCAATATAAACATATTCTAAATCACCCTTATAATCATTGACATTTCTATTCATACTGCTATTAAACTCACCATAAACACTTTCATAAATCTCGCTAAACAAAAGATAACTTGAAAGTGAAGAATTTAAACTTTCTTGAACATTTACATTGTAATTTTTCCCATTGTGTCTATAAAATAATAACGTTGAAAATTCAGTAAGCCCCTCATCCATCCAAGCATTTTTACAAGCATCACTTCCAACTAAATTATACCACCATTGGTGAGCAGTTTCGTGAATAATTACATTTAAGTAATCATCATAATCTTCCACAGAATCAGATATGTAAACAAGATTAGGATATTCCATTCCTCCGTGAATAAAGTTCGTTTTGCAAATACTAAAAGTTTCATAAGGATACTCACCAAACAAACTACTAAAAGTATTAATTGCATCAACTCCTGCTTGTAAACTTTTTGAGGCGTTTTCATCATCATAATAATAGTAGTAAACTTTTGTATTTCCAGCGTTTTTAGTTAAAACATTAAATTTTTCACTTAAAACAAAAGCAAAATCTCTTACACTTTTTGCTTCAATTGTAGTAGTCTTATTTTCTCCATTAGTTAAGGTGTTTAATTGCTTACCAGAACTTGCTAGTACAAAATTTTTATTATAAGTTAGTTCAACATAATAGTTTGCCATTTCACTATAAAAAGGGTCGCCATTGCTTCCATAATTATCTTGTCTAAACTCTCCATCTTCATAAATACTAGCAATAGGATAAAAGTTGCCAAAATTATAAGTATTATCTCCATATCCAAATCTATGTAAACAATTAGGCAAAACAACTTCAAAACTAATATCTATATTTATTATATCGTTGGGAAATAAACTCTCATTAAAGTCAACTTTTAACATATTTTTATCATTTCCTGTAATGTTAACTTCTTTTTCTACGCCATCGACGACAACTGAAAGAATGGAAATCTCCCCATTTGAGAAACCATTTGGATACGCCTTTTGATTATAAGATAAACTAACAGGTTTATAAGTTGCATCACTTCTAAAAGCATTTGGATATAAATGTAATAAAATATAGTCTAAAACATTTTCTCCATTATTTTTATATTCCAATCTTTCATTCCCAGAAAGTTTTTTAAAGTTATTATCATAAGTTAAATTAAGATAATAATTTGAAAAATCTTTGCTTTTTTTATCAACAATGTCATTACAACTGATAAAAACAAAAATAATCCCTACTATCAATAAAATTGAAACAATTGATATTATAGAAATTTTAACTATCTTTTTCTTTTTAGCACTTTCCACTTTTCACCTACTATAACCTTTTGATTATATGTATGAAAACTTGTCCTTCGAATATGCTAAAAAGACTTTAAAAGATATGAAAAAATAAAAAAACTCTATAAAACTTATAGAGTTTAAAATTTAAAATAAAGTAATTGAATAGCAAGCAAGTGCACAAATTGCAAGCAAGCAAAATGGAATAAAAATAAAGATTGACCTTTTACAAGCAAAAGATAGTCCGCAAACTGTAATAGTTAAAATAACTGCGTATTCTTTTATATTAAGTAAAGTATTATAAAAATCCTCAGGTAAAAATTGAACAGGAACAATTTGATTTAAATAAATAAGCCCAAGCAAAATAATGGTTAAGAAAGCCATTATTTGACCTAATATATTAAAAAATTTTGAAAAACTACTGAAAATTATCATTTAGTCATCTCCCTTTATTCTTCCATTAATTTTATAGTATTATTAATTCTTCTTTCAACTTCACCCTGCCCCAATATTTGCAACAAATAATATAAATCAGGTGTATTTTTCTTAGATGTAACGCCAACTCTAATTATAGAACTTAAATCGGCTACGCTACCTTTATATTTTGAAGGATTATTTTTATACTCTTTCATATTATCGCAAAACCCAACAAGCGAACACATTTGTTTAATCTTATCAAACCAAACTTGTTTATCATCATTAATATTATAAACAGTTTTATATAAATGTAAAATTTTTAAAATATCATTTTTTTCAAGTCTTTCATCAAATTCGTAGTCATTCAAAATTTTATTATCAATACCTTTAAACATATACTCATATAAATTAAAAACGTCACTCCATTTAGCAATGTCTTTTCTAGGATTTTTAGAACCCTCTCTATCAACTTTGAAAAGTCTTAAACAAAAGTCTTTCTTGTATTTTAAAATATTATAAAATTCATTATCATAATCTTTTGCCCAAATTAAACAATTTTCATAAATTTGTTCAGCGCTAAACCTACTTATAACTTGCTTAGAACAATCATTTAATTTTTGAAAATCAAAGATTGGATTATTCGAACCAATTTTAGAAATCTTAAAATCAAAATCATAGTAAGATAATTCAGGATTTCTTCTACGCCAATCTTCAAAATCACTATTTATTAAATTCAATAAATATTCCATTACACTACTAACAGGATAACCCTGTTCAATAAAATATCTAGCATCTGCCTCTTTATCTTTTCTCTTGCTTAACTTTCTCTTATTCCCATCCTGGTCTATCTTACAGACAACAGGAGTATGAGCATACTTTGGAGGTTTTAAATTTAAAGCACTAAACAATTCAAGATGAGATGAAAGAGAAGGATACCATTCTTCCCCTCTAACAACCAAGGTAGTGTGCATTAATGTATCATCTACAACATGAGCCAAACTATAAGGAGGCGTAAAATTACTTTTTAAGATAACAATATCTTTTGCATTTTCTCTTATTTCTCTTTCTCCCTTAATTTCATCTTTAAACATAAAGGTCTTTTCAGGATTTCCCATAGATTTAAATCTTATAGCAAAAGGTTTACCATTTAATATATTCTTTTCTATTTCTTCATAAGATAAATTTCTGCAAATATCTTTTTCCTCAATATCATTAGTTTTTTCAATTTCTTCTTTTCTTCTTAGTAAAATTTCTTCTTTATTTTGAGCGCTTTGACAAAAACAAGGATAAGCGCGTCCAATTGAAACAAGATATTTTGCAAAGGCAATGTAAATATTTTGTCTTTTACTTTGAATGTAGTCTCCATAACTTCCAATTTGTTCTCTATTACTGCCGGCATACCCCTCATCAGGTTTTAGTCCAAAATAACAAAGCATATCATAGGCAATATCTCCGGCATTATCAACTTCACGCTTATTGTCAGTATCTTCTAATCTCATATAATAAATTCCATTTGAATGATAAGCAATAAGTTTGTCAATAAAAGCGCCATAAACTGAACCTATATGTAAATACCCCGTAGGACTTGGAGCGACTCTAACAACTTGGGCATTTTTTGGCAAGATTCTATTAGGATAAGCATTAAAACACTCATCAATAGTTAAATCATTATTTGGGAATAATAAATTTGCTAATTTTATATAGTCCATAAAACATTTCCTCTTTTTAAACTAACCCACAAATAGTACTTAAACCATTAAACATTGAAGAATATCTATTTAAAATAAAATTATCAATATAGTTTAAATAAGAAATTTCTAAATTTGAAATAGTTTCAAAATATATTTCTTTATTAGGTTGTTGTAAATATTCTTTTAAACTGACATTATTAATTGCCTTTAAAAATAATTCATAACTTTTATTGTAATTATTTGAGTCATTTAATAATGATTTTAATACTTCTAAAATTTGTTCTTTATAAAAAATATTATCTGTTATATCCGTTTTCTTCAATTTTGTAACAACCGAATTATAAAGATTGATGTAATTTTTTAAGATTAAAGTATTATTATACCATGAATTAACTTCTCCATAAGGGTTAGAAAAAGTAAAATTTTCAACATCATATTTATAAACTGTTTTTGAAAGCAAACTAAAACCATACCAAATAACATCTTTAACTACACCATCTGAAACATTATTTTGATATTGAAAGTTAGAATAATAATCTTGTAAATAGTAGTTTGAGAATACATCATTCAAATCATTGAGTGCTACAATGATTTTATTATATTGTAAAATAACTTCTTCATAATACATATTACCATAAGAACTTTGATAAACATACTTAACATCATTAAAAACATTTAAACAATCTCTTACAACAATTAACTTAGAATAAACTTGATTTAATTCTTCATTAGTAAAATTTTTTAAAGCATACTCAATAGATTTTCCTTGTCTTTGTCCGACTCCAAAAAACAATCCTCCTGAGGCAGAAACATAATCTTCATAAAACAAATCAAAAATATAGTTTTTATCATTTTCAACAGGAGAGACTTGTTGTATATCATCATCTTCAATATAAACATTTAAAAATCCTAAACTATCAGCGTGATTTAATAGAATTTCATTATAAAGGGAATCTACTTGCTTTGCAGAATAATTTGTATCGTTACAACCAAAAAACAATAAACTAAACGAAAATAAACAAACGGCGATAAAAATTAAACATTTTTTCATTGTCAATTCCCCTTACTTAAATTTATATTAAAAAAATCTTTTGTCTCTTGTGCAATAACTTTAAAATCGCTAGATAAAGAATTAATATAGTTATCATAGTCTGAAAAAAGTCTATAAATATTTAAACTATTTAATCCCATTACAAAGTCTCCAAAATCTTCGTTTGTTAATAATTGGCTATCGCTATATTTTAAATAACCAACAGTAGAATAATAATAAAAACTTGACACTAAACTGCTTGAATTAGGTAAGACATTCTTAACAAAAACTTCGTTTATTGAGGCTTTTGCAAGAGTGAACTTTAAGATAAAAGTTAAATCATGATATGTAAAATTACAGTTGTTAAAAGTATAGTTTTTAGCACAGTCAACCAAACTTTCAAATAATATTTGTGCAGATTTGTAACAATTTAAGTAATCTTCTATAAAAATCAATTTAACCTCATATAAATATTGAACAATAGCACTTTCTCCAAATTGCTCTACTGCCAACTTATAAACTTCTAAATACTTATTTAAAGATGTTCTAGATTTATTAAAGTAATTTACAAAACTATTAAACTGACTAATTAAGTTATTTTGTTCTCCTTTTGACAATTCATCTTCAAATGCTAAATAATCTAAAAAATAGTCAATCCCTAAACTAGTTTGGTTTAAACAATTACTGATTAAAGTAACATTAGGGTCATCTGAACCCGAAAGGTCTAAATCAACGTTAGCATCAACTAACTCTGTAAAAGCCTCAACTTGAACTTTTGATTTTTCATTATAAATATAATTATATGCTTCATAAGAAATGTTTTGGTTGTTTAAAATCGCAATAGATACAAACAAAATTATACCTAAAAAAGACAACATCATAACAATTCTTAAAATGACCGAAAAAACTTTATTCATATTGTAAATATAATATCATTTAAGATTATAACTGTCAATTAATGAACGACAAAAGAAAGATATTAAAAAATGTTTAAGTTTTTTTATTTTTTTGATATAATCTCATTTATAGTAAAGGAGAAATTATGCAAGAAATTTTAATAGTAAATCTAGTACTAATAATATTAACCATTTTGCTTGTTATATTTAGCATATTAAAAAAAACAAAATCAAAATTAGACAATAATATAATTATAGATTTAAAACAAGAGAATGAATATTTGGAAAAAACGATAAAAAATTTATTTGAGAACCTATTTACTTCAATAAAGCAAATGAATGAACTTTTACTAACAGCAATGAAGTCATACAATGAAAATGTTTCAAATTTTATTGCAAACTTTTCAAAAGGTCAAAATCAACAATTAACTAATATAGAGAAAAGACTTAACGAAATTTTAAAATCAAACAATGATAGATTAAATAGAATCTCTGATATAATTTCAGAAAATCTAAAAATTATGCAAGATAGAAATGAGAAAAAACTCGAACAAATGAGACAAACAGTTGATGAAAAGTTATCTTCAACACTTGAAAAAAGACTAGGAGAATCTGTAAAAATAATTGTACAAGGCTTAGACACTGTTTCAAAAGGAATAGGAGAAATGCAAACGCTTGCAACCGGAGTAGGCGATTTAAAAAGAGTTCTTACAAATGTAAAAACGAGAGGTGGTTGGGGAGAAGTTCAGTTGTCTAATTTACTTGAACAAATTTTATCAAAACAACAGTATAAAGAACAAGTTGCTATCAAAAAAAATTCGGGAGAAAGGGTTGATTTTGCAATTATTCTTCCGGGCAAAAATAACGAAGAATTACTTTTACCAATAGATGCAAAATTCCCTATGGAAGATTATTCAAGGCTATGTAGTGCAAGTGAAAACAATAATCCTCAGGAAGTCGAAATTCAAATAAGAAATCTTGAAAATAGAATTAAAGAAGAAGCAAAATCTATATATGAGAAATACATATCTCCACCAACAACAACAGATTTTGCCGTAATGTACTTACCTGTTGAAGGTTTGTACGCAGAAGTAATAAGACGTCCTGCTCTTTGTGAAACACTCCAACATAAGTATAAAATTATGGTCTGTGGGCCAACAACATTAACAGCACTTTTAAATAGTTTACAAATGGGATTTAAAACTCTCGCAATTGAAAAAAGAAGTAGTGAAATTTGGAATACACTTAGTATATTTAAATCCGAATTTAATAAATTTGTTGATTTATTATCTAAAACACAAAAGAAAATTGATGAGGCCTCTACTACTCTTGATTTTGCTACTAAAAAAACAAAAACCATTCAAAGAAAATTAAAAGACGTAGCGGATATTGATATTCAGCCAACTACAATAGATGATAGTGATATTGATAATTTAGTTGACTTTAATTAATTTTATATAAAAAGGAAGAAAAAACTTAATAACTGCAAAAATAATACTTATACTAAGTTTATGAAAGAAAATAATATTTTAAAGATAAAAATTATAAAAATTATTTTTGCATTAATATTTTGTTTTACAATTCCTTTTTTTATTTTTAATTTGCTAAATATTACTTATAGCAAATATAAAATTAACGAAAATATAAGTGTATTTGGAATAAATTTAAAAGGATTATGTTCAAAAGAAATAGAAGACAAATTAAATTCTTTTGAAGAGAATTTAAAAAAAGACTTATTAATTACTTTAAAGTATAATGATTTGACTTGGACTTTTACACAAAAAGATTTTGAAGTAAAATCTAATGTACATATTGTTTTAGAAAAAAAACAAAGAAAAGAATATTTTGAATCTCTATTTACCAAACAAAGACTTATAAAAAAAATAAAACAAATGGGCTTTGATAATAAAGTTGCAGTTAATTATTTGCTAACAGGTATTGATAAGAAAATATCTAAAATTGCAGAAAAAATAAAAATAGAACCAACTCCTCCTCAACCAAAATATGATTTTATTAATGAAAAATTCAATATTTTACCAGCAAAGATTGGATACGGACTAGATGAAGAACATTTATATAAAGAACTAGTTAACAAACTCTCTAAGACAAATAAAATAATTATTAATTTAAAAACTAAAATAATTCATTCAAATTACACCGAACAAGATATAATAAAAAGTACTTTAAAACAAAGTCAGTTCTCAACAAATTATTCATCAAGCAATTCAAATAGGAAAAACAATATAAAAATGGCTGTAAATAAACTTAGTGAAGTAGAAATACTTCCAAATGAAATATTTTCATTTAACAGTATTGTTGGCAAGAGAACGATAGAAAATGGTTATAAAGAAGCAAATATTATCAAAAATGGAGAATTCGTTAAAGGTTTGGGTGGAGGAGTTTGTCAAGTATCAACTACACTATATAACGCTCTACTACTTGCTAATATTGAAATAACTCAAAGTCATAAACATTCTTTACCTGTTTCCTACGTTCCACCTGGACTAGATGCTATGGTTTCTTGGGGTACCCATGATTTACAGTTTAAGAATACCACCAATTTACCAATAAGAATAATAGGTGCTGCTGATGGAAATAAAATTACTTTTAAAATCTTTGGAGATACTAATCCAGAAAATTATAAAATAAAAACAAGGGGTGAAATTATAAGAACAATACTCCCAGAAAATAATTTAATTATAAGTGATAAAGATAAATTATATAGTGACAAAATTAAATATAAAGGAGAATTTTTTACTTTAAAAAGTGCTAAAAATGGTTATGAAGCAATTTCGTATATAGATTATTACAAAGATAATAAATTAGTTAAATCAAAACAACTTAGAAAAGGCATATATGACGCTCAAAGAGGAATTGTATATGAAGGATGCGAGGAAAAACCAGTCTATACTGATTTAGAAGAAAATCTAAATGTTATTTTAAATGATTTAGAATTTCATAACTCTAAATTATTAAACTAAATCTTTAACTTGATAATTAAAACATTTATATTGTTATTAAATTTATTTTTCATTATTAGTTATTAATATTAGTTGTTAGTTGTTAGAATAAATAAGGCTTTGTGCTGTAAAAATTTTTCAAATTTTTACTATGAAATTTTTTAAATTTCATAAAAAAGTTTTACTTTTTAGCACAAAGCCTCTTGTTTTTTAAATAACTAATATTTTAAACTTTTAATAAAAAACGATTAAAAACACTTATTATATTAATAACATAATTAATAAATTAATAAACAACTTAAACTATTTATTAAAAAACAATTAAATTAAAAAAAATATATTCTTAAAAAATTATTAAAAATTATTAATAAAACCTAAACAAAACTAAATCTCTTATTCCCTTAGCCTGCGAGTCAAGAAAAATATACTCACAATCACAAAAAACTCCGTTTTGCAAAAACCAAGTTTTAGAACCATTAGTAGTATTTAGCAATTTGTTTATACTCGAATTTGGATTTAAAATATAGTCATAACTAAATTTTATTTCAGTTAATAATGAATTCTTTCCAAGCATGATTTGTTTATTTGCCCAAGATAAAATATTTTTTAAATCTTCATCATTTTCTACAAAGAAATCAATATTTAAATTATTATATTCAACAGTAGTATGTTCATAATAATTAAAGTCTCTTGATGGGAATTCAATTTCAGTATTTTTTGGATAAATAATATATCTTTCATAATCATCTTGTTTAAATAAAAAATAACTATGAGTTAAAATTTGTTTATAACTACTAGAATCATTATCATAATATACGGCCTGTCCCCAAGTTGTATCTACGTAATACCAACAATCTTGTTCATCAAGATAAATTTTATTCCAAGCGTGGTTACCATCTCCAACAGTTCCATTCACTTTAAAACATTCTATTCCCTCAATATTGCAAAGTAAAGAATATGCCTTAGCCAAGCCATCACAAACTGCGTATTTATATTCTAAATCTTCAAAATCATAAAAAATACTTTCTAAATAAAAACAACTATAATTACCAAAACTTTTTATAGAAAAATCATTTTCATAACTCATGAAATCATAAATTACATAGTCATACATTACATTTTGAGTTATATATCTATAAATATTTAAAGCCTTTTCATAATCGGTTAAATAATCACTATTGTTAATATCTACCAAAACTTCAATAGCATTATAGTAAATCGTTTTAGCAACATCACTTTTCCCATCTATAAAAATAGGTCTTGCACCACTTTGAACTACCATATAAAGTTGTTCACTATTAAAGACTAAAACTTCATCTACTACTTCCGAACTATTAATGTAAAAATTTCTTTCAGTTGGTGTAGAAAGTACGTAATCTACAAAAAAATTTTCATCAGGTTGTCGTAATGACTTAATAGCAAAAGAATAAGCCGAAGGATTTAGGTTTTGTAAATCTTTATAAGTCAATAAAAAGTTATCGTCTAAGTAGTAATTTAAATTTTGAATATACCCTATTTGCCCTATAATTTTTTGATTATAATTATTCTCTAAGGCATCATATTCAGGATATTCATTTATAGCATCAGTTATTAAATATTTAAAATTAGAAGAATTAATTTGATTTGTCTTAATAAAAAAATTTATATCATTTTGTCTGTATAATATTGCCCAACCAACAAGACTATAAAGTTCTTCCTTACTTTCAATAATGTAATCATACCATTCTCCATAATAATAAAATTTTTCTCTATTAGCAAAATCATTTTCATATATGGCTACATAATCATAGTTAGTTTCAAAAATAACGGCTTCATCATTTTCATAAATATATTCACCTTGAATATCTTTTGGAATACAAGAAACAGAATATTGTCCATCTTGATTAAATATTTCATCAAAATACTCAACAACTATACAACAAAAAATATCTTTATCAACATTATTTAAAATTTCTTGTGGATAAGTGATAGTTTTAGAAACCTCTCCATTATTAAAAAAATTGATTGTATAGTTTGTTACTGAACAATCAATTTTATTATTATCATACTCATTCAAAATGGTCATTAAATAACTTTCTTCTGCTAATAATTGGTCATTAATTTTTACTTCAACTTTGAAATTGATTTCAGTTCCATTTGTATCTTTTGTTATTTTATAATTTGCTCCTTGCGTTTGCTCATCATTTGAAACTTGTATATCATAACTATAAGCACCATTTACTGAATTAAATGTGACAAACTTACGAGAGCCAACCATAACACTGTCATTATCACTATTAAAAACATAATAACTAAGAATTCCAAGTGCTACAAAAGAAAAAACTAAAAAAATGTACAAACAAATTTTTGCTCTCAACTTCATTCTTACCTCAAAATAACCATTATAATTTTATTATATTCAAAACTAGAAAAATAAATCAAAAATTAATATTAAATTTATGAATAATTAATATATATATTTTTTTAACATAAAATATTCATATGTACTATAATTATCACGGTCAAATAAAAAAGTTAATAAATGAAAGGCACTTAACTGAATATAGATTTTATCAAACTTGGAATAAAATTTCTCCTGCCCTAGTGCTATTTTTTGATAACCATAAACCAATGCCAATTAGAAAAGAGAAATGGGAGGAATACTTTAAGATTTTAGGAATAGAAGATGAATAAAATTTAAAATAAAGAATATTTTTAACAAAGAATAATTTTAATAAAAAAAGATATACAAATAAAAAAGAAAAAAACAAATCACGTAAAAATTATTTTAAATATGTATTAATATTGCTTATAATTTGATGAAGTAATCTACAAAGTTCGCATAATTCACTTTTAGATAAAGTACAGTTCAAAGCCTTAGCAATAGATAATGCTAATAAATTGATTTCATCTGCTGTCATATATCATTATATAATTTTTTTTATAATTTTGACAATAATAATATATGCTTTTTTGAATAAAGAAATAAAAATTATAATAATAAGTAAAATATCATTATTTAGTTTTAAAACTAAGTTTTTATAAGAAAAAAGACACAACTTAAAATACTTAATAAAATAAATAATTGTTTTTATTTTATAATTATAAGATAAAAGATAAAAACAAAAAAATATAATTACATAATCATTATAATAATTAAAATTATCAATTTTTAATTTAAAACATAAAACAAAAATCCACGGGTATACCCCGTGGTTTTTCAATTAGGGGTAAAACCCCTTGTTCTAGCGGAACGCGTAAACGCGTAGTCTACTTTGCGAATCGCGAACCGTTTTATCTCTTCTTAAATGGATCTAGCACTTCACTCATTATCATTTGATCTATTCTTTTATCTTCTTTCATTTGGTTCGCGATATACTCCTTAATCTTTTTTGTGTTTTTACCTACTGTATCTACATAATACCCTGTACACCAAAATTCTCTATGTCTATATTTTAACATTAAATTTGTAAACCTTTGATATATTAATACCGTACTTTTCCCTTTTAAATATCCCATAAATCCACTGACACTCATCTTAGGTGGTATTTCTACTAACATATGTACATGATCTGGACAAACTTCAGCCTCTAGTATATTAACTTCTTTCCATTCGCACAAACTCCTTAGAATTGCTCCTATTTCTCTCCTTTTTTGTCCAAAAAATATTTTTCTTCTATACTTAGGTGCAAATACAATATGATATTTGCAATTCCAACTCGTATGTGCTAAACTATTTATGTCTTTCATGACAAA
>CASESH010000003.1 GCA_949290565.1 uncultured Christensenella sp. | reverse complement strand
TAGTTCTACCACGCCGTTCTTTGTAAAGACCAGCTTCTCCTTCTTCTAAGAATATGCGTTCCCAAAGCTTTAACCTGCCTTTAAAAATGCTTTCTTGACCTTTTTCACAAAGATATTTTCTAGCAGTTTCATTGTAAGATAGATTATGTTCACGCATATCTATTATACACGAAATTTTAAATTCTGAACTATATTTTCTGTTTTTTCTCATAAAAAAGTGAACCTCCTTAAGTTGTCTAACTTTTGGGGTTCACTTCATTTAACCTAGTACTTTAAAATTTATTTAAAATTATTCTTCATCTTGGTTTTCATCAGAGTCAGGATTTTCTTCACTATCAATTCTAGCAATCTTTTGTTCTATTTCAGCAATATCTGCTTTAATTTGAGATTGACTCTTAACTAAGAATTGATTTACTCTTTCTAAGATAGGATATCTATCTTTGTTTTTCTGCATAACTTCTTCGCAATGTTGAATAGAAAGTTTAAGACCTTCTAACAAGTCTAATTCCTCAGAAAGTTTCTCAGCTTTTTCTTCATCAATATCAACATAGTTATTTACGCCATAAAGAATTCTCTTTTGATTAGCAACAATAGCCTCTTTTCTTCTTAATTTCTTTCGTCCACTTTCAAGAGTATTATTAATTCTTCTAAGAGGAATATATTCTTTTCTATTAGCAGAAAGTTCTTTTTCATTTTCTTTAAGTCTTTGTTTTAAGACTTCAAGTCTAGCCTCTAACTCCTCTCTTGACTCAGAAGGCATAGGAACAACTTCCTCGCTTGCCTTTTCTTCTAAATCTTTAATAGTTTTGTTACTTTCATCAATTTGTTGTTTTAATTCCTCAATTTGTTTAATAAGTTCAGCCTCTCTTTGTTCAAAAGCCTCTCTTTCACTCTCTAACTTATCACTTTCATCATTTTGAGAACTCTGAGTATCTTGACTGACTTCAACAACATTATCATTTTGATTTATTTCATCGAGAGTTGAATTAGCAACTTCATCAATAAATTCATTAATTTTATTTTCTTCTTCACTAGCAAGTTGTTCTTCATTTTGTTTTTGTCTATCTTCTTCGGCCTTTTCTAATTCAAGTCTTTTATTTTTTTCTTCCTCAGCAAGCATTTCAGCCTCAATTCTCTTTCTTCTTTCTTCCTCGATTTGTTCAAAAGCCTTTTCTTCAAGAGCCTTTTTTTCCTCCTCGATTCTATTAAGTTCTTCTAAGGCTTTCCTTCTTTCCTCAGCAATTTGTTGTTGTATTTCTTCATCCTGAGACAAATTTTGATTAATATAATCAGTTTTTTGAACGAAAGCGTTATCTGTATTAGCAAGAATTTCTTCCTGTCTAGCCTTATCCAAATCAACACCATCTTGTTCTAAATCATCTTCAAAAACATCTTCAACCTGCTTATTAAAAACTCTACCATCACTAGAATCATTAGGTTGAGGCAAAGCATCGTGAGGTTTTTCTAACAATTTAGGTCTTTTATTTGAATTTTTTTCATCATCTGCGTATTTTCTGCCATGTCTTTTAAAGAAAATACCATTAGAGCCATCAATAATTGAAATAAATAAATCTGATAAGAAAACAATAATAAAAGAAGCAACAGCAACGATACCAATGACTCCTAAAACACTTAAAAATGTATCCCAAATCATAAAATATACTCCTTTGTTAAGCGAATAATTATTTGTTTACACTAGAATTCTACCACACGACCTATACAAAGTCAATATCAAAAATAAATTTGAGCATAAAACACAAAAAAATCATAACTCCCAGAATGAATTTTCATCAAAACGAGGAGTATATGAACAGTCTGCGCTATCAAAATCTTGAATAAAACCCTTATCAAAACCCAAATTTTTGATATGAGTAACAACTTTTTTATATTGTAACTTAGATAACTTAGAATTAAGTTCTACAAAATCAACAGCCTTGTAAACAGGGACAAATTGACTCATGATAGAAACAATAAAATTACAACCAATTTCACTTTTTATTAAATCAAAGATTTTAATACTATCCAAATAACAGTTTGGAAGAACCAAATGTCTAACGATTATACCTTTTTTTAAGACATTATTTTCAAAAATATCTTGTGGAATTAATTTTCTTGCAGTTTTTAAAGCCTCTAAACAAACTTGAAAATAGTCCTTAACTTTGGAATATTTAAAAGACAAGTCGCTACTAAAATATTTAAAGTCGAATAAAAAAATGTCAACAACGCCTGCAAGTTTAATAATGTTTTGCTGACTTTCATAACCACTAGTATTCCAAATAACCGGAATAGAA
The DNA here is from genome assembly GCA_949290565.1 of uncultured Christensenella sp. GTDB lineage: Bacteria > Bacillota > Clostridia > Christensenellales > UBA1242 > UBA7862. The sequence continues at coordinate 17,373 of CASESH010000003.1, read as the reverse complement.
AGATTTAATTTAGAAAGAATGTCAATTAGGTCAGTTGTATAATGAGTAGGTGTAACAAGATTTAAGTTAGCGACATTGCTACTTTCTACTTTTTTAAAAATTTCTGAAACTTGATTTTTATTAAAATCTTTACCAAAACCCAAATGAGACAGCTGATAGTTTTGACAATAAACACACTTTAAAGAACAATTTGAGAAGAAGACTGCCCCACTACCCATATTTTTAGGACAAATGATAGGTTCTTCAAAAAAATGTCGCATAACTTTTGCGATTCTAATTTTACCATAAACTTTACCACAAAAAGAATTTGATTTACACTTTCGTGGGCAATCTAAACAAATTAAATTATTAACCATGACTAAACTACAAAACCAAAATTTCTCCAAACAAATATTTAAAATTTGAAAAAAGCATAACAAAATCTTACTAGAAGAATTAAGAGTTAAATATTTAAAGAATAAAATGAGTAAATAAAATTAATCATTTGGCCTTATTTCATTACTTAAAAAAGCGACAGCGACAGCATCAGGCCCCACATGAGCCCCTATTATTGGTCCCATTATTCTAATAGGAATATCAATATTATAAGTTGAATTAAACATTTCCCTAAGTTTTAAAGCAAGGGGCAAATTATCAGTATGCACAATGTAAATATATGAGAATTGGTTATTAAGCGAAAAATTTTTAAACTCATTTACAATATTTTTAAGAGCCTTATTTACACCAATCTCTTTTTTGCAAACCTTTAATTTACCATCTTTACCAAATTGAAGGATTGGTTTAACTTGGAACATACTTCCTAGATTAGCAGACAAAGAACTTATTCTTCCACCTCTTGCTAAAAATTTTAAATCATTAACTAAAACAAAATGCTGAGTAAAATGTTTAATTTTATTTAAGGTGACAATAGCATCATTTAAAGAAACCCCTTCATCTCGTAATTGGCAACAAGCCCTTACAATAATACCTTCGCCAACAGTTGTAGAATTACACTCGATAGCAACAAAATTTATGTCTTTAAATCTTTCTTTAACAATTTTAATAGCAGCGTTAGCATTATCCACCGTTGGACTAAGTCCATAACCCTGACTAATATGAATAGCATTTTTTACACCACTTTCAGCCATTTTTGTAAATAAATCAACATGCGCTTGAACGCTAAGAATTGAGGTCTTTGCGACCACACCTTTTCTTAGTTTATTGTAAAAATCAACATATTGCTCGTAATTAGAATAATCATCAACTTCTAAAACTAAATTATCATTATAATTTAAAGAATATTCCAAATGAGCAACAAAAATATTTAAAGAACTGATTTCATCTTTATATAAATCACAAGTACTATCTGTACTAACATCAAAAAATTTCATAGAATTCTCCTTCGACTAATCTTATTAATCACAAACATTATTTTGATTTTTGACTTGTTCGTTTCTTTTTGTTCGTTTGTAGGCTAATAAGAGTTTAGGGCGATTATATCTTTGAACAATAATAGGAGGAATTTGTAGAAAAAAGTTAATTATACAAACAGGAAAACTAATTCCCCAAAAATATTGTTTAGGTAAAAATATTAATAATAAGAAAGCACAAAAAAGTGAAAGAGTGTGCATAAGTTCAGCGATACATGTTTCGTTAATGAAACCCATTAAATAATCACTAGAAGCCTTTTCTTGTACCTTAGTTTTATCAAAAAATTTTAAAGTTTTACCAAGTTCTGGAATTTTGTCTTTCCAAGCCCTTATTTTTAACTTTTCATAAAACTTTCTCTCAAATTTTTTTTCTTTAAAAAAAGTGTTATTATAATTAAATTCTTTTACTTTAATAGCACGAACAAACAAAGCGCAAATTCCATCAATAATAATCGAAAGAACAATCGCAAGCAAGATAAGACCTACTATTTCAACATAACCGACGTTATAATTGCCAAAAACACAATTAAGAATAGATAAAATTAACCAAGAAAACCCAATGATACAAAGATATAAAATCATATTAACCTCAAAATATATAAGAATATGATAATAAAAAAAATATAATAAAACAAGCAAAAAAGTAAAAATAAGTCAAAAATTTTTTTGATAAAAAAATACATCATAATAAAATATTTGATAGTAAATAAAATAAATCTTTTATAATAAAACTTTTAATAATACAACTTATCTCAAAAATATTAATAAAATTACAAAATTCACTATTGACGAAGTAAAAATTTTGAATAAAATACAAAACTAGTTTTTAAAATTTAATGTACATAAAAATTACTTAATGAAAATATTTTTAAAAGACTAAACTTAAAACAATTTTAGTATATATAGTAAAAATTAAATTTTATTAGCAAATGATAAAATGCAAAAATTAAATATTAAAAAAATTTCAACTTAAATAGAGGAGACAAATAAATGAATACACAACAAAATGAAGAAAAAATAAACGAAAGATTAGTTTCAAAAAGATTAAGATATATAATAAGTAAAGGAAAAAGTCTAATTTATCCACAAAAATATAGAGATTGGGAGTTTCTTGTTTTGTCAAGTCAGCAAGAAGAATTTCACTGTGCAGATGTTTTAGTTTCATTAGAATTTATGAGTAAACTTAACAACCAAGAAGATATAAATGAAGTTGTTAAGCAATTTAAACAGTTAAATTATGGTGAAAATGTAAGTAGCAGAATAAGAGGAATTGTTTTGCAATTTTCAAAAAGAGGTCCAGATTTTTGGGAAGAAAGTGCCGATGAAAAGTTATCAATAAGAGACCAAATCTATCTTAATGTTAAACGACAAGAAAACAAAACTCTTGAAAAATTAAATAAGAATACAAGACAAGAATTATGTTTATCAATGTAGTTTAATTTAGTAAATTTTTTGTTAAGATAAAAAGAAAAAAAATAAATATTATGTTTATTAAATTTCACTGCTTTTTTATACCTAATCATTTTAAATTTATAAAAAAAATAAAATCTTAATTATACTAATATAAGAAAGCTATTTTAAAAATAGGAAATGATATAAAAATATTTCAATAAAAAAATTATTAAATATTTAAAACTAGTTTAAAATTAAAAAAAGGAACTTTATTTTTTATTAGTTCCTTTTTTTTATTAGATATAAATTAATAGACTAAATAAATGTTAATTTTTATAAAAACTAGTTAGAAAATAAAACAACTAGAAAAAAATCGTAAAATAAACTTAACTAAAAATGATTTTATAATTTGGTGGAGGTGACGAGAATTGAACTCGTGTCCAAAACGACAAGATAAAGTTTTTCTCCCATAAACAGTCAGTTTAAAAAATTTGTTTCTATAATTTTAAACTAACAAAAAAAAATAGAAACTAGTTTGTAAAATAAAATTGCCTACCAAACACTTGGCAAAGTCTTCTTGCAAAACTGACGCCTAGAAATTGGTCGCAAGAAAGCCCAAAGACTAAACGGCTAAACTAAGCAGCAACTGCTAATCTAGCATTAGAATTGTTGTTTGCATTTAAGCATTTTCCCGTTTTTAGTGTAGATGGGAACTACATTATGGCTTAACTAAACCTTCAATCGCCTTGTCGAAACCTTTACACCCCCATAATTCTATTTTGCTCTCTTTTAATATCTCTCTCTTTCAAATCATCTTTTTTGTTGAAAAGTTTTTTTCCTCTAACAAGAGCAATTTCAACCTTTAACAATTCGCCTTTAAAATAAGCCTTGACGGGAATAATTGTTAGTCCCTTTTGTTCTACTCTTTGTCTAATTTTAAGAATTTCATTTTTATTGAGTAATAAAACCCTATCTCTATCTGGTTTTAAGGAAAAATTATTTGTATTTTGATAAGATTTTATAAAAGTGTTTTTCAGTAAAACCTTATTTTTAGAAATTAAAACAAATCCTTCATTTAAAGTCATACCATTTTGTCTAACCGACTTAACCTCAGCCCCAGACAAAACGATACCTGCCTCAAAAGTTTCAAGAATAAAATAGTTAAAATTAGCAAATTTATTAGTAGCAACAACTTTCACTTTATTACCCCACTGATATTATATCACAATATAAAATAAATGCAATATTTAAACAAATATACAAAACATTTTTTTGTATTTATTAGCAAAAACAAACAAAACAAATTATAAAAACTAAATAGAGTAAATTAATAAATGAAATAGAGTAAGTAACAAAAATGAATTAAAATAATATTTTTTATGGCAAGAAAAAGTATAAAAAAGCAAAATAACAATTATAATTTTTAAAGATAACAAATTATTATAAAACAAACAAAACAAATTATAAAAACTAAATAGAGTTATTTTATTTTCTTTACAACCTCAAAAAACAATTTTCTTTCTTTTTTATTGACATCAGTTAAAATAACTTCTACTTTTTCACCAATTTTATAAAAGTTATTATGAGAAACTAAACTTAAAGAATTTTCATCAAAATCATAAAAATCATCTTTAAGACTTGAAATACTGACCTGCCCTTCGCAAGTATTTTCTAGTTCAATAAAAAACCCTCTTGAATTAACGCCACTTATAATACCGACAAAATATTGTCCAATAAACTGTTCCATATATTCACATTTTTTATAATCTGTAATTGCCCTTTCGACATCTTCTGCAAGATGTTCTTGCGCACTTGACCTTTGACTTGAAGCAACAACAAAATCTCTCAAACTAGAAGACTTTAAATAAGCAGTATTATTATTTAACCACTCCTTAATAATTCTATGAATAGTCAAATCAGGATACCTTCTAATAGGAGAAGTGAAATGACAATAATATTGCAAAGCCATGCCGAAATGACCTAAACACTTTTCAAGATATTTAGCCTTTTTTAAACTTCTAAGCATAACCATATTAACAACACTTTCGATATCTTTACCTTTAACTTCTTTTAAAATTTTTTGTAAGGTAATAGGTTCAATTTCTTTTCCATCAAGAGAAAAACTAAAACCTAAGGTATTTATAAAATTAAGAAATGACTTCATCTTTTCACTGTCTGGCTTTTCGTGAACACGATAAACGAATGGAATATTTCTACTGTCAAAAGTCTTAGCAACGACCTCATTTGCCATAACCATAAAAGTTTCAATAATTCTAGTAGATTTAGAAGCCACTCTTTTTTCAATTTTAATAGGATAGTTGTTTTCATCAACAATAACCTCTCCCTCAGGCAAATCAAAATCAAGGGAACCCAATTTACTTCTTCTTTCTTGTAGTAAACAAGACAACTCATACATATCTAGTAAAGTTTGTTTAATATCTGCAAGTCTTAGACATGTTTTTTCATCACCCTCAATCAAATCTAAAACTTCATCATAATTAAGCCTATATTTTGATTTAATTACACTTTCAAAAATTTCACTAGATAAAACATTGCCCTCTTTGTCAATTTTTATTTCAACTGAAAGAGCAAGTCTATCAACATTTGGATTAAGCGAACAAATCCCATTTGAAAGTTGTTTAGGAAGCATAGGAATAACTTGATTTAAGAAGTAAATACTAGTCCCTCTTTTAAAAGCCTCCTCGTCAATAAGACTATTAAGTTTAACATATTCCCCGACATCAGCAATATGAACTCCAAGCAAGAATGAACCATCTTGAAGTTTATTAAGACTTACTGCATCATCTAAATCTTTTGCATCTTTACCATCAATGGTAAAAAGAATTTTATCAGTCAAATCTCGCCTATTAGGAAAATCATCTTTATTCACATCTTGTTTAATTTTACTAGCCATCTTCAAAACTTCATCAGGGAAAACATCTCTTACTTTATTTAATCTAAGCAACCACTTAATGTCATTTCCCTTTTTATTCAAATTACCAATAACTTCAACAATTCTACCGATAGGATTACCAGACTTATAGTTAGTTATATCAACGACAACTTTATCATTGTCAAACGCTCCCAAATCTTGACCAGCAGGTATTTTAATTTCTAGATTTTGTTTATCAACACTTACAAAACCATAATCTTTAATTTTCCTAAAAGTACCGACGAGTCCCTCGTTTTCTCTTGAAACAATCTTTAAAATTTTACCTTCTCTCTTTTTGTCATTAAACCCACCAGAGATTATTTTTACAAGAACAACGTCGCCATCAAAAGCACCTCTTAAATTATTCTTTGAGATATAAATATCCCCCGATTCATTTAAGACAAACCCGAAGTTATTAGAAGAAATTGTTAGTTTCCCCTTAACTAAACCTAGAAAATTAGAAGTAGCAAATCTATTTTTAGAATATTCAAATAGTTCACCTTCATCAATTAAAATTTTTAACTGCTCGTAAACATTAGAACTATCTTCTTTAATCATTTTTGCTACTACATCAGCAAGTTTTGAAAGTCCTTTACAAACAATGTTTTTTTCATTTAAAACAGTTAATATTTTATCTTTTAAACAACTCATAATATAATATTACTAATTAGATAAGAATATGTCAAACTATATAAAATAAAACTCATTTAAAATGTAAAAGTTTAAATAAATTTTAATTATTAAAATAAATTCATTTTAATTTTAACACAAAATAAAAAGTTAACCAAAAAAAATAAAGAATAAATGAATAAACAATTTAAAAAAATTATTTTTAAATAAAAAAAATAAGTATAAATATTAAAAGATAATTAAATTCTTAAATGTAAATATGAACATAAGTACATAAGAAATCATTATAAAAAATTATGGAAAATTTAAATAAAATAATAAAAAATGATATAATAATATATAAACAAAACAAAACTTAGTTAATAATTAATAAAAAATAAACTAAGTTAATAATTAATAAAAAAAACTCTTTTAATAAATTAAAAGAGTTAAGTTTCAAGTTATGACCAAAGACTACCAGCATAGCCAAATTTAGTTGTAACAAAAAATACAATAGTGAATATAGCAATACAAACAGACAAAATAATTGTAGCCCTTTTTAATCTAGCCTCTTTATTAAGACCCTTATTCTTTTTATAGTAAGTATCTTTAATACCGGTGATTGCATTTGTAGTATCACTACCTTCACTTTCTTGCATCATAACAACTACAATCAAAGCAACCGAAAATAGTAAAATTAAAACGAGTAAAATAAATTTAAAAATTGGGAAAAACTCAGCCACCCAATTAGAAACAAGTTCACTGTCAGCAGATAAAAGATAAAACATAAAAAACTCCTTGTAAAATTAACTAAGCAAGATTTTAGCATAAAAAAAAGTAAAAATCAACAAAAGACTAATAAATAATTAGAAAAGTAGAAAAAAACATTGTCGTTAAAACCAAATATTTAAAACTTTTTGCATTACTCTTACCATCGTCGTTACAAATTTTATGTAACAAAACTGCTATAAAAATTACACAAAAGGTTAAAACTGTCGAACGAAAATCATAAAAAAAATTTTTTCTTAAAAAATTAAGTAAAGCATTAATCTCATTCATTGAATTAACTCCATTAGATATGTTTAAATCTACTTAAATTTTAGCACACAAATAAACAATTATCAATACCAAATTTTTTTAAAAAAAATTAAGACATATTAGTAGTAATATAATAGCAAAATTGATACACATTTTATTAATATTAAATACAAAAAATTTAAAACATAAACAAATTTAAAGCATAAAAAAGAGAATGGAAAAAATAAACAATGTATAATTTTTATAAGAAAAAAATTATTTTTTGTTTTTTGTTTTTTTGCACTCACAAAAAGCCTTAGCAATTTTACTAAACTTTTCAGGAATTAAACTTGCTCCACCAACTAAAACCCCATCAACACCCTTAATTTTAGAAATGTCCTTACAATTAACATCATTGACACTACCACCATAAACAATAGTTACATTATTTGCAATTTCCTCATTGTAAAGTTTTGCAAGAGTGTTTCTAATAATGCAGATACTTTGACTAATTTCTTGTTCAGTAGCAACGATGCCGGTTCCAATTGCCCAAACAGGTTCGTAAGCAATAACTATATGACTGAGTTCATTTGCATAAATAGAATTTAAACCTTTTGAAAGTTGATTAATAATAACTTGCTCAGTCAAATTGTTTTTCTTATCAAAAAGGCTTTCACCTAAACAAAAGATACAAATAAGACCACTTTTTAAAGCCTTTAAAATTTTTTTATTAACAAGCAAATCATCTTCTTTAAAAAGATTTCTTCTTTCACTATGGCCAATTAAAACAGCCCCGGCACCGCCACCCGCAACCATTTCAGCATTTATTTCGCCTGTAAAAGCACCAAAATCATTTTCATTAAAATTTTGACAAGCGATAATAAAATCTCTATCTTTTTCATTGACTTTTTGTACTGCCAAAGGAATAGAAATAGAAGGCACACATAAAACTACCTGACAATCACAATCGCTAGTGAGAGAGGAAAGTTTATCGATATAATCGACAACTTCATCATTTGTTTTATTCATTTTAAAATTAGCCATAACATATTTTTTAGGCATAATAAACCTCCATTAAATAATTAAATAATTAAATTTTTACCGGTCATTTCGCTTGGTTTTTTAATTCCCATCATATCAAGCAATGTAGGAGCGATATCAGCAAGAGTACCATCTTGTCGCAAATTTTTCTTGCCTATTCCAAAAACAATAACAGGAACTCTTGCAGTAGTGTGAGCAGTATTAGGAGTACCATCAGGATAAAGCATGATATCAGCATTACCATGGTCAGCAGTAACAATACCTTGCCCATTTCTTTTTAAAACTTCACTTACAACCGTGTAAACACATTCATCGACAACTTTTACAGCAACCTTAACAGCCTCCTTATCGCCCGAATGTCCAACCATATCACAGTTCGCAAAGTTAATGGCAATAAAATCGTATTTATCCAAAACTTCTAGTGCTTTTTGAGTAATTTCTCTTGCACCCATTTCAGGTTTAGAAGCATAACTAGCCATTTTTTTACTACTAATTAAAATTCTATCTTCTCCCTTAAAAGTATCTTGCTTTCCAGCGTTAAAGAAGAAAGTTAAATGAGCATATTTTTCAGTTTCAGCGATTTTAACTTGTAAGAGATTATTGTTGGACAAGACCTCACTTAAAATATTTTTTGGAGTATCATTTTTATAAACGACATGAACATTTTTAAAGTTTTCGTCATACTCAGTCATGGTAACAAAATATAGGTGCAAGTCTTTAACAAAATCTAGGTCATTTTTTTCAGCCATAACATAAGCGAGTTGCCTTTCTCTATCTGCCCTAAAATTATAAGAAATAACAACATCACCGTTTTCAATTAATCCAATAGGTTTATCATTATTAGTTAATAATATAGGCTTTAAGAATTCATCAGTTTGATTTTGGTCATAAGCCGACTCAATGCCCTCTTTCCAACTTTCAAAATGATTTCCAACCCCGTTAACCCACAAATCATAAGCGACTTTGTTTCTATCATAATTTTTATCTCTATCAAGCGCATAAAATCTACCAACAATAGAGGCGATTTTTCCACAATTAACTAATTTTGTAAAATCCTCGACTTGATTAAGATATTTTTCAATACTTTTAGGAGGAGTATCTCTGCCATCACCAATAAAATGAATAAATACATCTTTTAATTTTTGCTGTTTACAGAGTTCCAAAAGAGCAAACAAATGCTCAATATGAGAATGAATTCCCCCATCAGTAGGAAGACCAATTAAGTGAACTTTTTTATTGTTCTTTTTAGCATAGTCAATACAAGCCAATAATTCCTCATTTTTAAAGAAAGATTTATTTTCGATATCCATATTGATTTTAACTAAAATCTGATAACTAACCCTACCACTACCAATGGTTAAATGTCCGACCTCACTTGTACCAGCCTGACCTTTTGGAAGACCAACAAATTCTTCACTAGCGCCAATAGTTGTGTAGGAAAATTGCTCTTTTAGTTTAGACAAATTAGTGGTATTTTCCTTAGTTATACCACTTCTTTCCAAATCAGTGGGAATTCCAAACCCGTCCATAATAATTAAAGAAGTTAATCTATTTTTCATAATAAAACCTTTTAAATGATAGTATTTATTCCCCCATTTTAAAAAGAAATTATTAACTTTCTTTTTTAGCTTTTACTTTTTGACTAACTTTTTTCTTAGGTGCAGTTTTTTTTGAAGTTTGTTTTTTGTTAGTAGTCAAACTTTTAGTACCCTCTTTTTTAGTAAAAGAAGTCTTTTTTGTATGAGCCTTTTTAGAAGACTTAGTAGTTTCATTTTTAAAAACTAACTCGGTACCTTCATCACTAATAATTTCAATACCTGGCAAAGTCTTGCCTTCAAGCAAACTTAAACTTGCGCCACCACCGGTAGATAAATGATTTACTTTCTTTCCATAGCCAGACTTAACAACAGCCGAAGCACTGTCGCCACCACCTATAAAACTAAATCCTTTTGCCTTAGCAACGTATTTAGCAATTTTATTTGTTCCACGAGCATAAACGGAATTTTCAAAAACACCCATAGGACCATTCCAAATAATAGTCCCAGCATTTTTTATGTATTTTTTAAATAGTTTAATAGTCTTAGGTCCAATATCTAACCCCATATAATTATCATCAATTTGATTTGACAAAAATCTTCTAGGTTTATTTGTGCTATCAAAATCAATATTACAAATGTTGTCAATAGGGAGAACAATTTCTGCCCTTTTATCTTTTGATAAATCTAAAAACTTTTTGCATAAAGAAATTTTTTCTTCATCAACAAGAGATTTGCCTACTTTACCACCTTTTGCTTTAACAAAAGTATAAGCCATACCACCACCTATTAAAATATAGTCAGCCTTATCAAGCAAATTTTCAATTACAGGAATTTTGTCGCTAATTTTAGCCCCACCTAAGACAGCAACAAGAGGTCTATTTGGATTAGATAAAATTTGACCAATAATTTTAAGTTCTTTGCTAATCAAAAAACCGACAGCATTAGGTAAAAGTTTAGCAACTCCATAAGTTGAAGCGTGTTTTCTATGAGCAGTACCAAAAGCATCGTTGACATAAATGTCAGCAAGAGAAGCAAGTTTTTTAGCGAAAGCAGGACTATTTTCCTCCTCCCCACTGTCAAATCTTAAATTTTCAAGAACAACGATGTCACCGTTTTCCATTTGAGAAATTTTTTGTTTAGCATCACTTCCAACAGTATCAGTAGCAAAAGTAACTTTATTCTTAACTAGCATAGCAAGTTTATCAGCAACGGGAGCAAGTGAAAATTTTTTATCAACTTTACCCTTAGGTCTTCCAAGATGAGAACAAATTATAACCTTAGCCCCACTATCACACAAATAATTAATAGTAGCAAGACTTTCTAGAATTCTAGTATTATCATAGATTTCGCCTGTTTCATAATTCATAGGCACATTAAAATCTAACCTTAGCAAAACATTTTTACCACTAACCTCAATATCTTTAATACTTCTTTTCATAATAAACCTCTTAAAAAATTATTAATTATATTCTAGCAATATTAAAACTTTTTGTACATAAAATTGACATACTTTTCTTAAAAAAAACAAAAGTTTTAAGTAAAAAATACTATTTTTTAATTATTATGTCGAATACAAATAAAAAATTAAAGTATAATAGTAGTTTGCATAAAGCGACCAAGTATTATGTAATATAAATTAAACAAAAAATATTTTATTTTTAAACTTCTTAAAATGAAAATCTAAACTATCTTCATAAATTTGGTTATCAAGAGAAATAAATAAATCAATATCATTTTTAACTTTAAACTTATTTGAGAAAGTATCAAAGTAAAACATAACAAAAATAGATTTATCTTTCAATTTAAATTCACAATTTTTTTTAGAAAAACTTTCTCCAAAAATACTAAGAATTTTGTTATTATGAATAAGTAAAGCATTGAGTTCATTTCTATAAAAGTTGTTTACATAAAAGGTAAAAATAATAAATTTTCCCTTGTATTTTTTTAAAAGGTTAAGTCTTTTGTAGTAATTATTAGATAAAAACAAGGGCGTAGAGTCTGAAAAAGGAATAACTACCAAATTATCATCAACAAAATAAACAACATCTCTCATCTAAATCATAATATGCAAGTGATGATTAATTGTTAATTTAAAAACTTATTCATTAAATAAGTTGTCTTCAAGTTCTAAGAGCGTTTTACTGAGAGCAATTTTCACTTTTTTTTCAACAGCATTAAACTTACCCCCAACATAGTTAAAGGCGTGTCGCTTAAAAGTTTTGACAATATAATTATCATCAAAATTTTCTTTTAGAATATCTAAATGAAGTTTTGCGATTTGAAGTTTAGATAATTTAACTTTTTTATCTTGTAAAATGGAAAAGATTTGCGGATTTCCAATAGCCCCACGACCAATCATAACGGCATCACAATTAGTAGTTAGCATATGCTCATATGAACACTTATCAATAATGTTTCCATTAGCAATAACAGGAATATTTACACTCTTTTTAACTTTTAAAATATCATTAATGTCTATTTCTCCACTATAACCTTGCGCAGTTGTGCGAGGATGAATTGTAATAGCACTTGCCCCAGCCTCCTCGCACATTTTAGCAAAATCAATTAAAACATCATCGTTTTGATAAAAACCTTTTCTAAATTTAACTGTAACAGGTTTATCAGTACTGTTTACACAAGTAGAAATGATTTTTCTTGCAAGTTGCATATCCTTTAACAAAGCGCTACCATCATTATTTTTTATAATTTTAGGAGCCGGACAACCCATATTAATATCAATAATATCAAACTTATCAAGAACACCACTTTTTATAACACTTTCAAAGATTTCAGGTTCGTGGCCAAAAAGTTGAACGGCAACGGGAGATTCATTAGCAAAGGTATCTAACAATTTAAGAGTATTTTTACTTTTATAAAACAAACCTTTAACACTTACCATTTCTGTATAAGTAAGTCCAGCGCCAAAATAAGAACAAATTTGCCTAAAAGCCATATCAGTTACCCCAGCAAGAGGTGCCAAAAATATATTAGATTTAGTTTCAATATTTTTTATTTTCATAACAATATTTTAGCATATAAAACTAGATAAACAACTATTTTTTAATTAACTTTTTGTTCTTTATAATTAAAGATTGTTTTATAGTCATCTTTTGTAAATATTCGAAAGACGAAAATAAATATAATATACAATATCAAACCAACACAAGTTGAAATAATAGCACAAGGCAAAAATGAAATAAACAAAGAGAGTAATTTATAAGTTAAAAAAATGATTATCACTAATCCTAAACTTAACAAGAGAGGAAAAATAAAACATTTTTTAAAGGAAAAGTTAAATCTTATTTGCTTTTTAAAATAAAATATGTTGATAAAACTAGAAACTAAGTAACAAACTGAATTTGAAATAACAGCACCCGTTATATTAAGATAAGGGTTAGAAACCAAAAACACCTCAAAAACAACTTTAAAAATAAGTGCAAACGACAAACTAACAACAGGAATATAAGCCTTACTTATCGCCTGTAAAAGCGAAGTAGAAACTTGTAAAAATGATAAATACAAAATATTAATACTAGAAATTGTAAGTAACGAACAAGTCAAATTAAAATCGTAAACTCCCTCAAACATTCCGTTGTAAAAGAGTTTAATTATAGCAGGCGAAAAGAAAGTGAAAATGAAAAAAGAAGGTAAACAAACAAGTAATACAATCTTAAAAATTACACCTGTTTTAAATTGAATACTCAAATAATCTTTGATAGTAGCGCTATATGAAATATAAGGAATAATTACCATAGAAAGAGAAACTGCGACAGCAGTAGGCAAAAAAATTAGAGAACTAACAATACCAGAATTCAAACCTAAAAGACCACTAGCAAAAACATTATTAAATCCCATAGTTTTTAAAATATTAATAATCAAAAAACTATCAATTACAAGAAGCATAGGCATAATTATAGAACTAATTGTCAAGGGAATGGTTTGTTTAAATATTTTCTTTTTTAGCCTAGAAATATTTAATTTTCTCTGATTAAAAATAAAGAATTCATGGTTATGTTTTTTAAAAATGAAAAAGTAGAAAATAAAAAATAAACAAGTAATTAACTCACCAATAGTAACACCAAGAAAAGCCCCTAACGCACCAAAAACGGCTCCTTTTCTACTTAAAATTGTAGCCAAAGTGAAGCCAATACCAAGTTTAAAAAGTTGGTCAATGACCTGAGTAATTGCCGATGGAAGCATATTTTTAAGTCCCTGAAAAAAACCTTTTAAAACACTATTAATTCCAACAAAAATAATAGCAGGTGCAATAACTAAATAACAAAAAAACACATTAGTAAAACCCTGTAATCTAGCAATAACTTTTGAAAAAGCGCAAAGAATAATACAGCATCCACAACTCAAATAAAGTTGCAAAGACATAGAAGATTTAAAAATATTATAAGCGAGAAAATTATCAAATTTAGCAATAGCAGATGAAACATTTCTTGAAACAACCACGGTAAAACTAGAAGAAACAAGAGCAAGTAATAAAGAATAGATAGGAAAAACAATATAATAAATTCCCATACCCTGAGGTGTTAAAATGTTTGCTAGTGGGATTTTATAAACAGCACTTAGAATTTTACAAATAATAGCACTAATACTTAAAATAATAGTGCCAGCAATAAAAGAGTGCTTTTTCATAACTAAAACCTTAAAAGAGTCGTTAAGAATTGGCACAAAAGTTTAATAGATTTTAAAATGTCATCTTCTAAATTATTACTATTATGTAATAAAATAATATAGCCACAATCAAAGCCATCACTTTTAAGAGTATAAACAAAAGAATATTCAAAAGATTGGTCATCAGTTTGAATTATTTTCTTATCAGTGACAAAGAAATCATCTTTTGACTTTATGTAAACATTCTTATCTAAGAATTCCTTTTTACTAACTCCCCTACAAATCAAAACCTTTTCATCATCACATACTAGGCAAGGAATATTGTAAGAATTAAAAATAATATCAGCCATGCTTTCAGCAAAAGAAGAAATGTTACTTACTTCGGAAAATTTCTTTAAAGTAATTTCTCCGCAATCATTAATAAAGATTTCAATAGAACTACCCGTTTTAATATTTAAAACTCTACGCATTTCCTTAGGAATAACAACTCTGCCTAACTCATCTACTTTTCTAACCATTCCACAACTCATTAAAAAAACTCCTTATTCAAACTTTATAAAATTAGTTTGAGTAAAGAATAAAAAATTAAACATTAAAAAAATAAATTTTTTAAAATTAAATTAATTTATCATACGGTATAAGAGAATTCTCACAAAACTTTTTTTCATTTTGTAAAAAACTTTTTAAAAATTTATTTTTTTTCTTTTCATTATTATAATCTAAACTCTTATAGACAAAGGTTTCATACCCATCTTTTTCAATATTGTAGCCATTTTTTAAATAAAAGAATTTTGCATTTTGATTTTTAGGGAAAAACTTACCTTCTACAAAATAAATTCTTCTTTGTAAACTTACAAACTCTAAAAATTCTAGTAAAATTTTTCCAATGCCATTATTTTGATAATCTTGACAAACTTCAATTTTGTATAACCAAGTAAGCCTATCATTAATTTTTAGTTTAAAAGAAATTCCCCCTATTTCATTATTTTGTAAGTCAAAAACTTTTACCTTATAAAAATCTTTTTCATCGCAACTAAATAGAATATTAAATGTTTTGTTATTTGTTGTAACCTTCATATAAATATAGTAACATAATGTAAAAATTTTTCAAGAACAAATTTTAAAATACGCAAAACTAAAAATAAACTATTACTCAAAAATTATAACTAAATAAAATTTAAAATTACAATTTAAAAGAATATAAAATAAAATCAAGGTAAAATAAAGCAAAAACTAGAATATTTTTAAAGACAAATTAAATAATTATATAAAAATAATATTTAAAAGTTAAAATCTAATTATTTTAAAAATGATACATAAAATTTATAAAAAATAAATTTTTCTTTAAATATTTAATAAGAAAAATTAATCTAATACAAACTTTTGCTACTATACTTATTCCTACTTTGTTATATTAATATTATTTTTACTTTACAAAAAAAACTATTACAAATAATAGAATTTTATTTTATTTAAATAAAAACTAATATAAGTTAGTTCTATTAGTATTTAAAAATAAAAAACTCTTTAAGTTCTTCACTTAAAAAGTTTTTTGGTTAAATATCATTTATTCATCAATATCTTCAATATCTAAATCTTCAAAGTCATCTTTCTCATCACTTGAATTACTACTTTTAAGCATATCTTCTCCATAACCTTCAATATCAGCCTTAGGCATATTTTCAGGTAATTGTTTAACAAGTAATTCAATTGCTCTCTCAAAACACCTATCTCTAAACCTATTAAAGAAAATTCTTGCCTTACGCTCATTAGTATCTTCTTCAATTAACTCTTTTTTAGACATTTCCGTTGGGTCCAATTTTAAATCGGCATATAAAAAATCACAAACATATTGACTTAAAAACCAGAAATAATTTTCCAAATTCAAATCATTAAATTGAATAATTTGAGGCCATCTAGGACTTAACATAATAGAATCAATGGCAGGATTCATAAAAGCCTTCATTCTTTGAGGAGCCAATTTGCTACCATTTCTAGCGGCGATAATATTCCACTCAATAGAACGCTTATAATTGATAGGAAAAATATCTCCAAATCCTCTTTTATAAATATAGCCCATATAGTCCTGAGAAGGAATGTGTCCAGAGCAGGCATAGGCACAAACTTGTTCCATTCTTTTTAAAATAGTTTGTTTATACTTTTCTGAATTATATCTTGCTTCACTTGGAACTTTTGGTAACCACGCACGAATTTTCAAAAAAATTTCTTGTTGGTCTTCATAACTAATTTTATCAAAATCTTCTTTGTTATAATACTTAGGATTATCAAATAAATTCATAATAAATATCCTCTTTAATCAAAAACTCTAACTAAAATATCGAACTCAAAAATTAAATTATACTCTACATCCATTAAATCATCTTTTACCATATAAGTAAAGCGAATACTTTCATTATAATCTCCACTTGGAAGTTCTTGACTAGCATTTTTGGCTTTAATAATGAGAATTGAAGAAGAAGTATCAATATCAAAATACTTTTCATTAAATTGAAAGTTTTCTTGTTTAGTATAACCACTCAAATTAATACTACCCTGAACACCATTTTGTTTATAAATATAAGATGTTGGCAACCCTAAATTAAAAGGTTCACTTGATGAAGATAAAACAATCTTATTAGCAGTTTCATCAATCTGACGATTTAAAGAAATTTCTAAATTAGGCAAAATAGTAATTGTTTTGGTAAAGAAAACATACTCATCAGCGACCTTATCTTTGTTAAAATCAAAATTATATTTTATAGTTAAACTAACAGATTTTTCAAAGTTCAAATCGTACGAGTAAATGCTAAGA
>CASESH010000002.1 GCA_949290565.1 uncultured Christensenella sp. | reverse complement strand
TTTTTATAAGCATTTGTCTTTTTAATTACCCAATCGCCTTCATCTATTCCATAGTAATTAAAATTGTTTCCAAAAATTTCATTTGCTCCAATGTAATCTAATCCAAGTCCACAACCAAAAGAAAAGATATTTAATTTATTGTTTGTTGTTAAATTTTTAAGTGAATTAAAACTCTCTTTATTTTTCTCATAATTCACTTCGGCATAATCTTTTAAATAATTTAGATTTGAGCACAAGTTTCCATAATCCAAATGTCCTTGACAATCCTTTTTGCAATTTTCACAATTTGGGAATCTATATCCTTGCCATAATTTTTTAATATTCATATTTTTCTCCTTTATAAAATGCAAAAGGTTGAAGAAATTTTTTCTTCAACCTTTTCTTGTAATATAAAACCCCAGACTATCTGGGGGTTTTATATTACAAAAAACAAGATTAATGTATAATATTTAATCTTGTTTTTCGAAAGTTTTTATTCATGTAATTTAATTATATCATATAATTTTCAAAAGTGAATAGGTGTATGACAGGGAATCTTTTATTTTTATTAGTTTTCGTCTTGTTTATGCGTTCTTTTTCTTCTTGCATTTAATAAATTTTTGAAGTCGCAAAAGTTATTCTTATTCTTGTTTCGCCTTTTGGGTCGAAGTGAAGTGTTACTCCTACTTGTACTATCCAATTTCATCTTTGGTTTTTTCTTTTATAAAATTCTCATAATTATACTATACAAAATTTTATAGACCTTTTACAAATTTATGCAACAAAAATGCAAGATTTTTGCAAATGTGTTATTTTGTGTTGTGTTTTTGTTTTGAAATGTTGTATACTAATTTTTGTTAAAACAATGTGACTAAATCGCTGATAAATAAAGAAGTTAAGGTGGTTTTATAAACGGTAAAATATGATAAAAAATGGCACGAAAAGTTGAACCTATGACAAAAGGCTTCAATTTCTTCGGAACCAAGGGTTGGGGGTTAGAATCCCTCGTGGAGCACCATAAAAACATTTTATAAAAGTAACTTTTAATTTTAAATAGATAAATTTAGTAGTTATAATTTTTTTAGAGCAAATGTCAAGCAAGTTGTAACTTACTTATTTTAAAACTAGTTTTTATTTCTTTTAAAAATTAACCCCTAAAAAAGATAAAAATCTTAATTTAGGGGTTTTTATTTTAATTAAAAAATTTCAAAGAATTTTCATAATTTTATAAAATTTAACTCTTTTCTAAAAATTTGCTACAACTTTTTTACAAATTTTTGTAATAACTTTATCTGCAAAAAAACTATAAAACTTACTATTTATTTTTTGAACGAGTCTTTTAAAGATATGGTAGAATTAAAAATATAATTTGAATTTGTCGAATCTTTATCAAGAGTATAATAACCTTTTCTCATAAACTGAAATTTATCATAGGGTTTTGCATTTTTTAAAAAGTTCTCAGCAATAGCCTTGGTTTCAACAAGAGAATTTGGTTCTAAAATTTCATCTATACTAACTCCTTGTGCAAGGGCTTTGCTTGGCCACAAATATTCACTTTTAATTAAGTTCTTAAAATTTCTAATAGTTACTTCAAATCCATTTTCTTTTGCGACAAAATGAATTGTTCCCTTTACCTTAATTCCACAACTGTCTTGGCCACTTTTAGAATTTGGAATATATTCACATTTGAGGTAATCAATCTCTCCATTTTCTTTATATACCACTTGGTTACACTTAATAATGTAGGCGCCCTTAAGCCTAACCATACCACCTTCGACCAATCGGTTGTACTTTGGAGGTGGATTCGTTGAAAAGTCCTCTTTTTCAATAAAAATTTCCCGACCAAACATACTTTTATGTGTTCCAGCATTTTCATCATTAGGATTGTTTTGAATTTCTATTTCTTCTAATTTATCTTCATCATAGTTTGTAATAATCACTTTTAAAGGGTCTAAAACAACCATAGTTCTGGTTGCAACTTTATTTAAATCATCTCTAATATAATATTCAAGAGAACTAAACGGAATAGTACTTTCACTAGCAACAACACCACAACTGCGAATAAAATTCTTTACACCTTCTGCCGTATAACCTCGCCTTTTCATACCTACAATAGTCATATATCTAGGGTCATCCCAACCTAAAACTTTTCCTGAATTGACAAGCGCTTTAAGATATCTTTTACCAAGAAGAACATTTTCTAAATTTAAAGTAGAAAACTCCCTTTGTTTTGGTGGATAAGGTTTGTCCCAACCATGTTCTATAAACCACTCATACACCTCTCTATGAACTCTAAAAGTTATATCGCAAAGACTGTAAGTTACACCTTCCAAAGCATCTTCCATTGGGTGTGCAAAATCATAAATAGGATAAATACACCATTTATCTCCCGTTTTGTAGTGGTGTTCACGAGAAATTTTATACATAATAGGGTCACGCATTAAAATATTAGGATGCGACATATCTATTTTTGCCCTTAATGTGAGTGAACCGTCAGGAAATTTTCCCGCTCTCATTTCTCTAAATAATCTTAGGCTTTCTTCTATCGGTCTATCTCTATAAGGACTATTTATACCCGGTTCTTTTAAAGTTCCTTTCATTTTAAGTTGCTCATCTTGAGAAAGTTCATCAACATAAGCATAACCCTTTTGAATCATTTTTTCAGCAATCTCATAAATTTTTTCAAAATAGGCTTCACTTGCAAAAATTACGGCCTTTGGAGTATATCCAAGCCATTTTAAATCTTCAACATAACTTTCAGCAAATTCTCCCTGTTCTCTACTAGGATTAGTATCATCCATTCTAAGATAGGTATAACCGCCAAATTTAATTGCTGTTTCAAAATCAATCATCCAAGCCTTGCAGTGTCCTATATGCCAATAGCCACTAGGTTCAGGAGGACATCTAGTTATAACTTCTTTTGCTCTACCAGACTTTAAATCTTCCAAAATTTCTTCTTCAATAAAATTTGAAGGCACAATTTTACTTAAATCAATCATAATTTTCCTTTTTATTTAAAAATGTAACACTTAATTAATTTTTAATGACTTTATTATATTAATAATCAAAATTTAAGTCAAGTTTATTTAAATACACAAGCGTTCATAAAACTCCAAAGTAAAGAATTAAACTACATCATATTCGAGCATAAACTTACAATTTTTATAAGTAAACTCTGCTACTTTTTTCCCTGTACTACTTGTGTCTATTAAAGTTATAAAATCATCAATTAATACAACATCAGAAAATGAATAATCTTCTAAGTAAAACTGTATTGAAACACCAGATTCAATCACATAATCCTTTGGCACGCTATCCATATACTGAATACTACATTTGTAAATGTCAAAAACATTAATAACAAAGTAGTCCACTTCAATATCTTGCCCATTGTAAAGTACATTTGCTACTTGCCAGCCTGACTTAGTTGTATTAATGTCCTTTATAATATCGTTAGATTTAAAATAACCCCACAATACAAAATCATCTTCATTTTGAGAAAAATAGACTTTTAATGTTTTATAAAGTAAACTTTCATCTGAATTTAAAAAAATTTTTTCATTTTCTGCTACAACTGCTTTGATTGGAGAAATTGGAGTTACAGAATAATTAATTTTTATAACTCTAAATCTAAATCTCAAATAGGCTTCAAAATTACCATAATTGCTAGTTTTAAAATTAATCAATAAATAATTATTTTCTGTTTTATTTATTCCTGTTGATTGATAATCTTTGTATTTGTTTTCAAGTTTAGTAACTCCATTGTTACCAGCGTTATCAATCCAACTTGCATAAATTTCCTTTTTTGATAAATCCCAACTATCTCCATGAACAAACATTAAGTTTTCTTGATTTATACTAAACTCTTTTAAATCACTATAAACATAATAAGGAATTAATAATTGTTTTTCATTAATTTCAAAAACTATATAAGATTTGAATGTATAATCGTTATACTGTGTAATATTAATTAAATCATAACCATTGTTTTCATCAACTGATGTAAAACCACTAGTGTTGTTTAAAGAAAGTAAAACAAATTCATCTTCATAAGATTTATTAACATAACTTATCTTGACATAGGCATCATTAAAATCCACTTCCTCGCCGTAGTTATACTTATCTTTAATTTGTCCAAAAAGTTTCAAACTTTCAACTTCTTTTTGCAAAAATTTTCCATAAATATAGATAATGTTTGAGTCAAAATCATTAAAATTTACTATGTTTTCAAGTTTTGAAATATAATCATCATCTAAATACCAACCCTGAAATTCCAAGCCTATGATTTCTGGTTTATATAAATGTAATGAGTTTATTTCATCTAATAAGTCATACTTACATAAAAATTGTTGTTCATATTCATTATTTGTAGATTTGTAGTAAATTGTTTTATAGTTTATTCCACTTATAATATTCCATTTGGCGTACAAAACAATCTTATTATTTATAACTTCAAAATTACCATTAAAGTCGAATTTTTTATTAAATGTATAATTGTCTAAATACCAGCCTGCAAAGGTGTAGTTTGTCTTTGTGGGCTGTGGTAAAGTTTGATTAGAATAATCGTAGTCTAAGATTTCACTTCCACCATTTGTAACAAAATTTATCTCTGCACAAAAACTCCATTTTGCATATACTTTTATTTTCATAGATTTATTTAAATCTAAACTTATTAAATAATTTGTATCAAACTTTTGATTAAAAGTATTGTTGTCTAAGTACCAGCCTTCAAAAACAAAATTTTTTCGTGTAGGTTCTTCTGGAAAAATAAATTCTTGCCCTTCAACAAAAACAACAGAACTACAAGAACTGCCACCATTTGAATCAAAATGAACAGTTAATGATTTCTCCCTATCTTGTAAACTTATTAACAAAAGAGTTAAGATAAAAATAAAAAAAATTATTATAATACTCTTGTTTTTAGACATTTTATCCTCTAACAAAAGTATTATAATAAAAGTTACATATTTAGTCAAATTAGTAGAAACTTATACAAATTTATACTAATCTTTACAAGTTTTTGCCATAATAGGTTTTGCTAATTCTATTAATAAAAAGCCTAATACATTTGCTAAAAACACAACTAAGAATTGTACAAAACTAATAGGTGCAAGTCCAAAAATAGTTCCCACAGGAGTAAAGAAAACAACGACTTGAACAACCATAAGCCCTAAAATAGATAAATTGATAAATTTGTTTCCAAACAAGCCTTTTTTGAAGGTAAATGTTTTTAATTCCTTACAATTATAAGTGAATGTAAATTCTCCAAAAACAACCGAAAGTAAAGCAAGCGTTTGTGCCACTTGTAAATTAAACATATCTTCTGCAATAAAGAAAATCCCAAGAGAAATTAATGCTTCAATGAGCGCTGTAACAATTATAGAACAAATCATAAACGGAGTAAAAATTTGTCTATTTAAACCAAACGGTTTTTGTTTCATACTATCTTTATTGTCTTTTTCAAACGCAAGTGCTATGGAAGGCAATGTATCTGCTACAATATCAATATACAAAATATGTAAAGGTAAAATAATATTTTTTGTTATAATCATTCCAAATAATATTAAAAAGATTTCTGCAAAATTACTAGACAAATTATAAAGAATTGTTCTTAATACATTATTATAAATTCTTCTACCTTCTTCAACTGCTGTAATTATCGTTGAAAAACTATCGTCCATCAAAATTATGTCTGCAACATTTTTAGTAACATCAGTCCCTGCTTTACCCATACCAATACCGACATGAGCAAGTTTTAACGCCGGAGCATCATTTACTCCATCTCCCGTCATAGCAACAACCTTTCCACTTTGTTGAAAAGCCCTTACTATTCTCACTTTATGTTCAGGAGTAACTCTTGCAAAAACAGTATATTTTTTTACAAAACTTACAAGTTCATCATCAGTTAAATTATTTATTTCCTTACCCTCTACACCTTGACTTTTAGAGGTTAAAATTCCTACTTCTTTTGCTATGGAAAACGCCGTTTGCAAACTGTCCCCTGTAATCATAATTGGTTTCATTTTTGCTTCTATACACTTTTTAACAGCCTCTTTTACTCCGTCTTTTGGAGGGTCAATCATTCCTGCTATTCCAAGGAGAACTAAATCATCTTCATCTTCATTCCCGTATTTTTTCTTAGAATCAATTTTCTTATACGCAAATGCTAATACTTTATAAGACTTTTTACTCATTAATTTTTCTTTATGTAAAAACTTGTTCTTAATGCTTTGAGTTAAATTATATTCTAAACCATTTTTATAAACTCTTGAACATTTTGTAAGTAAATCTCCAAGGCTTCCTTTGGTAAACATATACAACTCATTGTCAACTTTATTGATTGTACTCATCATTTTTCGAGTTGAATCAAAAGGTATTTCTCCAACCCTCTTATATTTTTCTCTTTGCTCATCAACGTTTATGCTGAGATTATACAAGTATTTACTAAGAGCAATTTCTACGGGGTCTCCAATAAAATTACCTTTATTTTTTATATCTTTTTGACTGTCGTTACATAGGGCAAAAACATTATAAAACATTTTATTTTCATTGTTAAAACTCTTTACATCTCTATAAATTTTACCATTTGTAAATAATTCCACAACAGTCATTTCGTTAGTGGTAATAGTCCCGGTTTTATCAGAACAAACAATTTGACAACATCCTAAGGTTTCAATGGCAGAAAGTTGTTTAACAATAGTGCGCCTTTTTGACATTTGCTGAACACCAATAGTAAGCGTTGCTGTAATCGAAACAGGTAAAACCTCAGGAACGGCCGCTAAAATCATAGATATACATAACATTATTATTGAAAGCGCTTCCAATTTTTGAACTATACCATAAACAAGAGTAAGTGCAATCAAAATACAAGCAATAAAAGTTATAAATGAACTAACCTTTTTTACCTTTACCTGCAATGGAGTTAAAGTTTCATCTTTCTTTGTTAAACTGTTTGCTATTGCTCCAATTTCAGTATTCATTCCGGTAGAAACAACTACTGCCTCTATCTTACCATTTACAAGACTTGTACCACTAAAAAGCATATTTATTCTATCTTGCAATAAAACTTCCTTTTTAATTGAATCAACTTGTTTTTCAACTGCAAGGCTTTCTCCTGTTAAGATAGATTCATCAACTTTGGCATTAACACAAGTTAAAATTCTACAATCAGCCGGAACTTTATCTCCTGCGTTTAATAGTAATACATCTCCAACTACAATTTGCTCGGTGTCAATTTCAATAAAGACGCCGTCTCTTTTGACTTTTATTTTAGACTCTGTTAAATCTTTTAAGGCTTCAATAGCATTTTCGCTTTTTAATTCTTGACTAAACCCCATCAAGGCGTTAACTAAAACGCAACCTAAAATAACAATGGCTTCAATTAGACTTTCTCCGTTGTAAATTGAATAAAAAAGAGATACAAAACCTACTAATATCAAAAGTAAAATCATCATATTTGCAAATTGATTAAAAAATATTTTAATAGCACTTCTTCTATGTTTTTCTTCTAAAATATTTTTTCCGTCTCTTTCAAGTCTAATATTTGCCTCAACATTAGTTAAGCCGTTTACTGAACTATTTAATTTAGTCAATGTTTCTTGACCTGATAATTGGTAAAATTTTTTCATAATTCCTCGCTCTCTTTAAATAATGTTATCATATAAAATTAGTTTTTGTAAAACTTTTTAAAAATAAAAAAAAATTTAAAAAAATAAGTTAAAAAATTTGTTAAAATTAGTTAAAAGTGATAGAATTTTTTTAGTTTAAAAAAGGAGATACAAATGAAACTTACACTAGAAGAAAAGAAAATTTTAGAAGGAAAGCAAGGACCTGTTAAAGCAAAAATTCTAAAAACCTTAGTTGAATTTGGAGACGTATTTGGGGCTGAAAAGTTAGTAAAAATTACTCACGATGGACATCTTGTTACATCTTTTGGAATAGGGCTTATTAAACCATTATTTAGAATTATGGATGAAATTATTAATGCAGGAATTAAATCAAGTGTTAAATTTACAGTTGACCCTAGACCTATTGATTATAGCAATGTAAAGTGCAATTTACTAAACAAATTGGTTTTTAGTAAAATTATGTATAGTCAACAAAAAAGATATGAAGAACAATTAAAGAAAATAGGTCTAAGAGATGAAAATTCTTTTACTTGCACTTGCTATCAAGATGAAGTTGGAAATCAACCTAAATATGGAGATATTCTATCTTGGGCTGAAAGTTCAGCAGTCGTCTATGCAAATTCTGTCCTAGGAGCAAGATGCAATAGAAATAGTGGAATGTTAGATTTGTTTGGTTGTATAATAGGTAAAGTCCCATATTTTGGATTGCTCACTAACGAAGGTAGAAAAGCAGATTGGATTATAGAAGTAAAGACAACAAAAAAACCACTACCTCAAATATTAGGAAGTGCTATTGGACTAAAAGTTATGGAAGATGTTCCTTACGTAATAGGTTTAGACAAATTCTTAGGAAAGGAACTTAATGATGAAACAAAAAGTTATTTAAAAGATTTTGGAGCAGCGTGCGCATCAAATGGTGCCGTAGGTTTATATCACATTGACAAGTTAACTCCTGAGGCTAAAAAACTTGGTAAAAAACTAATAAAAGAAAACGCAAAAAAATATGTAATTGACGATAAAGAACTTGAAAGAATTTATAAAAGTTATCCTATCCTTTGGAAAGACAAGGACTCTAAACCACAATTATGCTTTATAGGTTGTCCTCATCTAAGTTATTCTCAACTTGTTGAATGGTCAAAAAATATTGTTAACGGTTTAAAAGAAAACAATAGAAAAAGAGTAGCAGTTAGAACAATCCTAACCACAAGCCCTCAAATTAAAGAAAAGTTTACACAAACCCAGGAATATAAAGATTTTATGAAAACGGGTGCTAAGGTTTCTTGCATTTGTCCTTTGATGTACACAAATAACCCAATTGCCGGGAAAAAACCTATAATTACTTGTTCAAATAAACTAAGAACTTATTCTTCATCTAGGTACTATAAAGATGAGGACTTATTAAAAATCGTTTGTGGTAAGGAGGTTAGATAAAATGGAAGATAAAAAAATCTTAAAATTTAAAGGTAGAGTTATAGCAAAAGGAAATCTTGTCGGTGAGGCTATTGTTTCAAAACAAGGAGTAAATACACTTGCAACATTTCAAAAAAGTGCTTTAAAGAATGCAAAACAAGTTTATAGTTCTGACCAAAATAATCCAGATTTATATAAGAAAAACTTAACCGGTAAAATTTTATGCCTACCTCAAACTATTGGTTCAACAACAGGTGGACTTGTAATTCAAACAATTTGTTCAATGGGAATTAACCCATCTGCAATGCTTTTTTCACAAGAAATAGATTCTCTTGCTTGTTCTGGAATTATTCTTGCTCGAAATTGGGAAAATAGCAATATAATTGCAATTGATAAACTAGGTAGCAAATTTTTAAAACAGGTAGAGAGTGGAGATAAAATTGAAGTCAAAGAAGATGGAACTGTTTTAGTATATAAAAACTAAAAAATAATAAACAAAAAAGACTGTTAATTAACTGAAAGAATAATCTATAACAGTCTTTTTTTTTATTTATAATTTATAAAATAACAAGTTATCTTTTATCCGCATAAAATATTTTATAAAGTTTTGGAGAAATAATGAACTGTAATAATAAATGTTTTAATAAAAAGAAAATCTTCATAGAAAAATTAGTGAATGGTCCAACCGGTCCAACGGGACCTACCGGTCCTAGTGGAGAAAGAGGAAGTAATGGTTTAAGTGGACCAACAGGACCAACAGGACCTACCGGACCTGCTGGAACAGGCGCAGGTTCAACAGGTCCTACCGGGCCAACAGGGCCTACGGGGTCAACAGGCCCTACCGGTCCACAAGGGATACAGGGGATTCAAGGTTTAGCAGGTTCAACAGGGCCAACAGGGCCAACAGGTGCAACAGGATTGGCTGGGGCTACCGGGCCAACCGGGCCAAATCCAAATAATGTTTTGAATCCCTATTCTGTATATGTAAGAAGTAATACCATTGGTGGTATTGGAACACAATCAAATCCTTTGCCAACCCTTGAAGACGCCTTAAATGTTGTAGCAAATAATGGAACTATAACTTTATATGATGGAACTTATCCAATTGACTCAACAGTAAATATATCAAAAAACAATCTTACAATTACAGGAAAACCTAATGCAGTAATTTTACAAACAGCAAATACTGTTCCCTTGCTAATAACCGGTACGGGAAATAAAATTGAGGGTTTAACTTTTACAAGTAATACTGCCTACCCTACTGAATTACTTCAAATTGGAGGGGCTAATAATGTGGTTAGAAATAATATTTTTTATGGACCAACACAAGCAGGTAGTTCAGACACTTGGGTAACAAATAGAGGAATTGTAACTCAAAATGGAGTTCAAAATAGTTGGATTGATGGTAATATTTTATATTCTCTTAGACAAAGCGGATATTTAAATCCAAATTCTACCGGATACATTACTCATAATGTTGTTTACAACACTCGCGGTTGGGTGGTGGATAATGCCCTATTTGAATTTTCTGGGAATTCTTGGGGCGACCCGGAGAACGCAATCGATATTGCTCTTTTAAATGGAACAACTTCCGGAGTACCATATTCATCTGTCGCTGAATTACAGCAAAACAATTCAAACGCAAATGTTTCTGACCAAAGATAAAAAATTTATTATTATTTTTAATATTTAAAAATACTGAAAAATAAAAGTTAAACAATTTAATTGTTTTAGTTGACTAAATTAGTAATCACTAAAAAAATTTCAATTTTGTAAATATTAAATTTTTTTATTATAATTTATTTTCATTTTAATAAATAAAATATACAAAAAATAACGCTATATATAAAAGCGTTATTTTTTACCTTTAAAATTATTTATTTTTACTTTTTATATTTTTTTGAACAAAATAAATCGTTAATAAAAATGCCGTAAAAATTACAAAAGAAACAATCATTACAATTAATGTAACATTATCCATTTCATCGGCTGGCGTTTCTATTCTAATAAAACTAAAAAACTTATACTCTTGATAATCATTTGAATTATAATTAATAAGTTCATTCCCATCGCTTTCTAAACAACCAAAAATTTCAGCCCCAATAGTTACAATGTCTGGTTGATTAGAAAAAACATAGTTTACTTCACCCGGAGCATTAACGCTACAATTAATATCTCCTGTTTTAAGTATTATTTGTTCACTGTAAATGGCATTTCCTTCATTGTAAGAATTGATTTTTATATCAATTTTTCCACCATTTAAAACAAAAGAATAAGTTTTTCTATCTTCATCTAGCTCATTATAATCAACACATACGCCTTTAACAAAATTAATACTATTACTAGCAAGATTTTCTATATTTATAACTCCGTTATTGATATAAATGTTACCATTATAAGTTAGTAAACCATTTTCTAAAAAATTTTTTAAAGAATGATCTCCATCATTTATATTAATTCTTTCATACATAGAAAAAATACAATCTCTACCACCATTAACATTTACTTTGCAATTTCCAATATTAATTACATTGTGTACAAAAATACCTGTTGAATTGATTCTATCATTTAAATCTATATAAATAGTTCCGCTATTAATATTTAAGTTTCCTCTATCTTTAAATTTAGGGCCATCTTGATTTTCGTCGCTTTCTCCAAACTCATCTTCAAGTTGCTTTAAACTAATGTCTCCAAGTACAGTCATCCCATTTACTAAATTAATGTCTGCCCCTGAACTTATTTTAATATTTAAATAACTATCTTCAATTTCATCTTGATTTTTAGTTTGTATGTTTTCTAAATCTAAACCAAATAAAACAGGGTGAGGTTCTTTTGCATTTAAAATATTATAATAGTTTGAGATTGAAGTGTTTGAATTAAGTGCAAAAATACCAACTGTATCTTGATTTTCATTTAAGTTAATATAGTTATTACCCTTTAAAACAATTTGTACTTTTTCACTAATGGCAATGCCTACAAAATAATTTATATAATTATGTGTAATTTGAGTATTGGCATTAATTTGAGCATTTTCCAATAACAGTACAGCCGTTGGTTCATAGTTGTTAACTTCTGGTGGAACATAATTTAAATTTTCATCATAATCTTTGACTTCAATAGAAGGATAAAAAGTTATACTTCCGTTTCCTGCTCGGTATCTAGTTATCTCGGTTGGCAAACTAGACAATAAATTTAAACCTTCACTTGCCGACTGAGAATAAGAATTAATTAAATTACTACTTGCTCCTGCCTTATAATAATCAAAAAATAAAGAGGATAACAGGGCGCTAAAAAGCACAAAGAGAATAATTAAAAAAGTATTTTTTGGAAGATTAAACTCTTTTTTCATAACTAGACCTTTTAAAAAAACTATTAAACTAAATTAGTACATTATATTATTGAATATTAATAAAATATTGTCAACTTTATATTAATTTTAGTAATGTTTTAATAAAAATATTTTAGCATAACAAGAAAAACTCATAAATATTAATTAATAAATAGGACACTATTCCAATTAAATTTGTTAAGGGGCTTTTATGAGTAACTTTCATTCAAAAACAATTTTAGAAACATTAAAAGAAACACAATCATCTTTAAATGGTTTAACTGAACAAGAAGCACTAAAAAGATTAAAGCAAAATGGTTATAATCAGTTGCAGGAAAATAAAAAAACTAATTATTTTGTAAAGTTTTTCTCGCAATTTAAAGATATTATGGTAATTATTTTGATTTGCGCCTCTATTATTTCACTCATATTTGCCATAGTACAAAATAGTTCAACTGAATTAATCGACGCTATTATTATTTTTATAATCGTTCTTATAAATGCAACTTTAAGTTTTATTCAAGAAATAAAAGCAGAAAACGCCCTAGAAAGCCTTAAAAAACTTTCTCAACCTTATTCAAAAGTAATTAGAGATAACCAACAAAAAAATATAAAAACTAGCGACTTAGTTGTTGGAGATATTATTTTATTAGAAGCAGGAGATGTAGTACCCGCAGACGTTTTGCTTATTGAAAGTTCTAGTCTAAAATGTGATGAATCTTCTTTAACAGGAGAGAGTCTTGCAGTTGAAAAATTTTCCAATATTGTTTTACCTTCAAAAACAAATTTAGGGGATAGAAAAAATATGTGCTTTTCTTCTACCATAGTTGTTTATGGCAGGGCAAAAGCCGTAGTTGTAGCAACCGGACACAATGCAGAAATCGGAAAAATTGCCACTATGCTTAACCAAGACAAAGATGAAAGCACTCCACTTCAAAAAAACCTTAATAAACTTGGTGAAATAATTACATTTATTGTTCTTGCAATCGCAATAATTATTTTCTTAGTTGATGTTATTTTTGCCCATCAAGGTTACATAGACTCATTCCTAACGGCAGTGGCAATCGCCGTTGCTGCAATTCCCGAAAGTTTACCAGCAGTCGTAACAATTATATTGTCAATTGGAGTTACTAAACTTGCAAAAAAGAATGCTATTATTAAAAAACTTCACGCCGTTGAAACGCTTGGTTGTTGTCAGGTTATATGTTCAGACAAAACAGGAACCATTACTCAAAATAAAATGACAGTCCAAGAAATTTTTGTAAATAATAAATCTTTTTCTAACAAAGTTAACACCCCAAATCAAGAAAATTTAGAACTATTTAGATGTATGAACTTGTGCAATGATGCAAAAAGACAAAATGATGATTTTATTGGCGATCCAACAGAGAGTGCTTTAATTAGGTATTCCACTTTAAATGGCTTTGATAAAGATAAAATGGAAAAAGAGTATAAACGAGTTGGAGAAATTCCATTTGACTCTTGCAGAAAACTTATGACAACTGTAAATTTAATTGATGGTTATTATATTCAGTATACAAAAGGTGCGATTGATGAGTTGTTAGAAAAGTGTGAATTTTGTTTAGAAAATAACCAAATTAAACTTTTAACTCAATTTGATAAACAGCGAATAAAAAAACAAAACAATATAATGTGTAATAAAGCTTTAAGAGTTTTGGGATTTGCCACTAAAAGACTAGAAAAAGTTACAAATTCTTATGAATATAAAGAAAAGATTACCGAAGACAAACTTGTTTTTATTGGACTTTGTGGAATGATTGACCCACCTAGAATAGAGGTATATTCTGCACTAAAAAAATGTAAAACTGCTGGTATTAGAACTGTGATGATTACGGGAGACCACAAGGACACCGCTTATGCTATCGCAAAGCAACTCAATATGGTTACTTCTCCTGAACAAGTCGTTAATGGTAGTTTTTTAGATAAATTTAGCGATAAAGAACTTGCAAAAGAAATAAATAAATATAATGTTTTTACTCGCGTCAGTCCTGAACATAAAGTAAGAATAATAAAGGCACTTCAAGCAAACGGAAAAATTGTCGCTATGACCGGCGATGGAGTTAATGATGCTCCTAGTATTAAATGTGCCGACATCGGTATCGGTATGGGAAATTCTGGAACAGATGTTACAAAAAGAGTCTCTAATATGATTCTAAGTGATGACAACTTTGCAACTATTGTTGTCGCTGTTGAAGAAGGCAGAAAAGTCTTTGCTAATATTAAAAAAACTATACAATTCTTGCTTAGTTGTAATATTGCCGAAGTTCTTGCAATTTTTTTAATTACTTTATTCTTCCCTCAATTTGCTTTTTTAAGTGCCGTCCAAATACTCTTTATTAATTTAATTACCGATACCTTCCCTTCAATCGCTCTTGGAATTGATAAAGGCGAAAAAGATATTATGAATGTTCCTCCTAGAAACCCAAAAGAAAGCATTGTTGGAGGTAGGGTTGGTTTTGATATTGTTTATCAAGGAATTGCCCAGGCTTTAATTGTAATTATCACTTTCTTGATTGGTATATTTGTTTTTAATTCAAAAGAAATTGCATCTACTATGGCTTTCTTAACATTAAATTTTATACAATTATTTCATATGTATAATGTTCATTCTAACAAGAGTATTTTTGAAGATAGTCCTTTTAAAAATAAATTTATTAATATTGCCTTTTTAATTGAAATCGGTTTGTTTGTTCTTATATCTTTCATTCCACCTCTTTCACAAATTCTTGGAATGGCTCCTCTTTCAATATTGCAGTGGATTACCGTTTTTACCCTATCTTTCTTAATAATACCAATTTGTGAAATTTTTAAAGTTTCTCAAAATAAAAACTAAATAAAATAATTAAATTTTTTAACTGTTTTTATACGGGGAATTTGTCGGCAAGTGTAACTTGCTAAAAATCAAAGATTTTTCAAAATTTTTCTAAAATTTTGCGACAAATTCCCTCTACTAAAATTACAATAAAAAACCATTCAAATCTTTTTTTGTAAAATTAACAAAGTATTTTGTTGGCAAATCAAAAATGGAATATGCACCAAATTTTTTTTCTTTAACTAAATAACTAACAGCCATTGCTCCCATAATCATAACTTGTGCCGTAAAATAGGGATTGCTTTGTATATCTAAACTAAATTCCAATTTAGTATTGTATTTATCTAAAATTTTATAATTTGAAATCACTAGCCCTCTATGAGATAGTGATTTTTGTCTTTTGACAACCTCTTCATCATTTACAAAATGAACGACAGTTTCATATCCTTGAAAATAATTTTTCATATTTTTTATTTCATTTTCAATTTGTATTTTATTTGCAAAATCAAAAGTAGAAACATAACAAATTCTTAAATGTTTTTCAAATTCGGATGGAAAAAAATTAAATTCTTTTCTACACTTTTCGATTTGTTTGGTAATTGGAACGGTATATTGTATCGCATTTTTAACGCCTTTAATTTGTCTAATTGCGTTACTATGTCCTTGACTAACTCCCTCTCCCCAAAAACAGTTTGAAAAGATTTTTTCACCAGAAATAGCATAAAATAACAATCTAAATAAACTTAATAAACCCGGGTCCCAACCAAAGGCACAGAGACAAACTTTTCCATAAACTTTTGACTTTTTATCTAACCTTTTTATATAATTTTTTAGTTTTTTATGAGTATCAAAACTATCAACAAAATTAAAGTTTTCAATTAGTTTATAACTTAAATTTTCTACACCATTATAACTACCTTGACAAACAAAAACAATGTCAATTTTATTTGAATAGATTTGTAAATTGTTAAGATTAAAAATTGAAGTATTAAATTTACTTTTTAAATTTCTTCTTTTTGAAAAAATTCCAATTAATTCAAAAAGTTCGTTTTTCAAAATTAATTCTTCTAGACTCTTTCCTAAATTTCCATAACCTAAAATAGCAACTTTAATTTTTTTCATAACTTTTCCTTTTAAAATTGTTAATAATGTTTTGATTTTTTTACTAAAAACTTTATAATTAGTATATTTATAAAAAAGGGGTAAAAGATGATTTATTTAATAAGTGGTATAATTTTGTGTTTAATTACATCCTGTGTTTTTATATGTTTGAGAGTAAAAAAAGGTGAAACTTATGGTTTAATATCTAAAATAGTTGCCTCTTTTTGTTTTGTAGCCCTTGCTCTTGTACTCTATTTAAATAAGTCTGATTCAAATCAATTTACATCTCTATCAATTACAATGATTATATTTGGCTTATTGTGTGGACTTATTGGAGATATAATTCTTGATTTAAAGGTTATGTACCACTTTCATAAAAATCAATATCTCTATGCTGGAATAACTTCTTTTTTAATAGGTCATTTATTCTATATTGCAGGTATATTCTTGATTGCCTCTCCTTATGAAAGTTTACTAAAATATCATTTGATTCCTGTTTTTATTATTTTTATTTCGTCAATTATACTAGCCATAATTATTTATTTTGTTTCTAAAAAACTTCTTAAACTAAACTATGAAAATTTTACTATTTTAGTTAATATTTATTCTTTTATTTTAATATTTACAACCATTCTTGCGATTTACTCATCATTTATAATAACAACGATTCCAACCTATATTTTAGCAATTGGATTTGTTATGTTTTTAATTTCTGACTTAATTCTCTCTTTGCAATACTTTGGAGATAAAGAAAAAGATAAAACTTTAATTATAATAAATCACGCCTTTTATTATCTAGCGCAAATTATAATTTCTTCTTTTATCTTCTTTATCTAATAAAGGAGGAGGAAAATCATTGTTATGAAAATTATTTTTATTAGACACGGAAAAACAAACTTAAAAACTAATAAACTTAATATGCTTGGCTATCTACAAATCAAAAATTCACTTAGTTATATTAAACAAGAAAAAGTCGATTGCATATTTTGTTCCCCGCAAACTAGCACACTACAAACGGCAAATATTTTAAATAAGAAATTTAAGGCTCCACTTTTAATTTGGAAAGAATTTGATGAAAGAGAACAACTTACATTAGATCAAGAAAAACTATACGCAGAAGATTTTAAAGAAAATTATTTTAATTACGCATATAAAAACACAAACTTCACAACGTGTAGAAATTTTATTGATAGATGTTTTTCAGGTTTTGAAAAAATTTTTGAAAAAAGCAAAGAATTAAACACTGTCATTATTGTAGGACACAACTCTACTTTTTATGCCTTGAATACATATATCAATAAAATTCCTAAAACTCAAAAGATTAATTACGTAAATACAAATTTTGGTTCAGTTGTAAAGTTTTATATATAAATATTTCATTTTAAATAAAAAAATTTACCAACTAGTAAATTTAATTTTAATAATTTTTTTATTTAATTTTTTTATAAAGAATTTGTAACTAAAAAATTAGAAAACTGTTTCTAAATAAAATCAGTGAATTATAATTTTATTCTTGTAAAAAATTTAAAAATAAGTGTTGCAAAAATTTATTCTATATAGTAAAATAAAAAAACTTAGAGAGGTGTCCGAGTGGTCTAAAGTGCGCGCTTGGAAAGCGCGTGTTGGGCAACCAACCGCAGGTTCGAATCCTGTCCTCTCTGCCAAGTATAACTGATAAAAACAATTACTGTTTTTATCAGTTTATTATTTTTGGGGGTAATGAGTAAATTTTTATTAATTATTGATATGTAAAAATGATTTATTAATAAGAAATATTTCGATTTAGCAGACAAAATAAATCAATTAATCAAAACTAATAATTATGATTACTATATTTTTACTAAATTTATAAATAAAAAAAATAGTTTTTATATTAACAAATTAAAATGGAATAATTTGACAAATGATGACGAAAAAATTTTGTGAAACAATTTCTCAATAATAGTTTCATCTTTTAAAATTTTGGTTATGGTTTAGAAAATAAATATATAAAAAAATTAAAATACATATTATTAAAAAACAAAGAGATTGATGTTATGGTTTGCAAACAGATGCTTGCGTTTATGCTATTTCAATGCAACTTTTTGATAATAATATATTTCCTAATATACTAATAAATTATACAGCAACATCTAATGATTATAAATCTATCAAACATATACTTATAAATCAATCTGGCAAAGTTTGACGAACGAGCATAACTTGTACTGTACTCATTTTTTAGTAAGTATTAATTTTTTTTTACAATTATACACTTATATATTATTTTTCTTTAACAAAAATATTCTTATAAATTATATTTTTCAAGTATAAATGTTTTAAACAATTAAATTCTTTTTTTATATTTTTTATTCTATTTTTAATAATTTTTTCTTTAATATTATTATTTTGATAAAAAGAATTTTCAATATATATTGATATAATATAATTCTTTTTTTAAGTAAATATTTAGATAAAATAGAAGAAACTTATTTAATAAGTTTCTTCCTATCTATAATTTAAACGCAATAGATTTTTAAAATAAATTGAATAATTTAAACACATTGTAGATAAATTTGAAATGTTATCTCTACCATCAAAATAGATATGAAAAGCACAATTATCATCTTTTTTTACTTTCTCTCCATTTAGCCACTTTAAATTATTTTTAATAGCCGAGTTTAAAAATGCTTGTCTATTGTTTGTATTTAAACAAATGATAGCCTCTTTTTCTTGTTCAATTATTTTTTTAATTTTCATATTTATTCTCCTTTTATGTTTTACCATAAGAAGTAAGAAAAAAGCCCATCATAGATGGGCTTTAATGAACTATAATCCCATCAAACAAGTATTACCACCTTGCAAAATTTGTAGGTTGGTGTATGGTCAACGGGCTTGTCCCTCGCATACTCTCTATGGTGCTTTAATTTTACTATTTTGATTTTCTTTGTCAACTCTTTTTAGTTAAAAAATGTTTTTTTATTACTAATATTTTTAATATAAAAATTATTAAACTAATAAGAAGAATAGAATATTATACTAACTTATTATTAAAAAAATAGATAATTAAATTACAAAATTGAAAAAGTAAAATTTATTTCATATAATCACTAAAAAAATAAATACTTAACTATCTAAAAAACTTTTATATAACTAAAAACTATACAAGTCCTGAAAACTATTTAATTTTACTATTATTTTTTTAAAAAACACTTTTTTACATTAGATAAAAAATAATTAATAAATTTAAAAAATTTTTAAGTAAGTTATTTAAAAGAATCTTTATTTTTATATTCCTTAGGTTTTACAAAAGACCAAACAATAATGCCAAACTGAGTTGGAATTCCTGCTAAAAAAATTAGCCATAAACGATATTCAAAAAATTGAAAGAATAAACACAAAAGTAAACTCCAAGTAAAAACTGACAAAATAATAAACTTATACATGTACTTTCCCCAAAATTCATTAAACAGTAAAAATACTAAACAAGATATAGGTACTGCCCACAAAAAGATAGTCCAATAGTTTTTATTGAAAAAAGTTTGAATATATGTGTAAACGATAGTAGCAACAAACCAAACAACAGAAACCATAAGCAACATAGAACTCAACTTATTAATTTTTTGAAGTCTTTCATCTTTTTCAATGTCTTTTTTAATATGTTCCTTAAATAAAAAATCTATTGGTACATTATAAATTTGAGCAATCTTCTCCAATACTTCTATTGATGGAGAAGCCTCTCCAATTTCCCATCTTGAAATAGTATTGTCAGAATATTGTAGTTTACTTGCCAATTCTCCTTGTGTCATATTATTAATTTTTCTCAAACTAACTAAATTTTCTGCAACAATTTGTGTAATTTTCTTCATAACTACCTCATAATAAAGATAACAAAATTAAAATATTTTTTCAAGAAAAAAGCACAATCAAATTTTGTGCTTTAAACATTTTCTATAAAAAATTAAATTTCTCTATTTCCAATTACACCCTCTTTAAAACCACAAGAAGAAATACATTTATAGTCCTCAAAAGTGCATCTAGAACCTAGTGTGTATTTTTTTAAAATTTCAGCCTGAGGGTGATTTTTTCTACCTAATTCTTGCACATACTCAGTCAAAATGTCATCAGTAGTATTATTTATTTCAAGTTGAGCAAAAGTACACTTTCTTTCCTTCATTTTTAAAATAAAATTATCTAATGTACCAAGTTCATTTACCTGAACCAACATTCCCTGAGGAAAAATACTTTCCTGTTTTTTGCAATCTAACAACCATTCTTCCTTTAAAGCATTGTCATCTCTTATGATTTTAGGAACATAAAATTCATTGTTATCCAAAGTCTTCATTGAATACCACAAAGTTCTATGTCTTTGTGCCTGAGCAAGTTGTGCAAAACTTGCCTTATAAGTTGTAGCGTAACAACTTCCATACTCTTTTTGAACTTCTTTAAAATCAAACAAACTTAAAACCCTATTTTTTTCATCAGCGTTAAGTTCATCATCAATTAAACCGGTTGCATCTTTTACTTTTTGACAAAATTCCTTTATGTAAGGTTTTAAAGCATTTCTTAGTTTACTGTCTGTTTTATATTCGAACTCGTGAACTAAAAAATGATAAATTTTGTTAAGTTGCCCATAAGGCACTGTGTATAACATACAAGTAGGCGTAAAAACTGAAATTAAATATCTTGCATTTTCCTGAGCAAGTTTTTGAATTTTAGACTTAGTAAAGAAATCAGGATAAAGATTTTGATATTTTTGACTGATTTTTTGCTTAAAGATTTCAATCCATTTATTATAAATAGCCTGCTCTTTTTCATTTAAATTCATTTTAGTATATCTAGCAGACTTTTCGCTAGTATTATACATTTTTTCATTGTTAATAATCATGGCAAGAATTTTTGGAATATCTTCAAAATAAAGACTTACTACTGCGTGGTCATAAACGCTTAAATGTCGTCCACTTTTAGTTTGTCTAATACGAGCGTCAGTTTTATTTTGTTCCTCACTAAAAAGAGTTGAGATGTCGTTTGGCATATAACAAATACCTGCGGCTTTACCACTAAAATTATCAAATTCATCTTTTAAATTTTCTTTTGGTTGAATAGTTCTTGTTTTTGCTAAAATAGTCACTTTCATATCATTTCCCTCAAAAATATTTTATTTGCATACAAATTAAAAGTCAACTAAAAATAAATTTTTAAGGGATTGACTTAAACAAGATATTATTTTATATTATATTAAACAAAAAACTTTCTATTAATTTTTGCAACTATAATCAAACTATGTTTAATAGAACTTAATTTAGGAGAATGATTATGGAATCACCTCTACAAATTTTAAACTCAAAATTAAATTTAGTACACTTCATTTGCGATGACGAACAAAAAGAAATATTACAAAACGCTTTGAAAAATGTAATTAATAACTTAGATGACCTTTTTTGTAAAATGGAGGTTTACCAACAAATAAATTATTATAAGGTTATTAAAAACTTATTAGATAATAAATTTGTATTGCTAATAAATGACAATACATTAAAGAAAATGAATGAACACTATAACGCTTGTTACACAAATGTTAATGATATTAATTTTATTTTAATAAAAAGTTTCTTACTAAAAGATAGCAAACTTTTAGAAAAAGTAATTACTCACGAAATGTTGCATTGTTTAAAAAGAAGCATGGATTATTTACAAATATTACAAAATGGACAAAAATTAGAAATAAAAAAACAGCAGGGACAAGAAAGAAAAAAGGAATGTAAAAAAATAAATTTAGTTACAGGTGAAATTGAAGATGCAAAGACTTACTATTTAATAGACAGTTCCTTTTTTGATGAAGGTTACACCGAACTTATTGCACAAAAAGTCAAAGACAATAATGAGGATTTTAATGTATATAAACCTCAAACAACAATAATTAATTTTTTAAATGAAATCAATGGCGGAAATATAAATAATGTTGAGTTTTTACAAGGAGAATTAACAAATCATTGTAATTTTTTTGGAGAAGATAACTTAAAAAATCTTTATAAACTTTGTAGTAATTTTCAAAAAGAGTTTGATTTAAATTATAGAATTGATTACTTACAAAATCTTAATTATAAAAAAATAATAGATTTTATATGTAATATTACATGTCAAAAAGTTTGTCAAAATCCTGAATATTTTTCTTTGGAGCAAATAATAAAAATATCTTCTGCGTTTTTACAGTTTTCACAAAACGAAAGAAGAAATAAATTAGATACAAATTATTATGATTATTCTAATTTAGTAAACCAAATGATTTCTTCATATTCTAACAATCATTTTGAAAATGATAGCGAAGACTCCATAGAATTTACTAAATTAATAAAAAATGTTATTTCAGGAATTTTACTTTATAAATCAAATGCTTTTTTATCTCAATCTTTTAGTAATAATTTCACATTTAAACAAAAACAAAATGGTCAAATTATGTTTAGTTATAAAGATAATAGGCCAATCAATTTGGAACTTAGTTTATCAAATTATGTTCAACAAATGCAACAAAGACTCTCTAATGAATGTTTAATATCAACAACTAAAATTAAAAATGATTTATGGCAAATAACAGTGCTTGATAATAAAAAAAATAAAGAAATTTTAGTTGTCGGATTTGACAAAAATAATTCTTTATTTTTTATTTCAAATGGCGAAAAAAAGCAATATTTAGATTTTAAACAAAGTAGTAATCTTTGTTTGGAAAATATAAAACAAAACTATGATAGACTAATCACATTAGAAAATAAATTTACAAAAAAGACAAAAAGTGAAAATTTAAGCATTACATAAGCCTTAGAATTTACATTTCCCTAAGTGCTACAACAGGGTCTTTTTTCGCTGCTAACTTAGATGGAATAAATCCGGCAATTAAAGTTAGAATAATTGAAATTAAAACAAGCACTATTCCACCAATAATAGGCAAACTTGCAAGCCCAGCAATGTCAGTAAAAGATTTTAAAATAATATTTATAGGAATGATAAAAATTACTGAAACAAGAATACCAAACAGTCCACTAGACAAGCCAATTATAAAACTCTCGGCTGTAAAGACTCTGCTAACATCTCTTTTAGAAGCACCAACACTTCTTAAAATACCAATTTCTTTTGTTCTTTCAAGAACTGATATGTAAGTAATAATTCCTATCATAATTGAACTAACTACAAGTGAAACCCCAACAAAGGCAATTAAAACATATGTTATTGCTGAAATTATGGTAGATATAGTACTCATCATAGTTCCAATTGTGTCAGAGTAAGTAATAATATTTTCCTGCTTGTTTTCGCTTATCATTTTATTGTTGTATTCTTCAATTATAATGTTAATTTCAGTTTTTGACTGAAAGTCTTTTGGGTAAATTTTAATAGAATATGGTGTATCTATATCAATATAACCAAGTTGAGAAAGTGTACTATTGTAAGTAACTTTTTCTTGTGAAGTTTGACTACTATCTGCAAAATTTTGTCCTGTAATTACACTAGTTTCTGGACTTGCCATCTGAGCCTTAATAACTTCACTTTGTAAACAAAAGTCTATAATATATTCAGTTAACTTAGAAGTATAACTTATATTTGTAGTTATACTATGAGCACTAGTGTTAGGTTTTTCTCTTAAAATACCGGCAACTTTTAAAGTTATAGTTTTTGAATCATCTTCATAAATTTTATTTAATTCACTTTCATATCTTTCTGGATTAGTTTGTTTAAAATCGTTAATATTTTCATACAAGTTTGTACTTTCATTTTTAACAAAGTAAGAAGATTTAGTAATAATTTTATATTCAGTATTTAATAATTCTTCATAACTAAAAGTTGTTTCCTCAG
The DNA here is from genome assembly GCA_949290565.1 of uncultured Christensenella sp. Lineage (GTDB taxonomy): Bacteria > Bacillota > Clostridia > Christensenellales > UBA1242 > UBA7862. The sequence continues at coordinate 45,401 of CASESH010000002.1, read as the reverse complement.
CATTAGAATCTTCACCTTTAATATAATTATCAAGTAAACTTTCAAGTTTAGATTGTTCGAGCAACCCTAGTGCAAAGAGCGTATAATCTGAAATTTTGTAGTTTTCATCAACAACAATCATAATTTCATTATATTCAGTAGCAAAATGACTACCTTCTCCAACCAACTCGTATTGTTCTTCAAGCATTTTTTGATTATCTAGCATTTCAGACCAAAAAGTACTTGAAAAAACTGAAAAAGTTGCATTCTCGCTAAACATACCCGCAAGTAATTTAAATTTTTTGTTTTGTTCTATTCCCGGATTTTCCATAGCATAGTTTTTTATAACATCATTAAAAATCTCTGTACTATTTACAGGCACTAAACCGTTTTTTTCATTTTTTAAATATGCGTTAATATCAAGATTATAATCATACTGAATTGCCGAGGCGTATTTTAATAATCTTTCATTTACTTGTGGCGTATCTAAATAAGATTTTAATGTGTTTAAGTTGTTTTGACTTGTTGAAGAATTGAATTTTGAAAGCATTTCTGTGAGTTCATTCTTTGTATGAACTTTTCCATCTTCTAAAACAATTCCACCATCATCATTGTCAGACATAAAAATTTGCATTAAACCCGCAAGGTTATAAGAATCAGTTTGAATTGTAATAGGATAAGTTGAAAGCGTATCCTGTTGGGTTCTATCTACATAAGTTGAGAATCCACTTGAAATGGCAAGAATTAAAGCAATTCCTATTATTCCAATTGATCCTGCAAAAGTTACTAGAATTGTTCTTCCCTTTTTTGTAAGAAGATTTTTAAAACTAAGTGATAAGGCAGTAAAAAAAGACATTCTTTTCTTTTTGTTTTTCTTTCGCAGTTGAGATTTTGTTAAATCTTCATCATTACTAACACTCAGCAACTTATCTTCCTTTATATCTTCTTCTTGAATATAAGGATTTGTGTCGCTAATGACCTCACCGTCTAAAAGATTAACTATTCTTGAAGAATACTCATTTGCAATATCAGCGTTATGAGTAACCATAATAATTAATTTGTCTTTTGAAATCTCTTTTAACAAGTTCATTATTTGGACACTACTTTTACTATCAAGAGCACCGGTAGGTTCATCTGCTAAAATAATTTCAGGGTCATTAACAAGCGCACGTGCTATGGCCACTCTTTGCATTTGGCCACCAGATAATTGACTAGGTTTATTATTTAATTTATCTTTTAACCCAACACGAGTTAAGACCTTTATCGCTCTTTTTTTACTTTCCTCTTTTGAAATCCCAGAAAGTGTAAGAGCGAGTTGAACATTTTCAAGTACCGTTTGATGTGGAATTAAGTTGTAACTTTGAAAAACAAATCCTATGGAATGATTTCTATACTTATCCCAATCTTTATCCTTATATTCCTTAGTTGAAACGCCATTAATTATTAAATCTCCAAAAGTATATTTATCTAACCCTCCAATAATATTAAGCATTGTAGTTTTTCCACAGCCGGAAGGTCCCAAAATAGAAACAAATTCATTCTTTCTAAATTGTAAATTAATTTCTTTTAAAGCCTGCGTTTTAACTTCACCACTAACATAAGTTTTACTAATATTAACTAACTTTAACATTTAATACCACCTTAGAATAACAAATATTATATCACAATAAATTTGATTATTAAATAAAATATGATTTTAATTTATAAATTTGTTTAGAAATAATAAATTTTAGTTAATAAAATTAAAATTTTTTATTACCTTAGATTTTAAAAATAAATTATAAGAAAAGTTAAAATAGTAAATATAAAATGATTTTTAAAACATTCTTATTTTATAATCTTTTTACTTGTTATTTTCAAAAAAAAAGTATTTTTATAATAACCATTTGAAATTTAAAAAGAATTATATTATAACTGTTAAAGTATAAGTTAAACAAAAAAATGTAAGGATTTTATTTAATTATTTTATCTATAATTTATTTAATTTTTTTTATTAATCTTAACGTTTTATACTATTCTCTATTATTGTATCATTTTATTTTTTTCTTATTATTTATATACTTTTTATTTATTTTTTTATCTATTTTTTTATCTATTTTTTTATCTATTTTTTTATCTATTTTTTATAAGAAAAATTAAAAAAACTTTACAAAGCAAGTAAAGTTTTCTTATTTTTTACTCATATAGAGATTGCACATCTATCGCATTTGAACAATTAATAAGTAGCAAACGAGAGCCATATAATGTAGGGTCAATATAACCATTATCATTTTTAGAATATCTAACTCTATATTGATAAATATAATCTACATACGAACCATCACTAAGTAAATAATCGCTATCATTCTTTTCAGCCAATTCCGTAACGCCTGCACTAGAAGAAACAAGGCAGGTTGTTAGCAATCTAAAAGCAAGGTCTCTATTAATTCCCTTTAATGTTATACTAACTTTTCTATTTTTTGCATTTATTATAGAATTATCTGTGTTATAATTAGTAATTGCATTGAAAGATATATTAAGTAAAGCATTTGAATTATTCTTTAAAATATCTAATTTCAATTTTCCACTTAAATTACTTAAATTTACATTCCCCGTGTTAGTAATAACTATAATTTCAGTTGTGTTGTAAGCAACAACCGAAGATTTATAATCGACATTTATACTACCTGAGTCAGAAGCAACATAAACATTATGGTCAGGGTCAATTTGCTTTAATGAAATACTGCCAGAAGTTGAAGAAGCATAAACATTTGCATCAATATCATTAATGTTTAAAACACCAGAACCAATCTTAAAATTGTTGTTATCTATCGCTATTGTAGAAAGAGAGTCGATATAAATTTTATTTGAAATATCATTGCCACTTCCAAGCAAAGAAAAACTACCGAAAGAAGTTCCTACATTAACATTTGCATTTTTTACATTAAAAGTAAATGTGTTATCACTACCCTCACTTCCAAGAGAAGAAAAGTTATAACTCCCTCCGTATGCTGAAATATCTAGATTGCCAATCAATTTATTAATATTAATTGTTGGCGAATTTGATAAAGATTCATCAACTGAAAAATTATTTACATATAAAGTCGCATCCTTTGAAGAATTTGTAAAATTTAAACTTCCCCTTTTGCTATTAAAAACAAAATTATAAGCGTACAATGAAGTTGAATTAGAAATAGTTGCCGTTCCATTTTCAGTTTGAATTAAGTAGTTCGTAATATGAAAATTTTCCTCAGTAGATTGAAAGTTTTCTAAAAATATTTGACCATTATTTCCAGAATTTAAAATAAGATTTTTACAGGTTAAAAAATAATCTACTTCTTCCACATTTGTTTTTTCGTAAAATGTGATTTTTCCATTGTTACATTCAATATGTATGTTGTTAAAATAAAATGAAGGTGGCAATAAAACTTCTATAATAGAACTTGAATTAATAAAAGGACCGGTTGGTTCTTGTACATTCAATATCAAAGTATCTGATAAATCACCTTTTTGATATTCAATATAGTAAAAATCATATGAAAATTCGACCTTTGAGTCGACTTCTTTGCAAACTCCGGAAAGACTTCTTTTATAGTTAATTTCAATCGTAGATGACGACTGACTGTTTGGTCGGACAACTACATTACCATTATCTGCCTCTACTTTAAAAGATTTTGCATTGTTGAAATTTAATTGATTGACTCCTATTTCTTCACTTAAAGTGTCTGAATAAACAATATATTTATAACCTAATATATTTGTTCCGGGAAAAAAATAAAGTATGCAAAGTGAAATTATAACTATTGCAACAAGAATTAATATAAGTGTAAAAAAATAAGTGAGAAATAACTTATATCCTTTTTTCATAAATTCTCCTATTCGGTTATAATTGTAGCCTTAATTCTTCTAATCCCTGCACTACTTGATTCTTCTTTTAAAATTTTAAACTTTTTTAACTCGCCCGTATGCTTAGCGTGTGGACCCCCACAAATTTCTTTACTAACATTGCCAATTGTATAAACTTTAACTTTATTACCGTACTTATTGTCAAATATTCCAAGAGCACCTTCTTCTCTTGCTTCATCTATATCCATTTCTTGGCATACAACAGGTAAATCTTGATTTATAACATCATTAACATAATCTTCTAATCTTTGTTTTTCATCATCGGATAATTTATGGTCACAATTAAAATCAAATCTAAGTCTTTCAGAAGTTATATTGCATCCTTTTTGATAAATATCCGGACTTACAATTTTCCTGAGTCCTGCTTGTAAAATATGAGCCGCAGTATGAAGTCTAACAGTTCTTTCTCCTGTGTCTGCCAATCCACCTTTAAAAACCTTATCATTATTTGCTTTACTAGTTTCTTGGTGTTTTTTGTACGCCTCTTGATAACCTTGTTCATCAACAGTAAGATTTTTTTCTTTTGCAAGTTCTCTCGTTAGTTCAAGTGGAAAACCAAAAGTATCATACAATCTAAAAGCCGTTTTACCATTTAACACACCATCTTTGCAGTACATTGCAACTTTTTCAAATTCCTTAATCCCTTGATTTAAAGTTTTTGAAAACTTTTCACTTTCTTGCAAAATCACTTGCTCAATCATTTCCATATTCTTTACAAGAACAGGATAAAAATCTTTATAAATATCAACTACAACAGGTACAAGTTCAACAAGCCTATCTCCACTAAAATTTAATCTGTTGGCACAGTTTATTGCTCTCCTTAACAGTCTTCTTAAAACATAACCTTGCTCAACATTTAGAGGTACTACTCCATCACTAATCATAAAGACAGAGGCTTTTATATGGTCAGCAATAATTCTCATACACCTCTTTGTTTCATCATTTAGCAAATAATATCTATTACTAATTTCTTCTATTTTCTTTATTATTGGCATAAATAGTTCACTGTCATAGACACTTTCTAAATTATTTGAAATATAAAGAAGTCTATCAAACCCAAACCCTGTATCAACATTTTTTTGAGGATTTTGTTTTATTGGTCCATCTTTTGAAGTCTTTATATATTCCATAAAGACATCATTACCTATCTCAATATATTTTCCGCAATCACAAGCAGGGCTACATTCTGGACAACATTTTGGTTTTTTAGTGTCGATAAACATTTCGCTATCAGGTCCACAAGGTCCAACTCCGCTTGCTAAAATCCACCAATTATTCTTTTTTGGCAAGAAAAAAATCTTTGATTCTGGAAGTCCACAACTTCTCCAAGCATTATAAGATTCTTCATCTCTTGGAGCAGTCTCATCTCCTGCAAAAACTGTTACAACTAAGTCCTCTTTTGGAATATCTAAATATTTTGGACTAGTTAAGAACTCATAACTCCAAGCAATTTTTTCCTTTTTAAAATAGTCACCCAAACTCCAATTACCCATCATTTCAAAAAATGTACAATGGTAGTCATCACCGACATCTTCAATATCTCCCGTTCTAATACACTTTTGTATGTCAACAAGACGTCTCCCACAAGGATGTTTTTCTCCCAACAAATAAGGAACTAGCGGATGCATGCCTGCCGTTGTAAATAAAACGGAAGGGTCGTTTTCTGGAACAAGCGAAGCCCCATCAATTAAAACATGTCCTTTTTCTTTATAAAAATTAATCCACATTTCTCTTAGTTGTTTTGCTGTTAACTTTTTCATTTTTATTTCCCCAATTAAAAATCTATTTCTTCCATATCAACGTCTTCATCTTGACTTGGTGGAGGAGGTGGAGGAGGTGCTAAATCTTCCAAACTCTTTTTCTCCGAATTTGAACCAATATCAACAAAAGTCGTAATTTCAGGAATCCATTTTAGTTTTATATTTGCAAGAGGACCATTTCTATGTTTAGCAATAATTAGTTCACAAACATTAGGGCCATCTTCCATTTCCGCATCACTGTACTTAGATGCGTTATAAATAAACATAACAATATCTGCATCTTGCTCAATAGAACCACTTTCTCTTAAATCACTTAAAACAGGTTTATGGTCTTCCTTTCTCTTTTCTACATCACGAGATAACTGCGAAAGCACAATTATAGGAACTTGCAATTCTCTTGCTGCAATTTTTAGAGTTCTAGTTAAAGAACTTATTTCCTGCTGTCTATTTCCCTCTTTATTTGTCTTTGCAGGACTCATAAGTTGCAAATAGTCTATCATAATAAGGTCAAGTCCGTGCTCCCTTTTTAATCTCCTACATTTGCTTAAAATATTTGTAGGGTTAGTTAAAGAAGAATCATCTATAAATATTTTTGCCTGAGCAAGTTTCTTATTTCCTTCCCATAGTGCTTTCCAATCGCTTTGTTGAAGTTTACCACTTAAAGCCCTCTCCATACTTACGCCACTAACTGAACAAAGTGTTCTTTGCGTAATTTGTTCCTTAGGCATTTCAAGAGAAAAGACGGCACAACTACACTTCCCTTTTAAAGCGGCGTTGTTTACAATGTTCATGGCAAGACTTGTCTTACCAAATCCAGGTCTTGCGGCAATTAAAATAAGGTCGCTTTTTTGAAGTCCATTTGTTACCTTATCAAGTTCTCTAAATCCGGTTGATATTCCTCTAATCGCACCAGCATTTTTGTCTATTTCCTCAAATTTGTTAAGAACCGTTGATAGAGTATCTCCAATTTGAACTAAATTTGAAACATCTTCTTTTTCAGCAATATCAAAAATACTTTTTTCAGCATAAGCAAGAATATTTTCTTCCTCAGCATCATACGCTTTTTCTATTATTTCTTGACTACTCTTTATTAATTTTCTTAAAACTGAATCTCTCTTAACTATATCAACATAATGTTTGTAATTTACGGCACTTGGAACAATATTGGTTAAAGTTGTGATATAATCAATCCCACCAATACTTTCAAGTAATCCTTTTCTCTCCAAATCATCAGTAAGAGTTACATAGTCAATTGGCTTATTTAAAGAATATATGTCTAACATACATTCAAAAATTGTTTTATGAACATTTGTATAAAAGTCATCAACTTTTACTAATGTCATTATATTTAATACGGCATTGTCATCAATCAAACAACAACCTAACACAGACTGTTCAGCCTCAATACTATGAGGAATGGTTCTCGCTACATTTTTATTTTTTTCGTTTTTCATAAAATTTTATCCTTGTTCTTTAATTATCTAACAAAAACACTAGTTAGTCAAGGCAGTTTTTACAATTAATCAGCAAATGGGTCCCTTTCCTTTTCTTTTGTCGAATTTGCCATTCTTTTTTCTTCTATTTTGTTAAATATTATAAGTCCAATAAAGCAGGCGAGAATTAATTCACAAAGCGTAACAAAAACAACAACTGCGCCATTAAAACCGCTTACATAAATAGCAAGTAAATAATTTACAATAAAAATTATAGGAATTGAAATAAGCATTATCATAGCGTATTTCTTTAAATATGAATAAATATTATCTCTTATTGAATATTTTATTTTTTTCTCTCTTAATTTATCTTTCTTTTTACTCATTAAAAATTTTCCTTAATTGTTTTTATTAACAAAATCATCAATCTTTTTTAATAATTCTAAATTTTTTGTTTTATTAGTTTTAATCTTTATAAAATGGATTAACAAACTTATTCCTATAAACAAAATTGCAATTAGTAAACAAATGAGATACCAAGCAGAGTAGTTTGCATAGTTTCTCCAAACTACTATTTGTCCACTAGCATTATTTCCTAAATTCCAAGTATGTGCCTTGCCTAATTCTGTTGAATATACATTTGTAGAATTTGAATGTAACCTACTAAAATTTGTTATAAAAGTATATTCAAATTGCAAACTTGTATAATCAATATTTGCAACCTCACATAAGACATCAAATAAACTTTCTCCACTCACAAAATTTTTATAATCTTTTAATAGATAATATTCTTTCCCATTATAAAAAAATGGAGAACAAACTTGTTCATACAAAGAAACAAAAAATTTTTCTTTAACTTGATAATCTACCGAAGGTATCGGTACATCTATTAATGTTGAATAATTCGCATTGTCTATCTTAACAGTTTTTGATTGCTCATCGTATACAAAAATATCTGGGTAATAAAACATCATATACGCATAAATTGACATAAAATTTATGTTGACAATTATGTTTGTCATATTTACATCAAAATTGTTTATATTAAAATCCCAAGTTAAAAATTCAATTGCACTTATTGGAACAGAATCATAAACAACCTGTATATTTTGTTCCTGAGAATTTATATTCGAACTGAAAATTTCATAAAATTTTTCTTTATGTTTTTCCATTAATTGTACTCTATATGCGTTAATCAAACTATACGCTTGTAGTTTATCATCGCTACTAAGTTGTGAAACATCAATTGAGAAAATTGAATTTATTATTCCTGTATTTGACTGATATGTTTGTAAATATATACTAGTTTTATTATTTGTATCTTGTGCTTTTACGCTTTTAAAAGGATTTAAAAAAAATGAACAAACAACAAGACAACACAACAAAGTTGTAAACAATTTATTTCTTTTCTTTCTTATTTGCACTATTTTTTTACTCCTTTTAACAGTTATTATAAATGCGAACAAATTGCTAAGTTTCACTTAGCAAAAATACGCTAGTATTTTAAATTTAACAAGTTAAATTTATTTGTTCGCCACCTACAAGATACTTAGTTGTAATTAAATAAATTACCATAAATAATTTTCTTAAATTTTTCTATCTCAACATCAACACATACCATAGCGTTAGTTTTGTTAGCATTAAAATCGCACTTAATATATCCATACTCATTATCATTATTTTTATGATATTCTATTTTCAAGAAAGCAGGTTCTAGCGTAAAAATTTCTGGATTTGTTAAAAACAAAGCCGAACAACTATCGTGAACTGCTGCACCTAACTTTCCAACGTGAAAGTCATTATACTTTGTAAACATCTTATAGAAAATTTCACCCACTTTATTTGCTCTCTTTATTTTAAGTTGTTCCTCAGGGGTAAAATAAGCAATGTGCCCCAACTCCATAGGAACCATAATGAGTGGAATATTAGAATCAAAAACAATTTGCATAGCCTCAGGGTCATAAGCGACATTAAATTCTCTATAAGGAACAGTTGAACCATTTTCATCTTTACTTCCACCCATAAAAACAATTTTAGAAATCATTTCTCTACTTTCGGGATACTTTAATAAGAGATTAGCAATATTAGTCATAGGTCCCATACATAAAATAGTAGTGTTTCTTGCCATATTTTGACAAAGTGCATAGTGAATGGCATCTGGGCTTTTTAAAATAAAAGGTTCTCTTTTAACAGTTTTAAACTGATAACCTCCCATCCCCTTAGTCCCTTGTGCAAGACCAGCATAAATAGGTTGTCTTTTAATTGGTTCTCTTGCCCCCTCGGCAACAGGAATATCAACATTAAAAATCTCAGTAAGTTTTAAAGCATTTCTTACAGTTTCTTCAATGGTTAAGTTCCCTGAAACAGTCGAAATTAATTTAACCTCAATATTTTCACTATTGACAGCGTTCATAATTGCCATAGCGTCATCTATACCTGGGTCACAATCAATAATAACATAATAATCTTTCATTTTTTAATCCTACTTTTTTTCTTTTTTAGCCATTGCCTCTTCGGACTCTTGCAACATTTTTTGTCTTAATAATTCTTCCTGTCTTTTCTTTGCTTCCTCTTTTGTAGGTAAAGGTCTTGTCATACGATAAGCAATCTCATACTTGCTATCTCGGGTATAAAATATTTCCTTACAATGTCTTTCGATTCTTGTAATAAAATCTTTAAAAACAGGCAAAGTATCTTCTGGCGAAACAAGTTTGAATTGAACAATTTCAAAGTTATTTTTTCTATTAGTTATTTTATTTTCAAGACTAAGTTTCTCATTTGTTATCTCAACTTTTAGCCCTCCATAACCAAATAGTTTTCTAATTTCTTGTTTAGATTTAATTACCATAATAACTCTCATTTGGTCGAATAACTTATCAGGGTCAAATTGCAAGTTGTGAGTAAACATTGAATTAAGAGCATTGTTTAAGAAAAAATAGTGTCTTGCAAGAGAGTCAAAAACACCAATATCTTTTTCTCTCTCATTTGCCCTTAAACTATCTCTATAATAGTAAGAAGGGTCGTAATGAAAACGTTTTATTTTAAGTTGTGCTTTATTTTTTAAAACCCTCTTTCTTAAAAGCAATTCATTTTTTTCTAAAAGCATTTCCTCATTATCAAAGTAATAATCGACCACTTTTCTCTTATAAGGTTTATCCATAGTATACGTGGTCATAGTTTTTAAAAGAGTAATCAATCTCGAAAACGTTTTCTTATCAAAAACGGTGTATCTTCTTTCAATTTCAAAAATATCTAACATAAACAACTCCACATATATTTTATTAAAATTTTGATAAAATGACAAACGATTTTATACATAATTAGTTTGCATAAAAACACAAAAAAAATAGTGAATAATAATTACAAAAAAAGTAAAAGATATATAACAAAAGGAGATAAATTATGAATTTTGAAAAATCACAAACAAAGATAAATCTTGCTCGTGCCTTCGCCGGAGAAAGTCAAGCAGGGCTTAGGTATCAAATAATTGCTGAAAAGGCGATGACAGAAGACAAAAATAATATTCAAATGTTATTTAAGACTTTGGCAAAGAATGAAGTTGTCCACGCAAAAACTTTTTGGAAGTTGTTAACAAAACATTCTCCAAATGTGGAAAAAAATATTGAAATAAATGCAGGTTTTCCGTTCCAAAATGGAGAACTTATTGATATGATTAAGTATGCCTCAAACAATGAAAAATCAGAAAATACTACAATCTATCCTAGTTTTGCAAAAATAGCAGAAGATGAAGGATTTAAAGATGTCGCAGAAAAGTTTAAACTTATTGCTCTTGTAGAAAACGACCACTTTATGATTTTAGATGAATTATATAATAAGTTAAAAGCAAATGCTTTATTTAAGAGTTCAACTCCATATGAATGGAAATGCAGTAAATGTGGCTACACCCACTATTCAAAAGAGGCCTTTAAGGTTTGTCCTCTATGCGATGCAACTTCGGACTATATAAATCTTGATTTCTTATCTACTCCAAAGAAGTAAAAATTTAAAGTATTCTAAATTTCTAATTATTAATTTTTTTTATTTTAAAATTATTATGTAAACAATGTAAATTCTAAATAATTTTTATCTTAGTCGTTAGTAATTAAAAAAACTTTACTAGTTTGTAAAGTTTTTTTGTTTATATTGCTATTAAAGTAATTTATCAAATGGTAAACTTTTAAAAATTGTTTACATTAAAAATTTCTAATAATTACAATCAAAATAAGATATTTTATTATAAATAATTATAATAATTTTTTATTTACTACTTGATATTATTTTGTTAACTACATAACTTGTAACCGTACCTGCACACATTAAAGGATAATAGACAACACTACCTAACTTATCTGTATTTACTGCTTGCTCTTTTGTATAAACTACATCTATTTTTTTAGAAAAGTTATCTTTTTTTAGTTCATTTCTCATTTTTCTACAAAGTCCATCATATGAAGTTTTAAACAAGTCTTCCACAACAAAATTAGGAATTCCACTTCTGTTACCTGTTCCCATACAACAGACTATTGGGATATTTCTACTAGAACAAAATTTAATTATAGCAATCTTACCAGAAACATCGTCAATAGCGTCTATAACATAATCATATTTCTCATTTAAAATTTCCTGAACATTTAATTTATTAATCTTTGCACAAATTGGTTTAACATTACAATTTAAGTTTATTAAACTTGCCCTGTTTTTTGCGACCTCTACCTTAGGCTTTTTGATAACATCAAGCGTTGACAATATTTGTCTATTAAGATTTGACTTTTCAAAAACATCGCAATCAACAACTGTTATATTCTCAACTCCAAGTCTAACCAGCATTTCAAAGATATAACCACCAACTCCACCTACTCCAATAAGAGCAATATTACAGTTTTTTATTTTATCAAAGTCTTTATTAAATACAGTCTTTGTTCTATCAAAGAATTCTTCATCCAAAATATTAATTTTCCTTATATTTTAAAAATTTTTTTAGCAAGAGATTTTTTCCTTTTAGAAGCAGGAGGATATTTTAGTCCAATATCTAACTTGGTAGATTTTTTTAGTACGCTCTTTTCGTGTGTGAAAGAATAAAAAGATTTTGCACCGTGATAAGAACCTAATCCACTTTCTCCTACACCTCCAAAAGGCAAGTTCTTTTCAGTAAAGTGCATAACGACTTCATTAATACAACCGCCACCATATTTACAAAAAGACTTAATCTTTTCAAAATTTTCCTTATTTGAGCCAAAATAATATAGGGCAAGTGGACTTTCAAGATTATTTATAATTTCGAGTTCTTTGTCTAAATCTTCAAACTCTATAATAGGCAAAATAGGTCCAAAAACTTCTTGTTTCATAACTTCATCTTCCCTAGTAACATTAATTAGAACAGTTGGTTCTAAAACTTGCTTTTCTACCTTGCCACCAAAGAAAAGTTTTTCAGGAATAATTAAATTTTGTAATCTTTCAAGAGAACTTTTGTTTATAATTTTAACAAAATCATCGTTTAACTCCTCATTGCTGTAATAGAACTTTTTAATATACTTTTGAACACTTTCCAAAAACAAATCTTTAATAGATGAGTGAACTAAAACATAATCAGGTGCAACGCAAGTTTGACCGGCATTTAGGAATTTACCCCAAACAATTCTTTTTGCACTTAAATCAACTTTTGCATCACTATCTACAATGCAAGGACTTTTGCCACCAAGTTCCAAAATCATAGGTGTCAAGAACTTAGATTGACTTTGCATAAGTTCGCTTGCTTTTACCTTGGACCCGGTATAAAAAATGAAATCAAATTTTGACTCAAATATTTGATTAATCTCCTCCTCTTTTGTAACAACATAAATATAGTTGTCATCATAAACGCTTAAAATCTTTTTTATTACATTTGTTACATTAGGAGTACTTCTAGAAGGTTTAACTATTGCAGTGTTTCCCCCGGCAATGGCTCCAATTAAAGGAATCATAGTTAATTGCAGTGGATAATTCCAAGGAGAGGCAATTAAACAAACCCCATAAGGCTCGTAAATTTTATAACCTTTTGAAGGAAAGTTTATAATAGAAGTTCTTACTTTTTTAGGCTTTGCTAGTTTCTTTAAATGTTTAACCATATAATTTATTTCATTAAAGACAAGTCCTAGTTCAGTTGTTATAACATCAAATTCTTTTTTGTTCAAATCTTTTTCAAAAGCAGATAATAATTGATTGTAATATGCGCTAATTTGCAATTTAAGTCTTTTAAGTTGTAGTATTCTAAAATTTACATCTATTGTTTCATGAGTATTAAAATATTTTCTTTGTTTTTCAATAATTTCTAACATATGTTTTTCCCTTTTATAGTTAAAATTATATCATATCAAAAAATATTTACAAACAACTAGATTAAATTATTTAAAAATTTTATTACAAACTAAATCTTTTAGAAAAAAAGAACTTTACAAAAGTAGAGTTCTTTTAATTAGTAAGATAAATATAGTTATAAATTTTTTACAGATAAATAAAATTTCTAAAAACATATTTATTATTCGTTTATAAATTCTTAAAATAAATTTTTATAATTTTTCCAACTCAAAGCCATCTTTTTTGTCTTTAATAGAGTAACCTAAATCGTTAATTTCATCTCTTAACCTATCACTTAGGGCATAATCTTTATTTTGTCTTGCAACCAATCTTTTTTGTGCTAAATCAACAACTTTTTGTGGAACTTCTTCTTTTTTCTCAATTTCTATATTGTCTAATTCTAGTCCAAGCGCTTTATCAAATTTACAAACTAATTCATAAATCTGTTTAGATTTACTCTCATTTTTTAACATTGTCCAAACAACCCCAATAGCAAGAGGAATATTTAAATCATCATTTATCGCTTGCAAAAATTCATTTGAATATTTCTCAATGACCTCATCTTTAACAACGCTATTCCCTAAAAAATGTTCTTTAACAAGATTTTTAAGATTTTTATAACCTAAACTACTAGCCTTTAATCCTTCGAAAGTAAAATTAATTTTTTTACTATAATGAGTATTTAGACAAAAGAACTTGAAGTCCATTGGAGTAAAACCTTTTTGACTGAGTTGAGATAATGTATATACATTCCCTAAACTCTTGCTCATTTTCCCACCATCAACCAATAAAAATTCGTTGTGCATCCATCTTTGAACTACTCTATGACCTGCAAGGGCGTCATTTTGAGCAATTTCGTCTTCATGATGAACAGTCTTATGGTCAATTCCTCCCGTATGAATATCAAACTTATCTCCTAAAATATCTCTGCCCATAGCAGAACATTCTATATGCCAGCCCGGACATCCTACTCCCCAAGGACTATCCCATTTCATTATGTGATTTTCTGGCACAAACTTCCATAGAGCAAAGTCAAAAGGGTGGTGTTTATTAATATTCTCCTCAATTCTAGTATTTCCTTTTTTAGACAAATCTTTTTGACTTAATTGACCATAACCAGAAAATTTTTGAACATCAAAATAAATTCCATCGTCTATTTTATAAGTATAACCTTTTTCTTCTAATCCCCTTACAAATTCAATCATTTGAGGAATAAATTTTGTCGCATATGTTATGTTTTCAGGAACATCAACATTTAGTTTCTTTAAATCTTCGAAAAAGATATTAGCGTAAAACTTAGCAATTTCATATGGATTTTTATTTTCTCTTTTAGCAGCCATTTCCATTTTATCTTCGCCACTGTCAGCATCACTTGTTAAATGTCCAACATCGGTTACATTCATAACACCTTTAATCTTGTAACCATTATATTTTAAAACTCTCCTTAAAGAATCCATAAATATATATGCCCTCATATTTCCAATATGTTGGTAATAATAAACAGTAGGGCCACACGTATACATTTTAACAAGCCCCTCATTTAAGGACTCAAATTTTTCTTTTCTATTTGTTAATGAATTATATAATTTTAGCATTTATTATTCTCCATCTATCATTAAAATATTTAAAATTTTGTTCGTTAATTTACTTATTTCATCTAGTTGATTATCATCAAAAAATTTACTAAAAATTTTATTAATTTTTTCAGTAAAATTCAATATGTATTTCTCACCCTTTGAGGTAATATTGTAATATATTATTCTATGATCATTTTTGTCAACTTTGTCAGTTATGAGATTTTTATCAACCAAAACTCTACAAAACTTAGCAATGTTAGATTTTGCTATTTTTAATTCCCTTACTAAACTCGAAGGAGATATTACTTTGTTTTGATAAATAGTAAATAAAATTTTGTTTTGCAACGAATAAAATTGTTTTGCAAGTTTTTTGTCTTCGCTCATTAAAAGTTTAGAAAGTCTGTTGTTAATAGTAAAAAGTTCATAAAAAAAATTTAAATTTTCCATAATTATTCCTAAAAAAGTAATAAAATTATAACAACGAAAAAAGTCCATGTCAATTAAACTAACTAACACAAAATTAAAAAAAAGAAAACTGAAATAAAAAATTTTATAAGTTATGCTAAAATAAACATAATTTTATAAAAAACTAAATTTTTTATTCATGAAATTTAAGTTTGGATAAAAATAAATTTTCTTGATTTTTTAACAAATTTGTTTTAAAATATAGGCTAATGGAGGGGTATCGAAGTGGTCATAACGAGGCTGACTCGAAATCAGTTTGAGAGCAATCTCACGCAGGTTCGAATCCTGTCCCCTCTGCCAAAAAAAAGCATAGGCCAAAAAATAGACTTATGCTTTTATATTTTAAAACTAATACACTACATAAAATTAACTTTTTATGTTTAACTCTTCTAAATTATAATATTTTCTTACCTAGTAAAAAAATAGATATAAAATTTAACTGTCATTAAATTTAAGTAATAACTTATCAATACATTTTTTAATTAATCATAAAATTTTTTATAACTCATTATTTTTGATATAGACATTTTTTTGTTTAATTCTCAAACAAATTAAAAAGGTTTTTAATTAAAAATTCATCTCTTCTTTCTTTATCCTTCTTAAAATCTAAGTCTTTTTTCAAACCTTCTCTTAATTCCTTAATAACATCAATTGTTTTTTTAGATTTTTTATCAAGAATAATGAAACTCTTGTCGCCCATATATTTGTCTTTATTAATAATTTGTATTTGTCCAAATTTATGGTTATAACCCAATAATGAACCTCCTGGCAACTGTAAAAGTATAGATGTCAAACATTTATTAAAACTTTTATCTTTAATATTTAAATTTACCTCAAAAAAGGTATTATCTATAAATTTGTCATAATAAATAGGCGCAATTCTAAAAAATACTTTATCGCTTTCCCCTGTTGTCATACTAGTTTCCATAAGTTTTTCAAAACTAATACAATTGTAATCTTTTTTCACATCTTTTATTTGAGGACTATCACCCAATAAATTCCATTCATACTCATTATTTCCATCAATGTTAAGTTTTTCTGAATATATATATAAATTTGAATTACCACTAGAATCATATTTTTTTGCAAAAATAAATTCATCTACTTCATTAAAATCTTGACTTTTTAATTTCTTCTTTGCGAAATAAAATTTTGTTCTTTCCATTTTATTACTCCGTTAATTTAATTATAAGTTAAAGGTCAACATGTCAATAGTAAATTTTTTAAATTTGTTTATAATCTCTTAACAAAATAAAAAATAGTTAACATAAAGCAAGTTTAAAGCAAATTAAAATTATTTTTATCTAGACTATCATTTAAAGAATTAAAATCAATAACATCTAAATTTTTATAAATAAACTTAGCAAAAGTATTATCAACTTCAAAATAAGAATTTTGACTACTAACTAAATCAAAAGACTTATTTTCAATTAAGTTTAGAAGAAAGTTTGAATACTTAGTTATAACGTTGAATTTATAAACATAAATGAAATCAAAATAATTGATTAACTCATCAATATAATCATTGGTTAATAGAAATAAATTATCTTCTTCTATCTCATTCTTTAATTCAAAAAGTTGTTTAAAACTTGATAGTTTATTTCTTTTTTGAAGGTCATTAGAAAGATAGTCTGGAATTAACTGAATAGAATCTTTTTTATTTAAAAAAAATTTTTTTGACTGTGAAAACTGATTTTTTAAATTTGCATAATCTAAATTAAAAATAACAGTTTTATTCTTTACCAAATTTTTAATGTCCCAAAGAGCATCAATATATTCTAAAAGAACATTGTGTGGTAAAATTCTATTTTCATTATCAATACAAACAACTAAATTCATTTTTTATCCTCAAACACATTTTACAATAAAAAATAAAAAACGCAAAGCAAAATAAGTTTGTCAAAAAACAAAAAGTAAAAATATAAAAATGGAAAATTTTGTAAATTTTTGTAATTATTTATTTACAAATGTCACAATTTTGTGCTAAATATGTTTAGGAGATATTTATATGAAGAAATTTTTAACTGTATTGTCTAGTCTAGTTTTAATGTTAATCTTAACTTTTAGTCTTGTGGCTTGTAACAATCAAAATAATAAAAAAATACAAGGAAGTTCTAATAATTCACAAACAGACTCATCGACTGAAAATGGCCCTGTTGAACAAGCAAGTTTTGACATATCAATTTCTCAAAATTGCTATGGCGACTATGTTGCTAATTTGATTTTAGATAATGAAGAATTAAATGAATATAATTGTACCGATTTAACTTATTCTTTTGATAATAACGTTTGGTTTTATGCTAATCAAAATTATAACTCATATTATTTAATTTTAGACAAAGTAGAAGGTGGTTTTGAGGGTGTTGAATTAACTAACCAAAAACATTTATTTTCTAATAATTTAGATAATTCAAAGATTTATTTTTCTTATAATGGAGAAATTATAGAAAAATATTTACCAGAAAATAAAAATAGTTCTAACATTAGTCAAATTAATGCTGAAATATTTCAAACAGACAAGGAACAAAAAATTTTAACAGTTAATAACCAAAATGAATGTAATATAGAATATTACATAGTATCAAAAGAATACGTAGAAGAACCAGAGGAATACATTAATATTGTAAATACATTTAATATAGATTTAGCGTGGAATAGTGTTAATAGTTACAAGTTGCATACTTATACAATTACAGATGATAAAATATTAGAATCAGGCGTTGCATTATTTGCTAGTTCTAAAATAACAGTCCTTTTTAGAGCAGATACACAAGAAAATTATTTGCCATCATCAATATATTTTAAAACAATAAAACTTAACTAATTCAATTTACATTTTAATAAAAAGAAACTATTATAATTAATATGAAAGTATGTGTCATAAGTGATAGTCATGGAAATAGAAAAAATTTAGAAATATTATTAAAAGAAAATTATTTTGATTATGTTTTTTTTCTTGGAGATGGTTTAAGCGATTTAAGAAACTTAGATAATTTACAAATAAAAAAAGTTTGTGGTAATTGCGATTTATTCTCAAACGAACCTATTACCCAAACCTTCTTTTTAGAAAATAAAAAAATTCTTTTAACCCACGGCCACACTTTTAAAGTAAAAATTAATAACGAACTACTTATTGATTACGCAAAAAAGAATAACGTAAATTTAGTTTTATATGGACATACCCACAAACAAAATATGCAAACAGTAAATGGTATAGTCTTTTTAAATCCCGGTGCGTTTAAAGAAAATAAATATGCAGTAATTAATATTGATAAAAAAGGGATTGGAATTGATTTTTTTGTGTTTAACAGTAATAATGAATAGGTAAAAAAAATGTTTTTATTAAACTATAAAAACATTTTTTTATTTAATGTAATTTCTCAATTGATTTGTCCTATCACAAAACATTTTTGAAATTTCCTTATCACTTTTATTCATTTTAAGTATTTCGCTATATCTAATAGGTTTATCCATAACAAAAGTTCTTTTCTCTTTAACAAAGTATGATAAGTAAATTTTTACATCTAAACCGTTTTTGTAACATTGTCTAGCAAGTAACATATATCCGCTAAAAAAACTCTTTAAATTGTCGTGATAACCATCACTAGAATCTTCTGGAAATATAATTACATTTTGTCCCTCTTTCAAAACTTCCACACTTTCTTTTATGCTTTTGCGCAACCTATAATCACGATAAGTTGGAATAAGTTGAAGACCTTTGTAAAACAAATTAGCAAGAGGCGCGGCAATAATACTTATTAATTTAGAAAAAAATTTATTAATATGCTTTTTTTGATAAAAGTAAACTTCTGATAAATATTTATAAACTGATTTGAGTCCATCATTCATTTCATGCGTTCCCCAAATTCTAAAAGAGCAATCAAAATATAATTCATAGGATAAGGGTGCCTTTGCTCCAACATGATTTCCTAAAATGATTGAAGACTTATCAGGTTTATCTTGTAAATAGACAAATTTTGGTTTGCGAATAAAAATTTTAAGGAATGCTTTTAAGCAATTAAACCATACTTTCTTTTTTTTCACGAAAATTTTCCTTTATAAACTTTTTACGAATAACAACTATGGTCAGTTTATCATAATTTTTATTATAAGTCAAAAGATGTAAAATAAATTAACCTCTCTTTTTTCTTTTATAAACATTAGCCATAATATCTTTTAAGACAAGTAAAGCATCAACATCATTTAGATTATAATCATGTTTTAATTGAGTTAAAAGTTTGTCTAAGATGTTTCCATAAAAAGATGTATCAACAAATTGTTGATAAACGTTTAATATTGGATATTTGCTTCCCCACATTTTAGTCCAATCAATTCTTTCCTGCGTTTTTTCATCTGTACTATCAATAGCTTCTTTAATTTTATTTATTTGAAAATCAAAATTAACTAAAATGTATCTTTGGTCAATAGATACATTAAATAAAATTGCAAGTTTTTTAGTCTGTTCTAAGTTTATAAGAACCAATATTACTTTCCCAATTTGAAATAGTTTGTCTTGAAATAGCAAGTTTTTCTGCAACATCTTCTTGCGTTAACCCTGATTGTTTTCTTGCCAAAGAAATAGATTTACCTAAGTCCATTTTAAACCTCTAACATTTTTGCATTAAATTAATGTGCAATTTTTTAATTAAAATTACAAATTAAGTATAAATATAAAAAATTCTTTATTCTGTAATTTTACACTGTAATTATAATGTTAAATATCAATTTGTCTAACAAAAATCTTTTACAAAAAAGCAAAGTACTAAGTTCTTTTTTTTGAAATGTACAAAAAAATTTTTTAAATAATATATTCTTATAAAGTATAAAAAATTTATCAAATTTCTTTTACATTTACATTCTATTTAAAGTTTTTATTGCTAAAAGATTTAAAGTTTTTTCAAGTAAAATTTTTGTAGAGTTGCAAAGGCTAAGTTTTGATGATTTTATATTCATATCCTTTTCATAAATAATGTTTGATTTTGCATAAAAAGAACTAAACAAATTTGAAATTTTATAAGCGAAATCACATAGATAACTTGGAGCCAATTCACTGTAAGCAGTTAAAATAGTGCTGTCAAATTGAATTAACCCTAAAATTAATCTTCTACCTTCTTGGTCTAAACTTATTTTAAAATTTTTACTAATAGAAGAAACATTTTTTGAAAAAATAGAATTTATTCTTGCGACTGTGTATAAAATATAAGGCCCTGTTTTACCTTCAAACGAACAAAATTTGTCAACATCAAAAACATAATCTCTTGTCCTAAATATTGATAAATCTGCAAACTTTAACGCTGAAAGAGAAACAACTTCGGCAATTTCATCTTTATTGTCAAATTCTACATTTTGATTGTCTTTTACTTTTTCTATTGCTTTTGATTTTACCTCTCTAAGCAAGTCAGCAAGTTGAACAGCCTTTCCCTCTCTTGTTTTATAAGGTTTGCCATCTTTTCCGTTCATAGTTCCAAATCCTACAAACTGTAATTGAATATCTTTGCTTAAAATGTTCAATTTTTTTACAGCCCTAAATACTTGGGTAAAATGTAAATCTTGACGCAAGTCAACTACATAAATAATTCTATCAGGATTTAGTTCTTTATCACGCATAACAATAGTCGCCAAATCAGTTGTGCTATAAAGCGCAGCGCCATCTGATTTAAGCAAAATAAATGGAGGAATTTCAATTTTATCTTCCTCTTTTGCAACGTCAATAACATAGGCCCCTTGGCTTTGATATGCAAATTTATTTGTTATAGCATAATCTACAACCTTATCATAATAGTCCTTGCAATCACTTTCACCCAACCACAAATCAAAATTTACATTTAATTTATCATAATTTTTCTTCAAATCTGCTTTGGAAATATTTATAATATGTCTCCATAAAGCAACATAACCCCTCTTGCCTTTTTGCAACTCAAAAGTTGCTTTTTGTGCTTGTTCCAAAAATAGTTTGTCATTTTTTGCTCTTTGACTAGCATTTGGATAAAGCGTAACTAAATCTTGAATTGTTATTGGAGAAACAGATGGATATTCTCCTAAAAAATTCTCATCAAAATAAGGCAAGTTTGGTTGAAGTCTTTTTATCTCAGCAATAATCATTCCCATTTGAAGACCCCAATCACCTAAATGAACATCTCCTATTGTAGTGTTGCCAACATAAGTACAAATTCTTTTTATGCTTTCCCCTATATTAGCGCTTCGTAAATGTCCGACATGCAATGGTTTTGCAACATTTGCTCCGCCATAATCAATAATGATTTTACTAGGTTTAACTAATTCCTTAATTTTTTCATCTATCTCTTTTGTGTAACTTTCTAAATAATTAAACAAAAATTCATCTTTTATAAAAATATTGATATATCCCGGAGGAGCGACGTTTACAGATTGTATTAAATTGTTTTGTTTAATATTTTTGACTATTTCACTAGCAATTAAAAGTGGAGATTTTTTGTATTTCTTTGCTAACATCAAACAATTATTACATTGATAATCTCCCATACTTTCAATAGTACAAGGCGAAACATTTAAATTCTCTATAAACCCACTTTCTTTACTTGCATTATTTAGAATTTCCTCAATTTGTTTAATTAGTAATTCCATTTTCTACCTCACATTATTATTAGATAATTTAATTAAAAAGTCAATCCACTTTTAACACAAAAAACTAAGACTTACTTTTTTTTAAATGTATCAGCAAAAGAGAAAAAATAATTATAAGTTGTAATGGAAAACCAATAATATAAACAAGCCAAATATTATATGATTTAAAGACTAAACTAATTGATAATATTGTTGTCCAAACAAAAAACGAAGAAAACAATCCGCACAAAATAAGTTCTCTCCAAATACTAAATAGAATGGTTAGCAATAAAAATACAATGGGCAAAGCGACAACAAAAGACAGCCAACTTTGACTTTTATAATTACTATAAAAAAGCGTTACAAAGACAATAGTTGCAATCAAAAAAACAGTAGCAGTAGATATTAGAGAGATTGAAGTTTTAATCTTTCCACTCTTATTTTTTGCAAAGTTTTCTCTTTCCTCATATAGAATTTCTTCTAAATTAACATTGTAGAACTTTGCAATTTGCATAAGGATTGAAATACTTGGTATACTTGTCGAATTCTCCCATTTAGAAACGGCTTTATCAGAATAATTAAACTTTTTTGCAAATTCCAATTGAGTTAAACCATTTTGTTTTCTAAGTCTTATTAAATTTTTTGCAATTGTTGAACTTATATTTTCCATAACAATATTTTACAAAAATAAAATAAAGTTATCAACTATTTTATATTAAAAATACATTCTCTACTAATAGTAGAATTTCAATTTTTTACTCTACTATTTATTTTTTAAATTGAGAGATGAAAAATAATAAAGTAGAATAAAATTTTTAGGTTTATGTATTAAAATATAGAAAAACAACAAAGAGGTGAATTTTATGAAAATTGGATTATCATGTGAAACGACAGTTGATTTAACAAATAAAATTATAAAAGATAACGAAATTTACACTGTTCCATTTACTATAACCTTAGGTGAAGAAGTTTTAAAAGATGATGAGTTTGTTGCAAATAAAATTTTTAATTATGTAGAGAAAACAAAAGAACTCCCTAAAACATCTGCCGTAAATCAAGAACAGTATAAAAAACACTTTACTGACATGCTAGAAAAATATGATTGTATAATTCATATTTCATTAAGTTCTAGTATGAGTAGTGCCTATGAAAACGCCGTCGCCGTTTCTAAACAATTAGGAAACCAAAAAATAAGAGTAATTGATAGTATGTCTCTTTCAACAGGGATTGCCCTCTTAGTGTTATATGCTAGAAAGTTGATTAATGAAGGTTTAGGACTAAATGAAATCGAAGAAAAAATAAAATTAAGAATTCCTTTTGTTCAAGCAAGTTTTGTAATTAATAAGTTAGAATATTTATATAAAGGCGGAAGATGTAATTCTTTACAATATTTTAGCGCAAACCTCTTAAAAATTAAACCTGAAATAATAGTTGAAAATGGAAAAATGAAATCTGCAAAAAAATTTTTTGGCAATTATTCAACAGTAATAAAAAGTTATTTTTTAGATATTACAAAAAAATTCAACAATCCAGATTTAGAAAATGTTTTTATTACATATACAACTGCTTTAAAAGATGATGTCATTTATTTAAAAAATCAATTAAAAAATTTAGGTTTTAAAAATATATACGAAACAGTTGCTGGTGGCACTATTTCTAGTCACTGTGGACCAGATTGTCTTGGAGTCTTGTATATAAATGATGGCAAAACAAAATAAAACAAAACTTACTTGTTTTATTTTGTTTAATTTTTCTAATTCGTTAGTTTTCACTTACTTTTTCTTAAATTTATATTTGGCCAAATTTTGTTAGTTGTTTATAAATATTTTCAATCTTATTAAGAACAAATTAAAGAAAAGTTAAATATTTTATTTGTAAAAGGGACTTATACTTTTTGTATATTCCCTTTTTTAGTTTAGTTTAAAAATGTAAATATAAAAGTCTAATTTCTTGTTGCATTTTAATAAAAAATTTAAAATAATAAACTAAAATTATAAATTTCAAACTAAATAAATTTTTATTTTTATCAAAATTTTTTTATATATTTGTGTTGTTAGGTTATATCGTTATGTTGTATTGTATAAGTTGTATTGTATAAAAAAACACGTGTCAAAAATTATTATTTTTGAAAGTAAAATTTATTTATAAATTTTACTTGTTAGAATTTTGTTTTTGCAAAATTCTAACACACGTGTTTCTCTCTTTTTCACTTTTAAAGCAAAAAAAATTTTTATCTGTTTTCTATTTCTTTTATAATATTAGTTCTTAGTTTATTTATGCCATCAAAGTCCATATTTGTAATGTAAAATTCTTCTATTTGCTTATGATAATATTTAGCGTTATTTATGCTTTCACCTGCTTTTAAAATTAACTCATCTAACATTTGTTGATTCTCAAAGATAAAATTTTTATTATTATTTTCAACAACTAAATTTATAGATGGAATCAAAATACTTTCAACTTTTGTAGGGTCCAAAAGAGATAAAAAAGAAACAAAATAAATATTATTTTGAATTAATGTTTTTCTTATTTCTTCAAGAATTTGTTCTCCCTCAAACATATTTTTACAGTTTAACTGAATTATCTTTTTAAAAGAATTTTTTTCATAAAGAGATTGTATTCCATTGATTGCTAAATAAGAAATAAAAAGTTTTCTTTCCACTCCTTTTTCTAAACTATTTAAGTTTATTTTTGCTAAAATTTTATTTGATTTTTTTATTACAGTTTTAATATCAACTTCTTGAATTAATCTCTCAACTTGAATTAACTCATCTATTGCCGTTAAATAAGAATAACCTAATTTAAAGCATTTATTCTTACTAATTAATTTTGAAGTAATTTCATTTTTATTTTTTACAATATTATCATTTATAAACATTCCTAAATTGATAATTTTTTCTTTTACACCTGGAATAGAAGCCTCAGTTACATGAGGGGCAGTTCCATCAACAATACAAATATTTTTTTCTACAATTCTAATTCCATCTAGGCTATCTATGTCTGATGAACAAAAAAAATACTCAACTTGAAAACCCCGGTTTTCAAAATATTCTCCAACTTTCTTCATAAAAGAACTTTTACCTGTTCCTGGGCCACCTTTTAGAATATATTCAAAACCATCATCCCCGTACAAAATATTATCAAAATAGTTTTTAAACAACTTACAGGTGTTGCCTGCTCCTAAAAAATATCTTTTCATATAGATATTCTATTTTTTTTATATTTTTTTTGTTACAAAATGTAACACATACTTTTTTATTATCATAATGTGATTTGAAAAAGGATGAAATAAAATGAAATTTTTTTTAGAAATGAAAGACAAAAGAATAAATTATTTATCATTTAAAATAGCAAAGTTAAACTATAAAGTCATTGACTACGATGAAAAAAATGTTAATCTTATTTCAGTTAATGATATACTAGTTGTCTCTCCGGCTCACAAATGGAATCAAGAAAATTTTCTTAACCTTCCGGATAACATTATAATCTTTGGTGGAAATATAGATAAAAATTTATTAGATAAAAAAAATATAAAATATATAAATTTAATGAACAATGAGGACTTTGTATTAAAAAATGCTTTATATACAGCAGAAGGATTTTTGCCAGATTTAATTATGAATACTTCAAAGTCAATTTTTGAACAAAAAATACTTATTTTAGGTTCAGGTAGAGTTGCAAAAGCAGTTGCTTATTTACTTTACAAAATGGGCATTGATTTTGATATGTCTATGAGAAATGAAAAAGAATGTAACTATGCTAAACTTATTAGTCAAAATGTTTTTAATATTGTTCATTGTAAAGAATTTTTGAAAAATTATGATGTTATAATCAACACAATACCTGAAACTTTGTTTACAATTGATGATAACAATTTCTTTAAAGAAGATGGCGTTGTATTTGAATTAGCATCAAAAAAATGTATAGATTTTGAAAGTAAATTGTTTAAGTATATTCAATGTCCTGCACTTCCTGCAAAGTTTATGCCGGAGTCGGCTGGAAATTTGGTTTTTGAAAAAATAAAACAATATTTAGAAGGGGTTAGTTTATGAATATTGGTATTGCTATAACAGGTTCATTCTGTACTTATAGTCAAATAATTAAAATAATTAAAGAAATAAAGGAGAAAGGAAACAATATAATTCCTATTGTATCAAAAGAAGTACTTTCAACAAATACAAGATTTGGTAAAGCAAGTGATTTTATAAAGGAAATTGAAGAACTTACAGAACATAAAGTAGTTTCAAATATAGTAGAAGCAGAGCCTCTCGGGCCTTCTAATAGTATAGACGTTCTAGCGATTGCACCTTGTACAGGAAATACTCTTGCAAAACTTGCAAACGGGTTAAGTGATGATGCTGTTACAATGTCTGCCAAGGCTCATATGCGTAATTACAAGCCACTTGTAATTGGAATTTCCACAAATGACGCCTTAGGACTAAATTTACAAAATATAGCGAAACTATTAAATGCTAAAAATGTTTTCTTTGTACCATTTAGACAAGACAATCCAGAAAGTAAACCAAAATCTATGATTGCTGATTTTAGTATGCTTTATGAAACAATTTTAAAAGCACAAAAAAAAGAACAAATTCAACCATTAGTGCTTGGTAACAAATAAAAAAAGTCTGCTAAACCAGACTTTTTTTATTCATATAAGTTTGCATCAAAATGAAGATAAACATTTTCTCTGCTTAATAATTGCGTATATGTTCCTATATCTCCTATTCCTGCTTCATCTAAAACATAGAAATAACCTTCAATAAAAATTCTATTCTTTTGATAAGATATAACTCTAACTCCATCGTTATTATATTTTGAATCTGGAACAAATTCCATAAAACTATAGGCATACTCGTATTCACCACTCCTAGTGTTAAATATTTTAAAGTTTGAAAAGTATTTTAGTTTTGGAAAAGTTCTCATTTCGGTTGGTAAATCAAACGAAAACCTTGTTTTAAAAAAACAAGGATATGCAATTCCATCTTGTTTGTAAAATTCTACAACTTGGCAAAATGTCGTGAGATAATCATTTAGTTGTATATCGTTTGGCACAGTTCTTAAAACTGTATAATATCTTGAACATTTAAGAAATTCTTCCTCCTCTTTGGGCTCAACAAATGGAGTAACTTTTTCGCCTTCTTCTAACTTCCACCAATTTACTACAAACTCCGTATTAGCATTTGCTTTTAACACACACTTAAAAATGTCTCCACTGTTAATTACGTGAACTGAACCCTTTGGAAAAGTTAAAGATTGAATACCATTGGTTGTTACACTAAAATTCTCTTTTGTATAAATTGTTCCGTCAACACTTATTGAAAGGCTTAATGGTTTATTTAAATATAAATTCTTACCATTTTCTATAATTTGTAAAAAGTCACATTCACCATATCCTTTAATTTTTATTCCTCCCGTTGACAAATGTGTTAAATCAAATTCATTATCTTCAAGAGTTCCCGCTGCCGAAGCAAACATATCAACAGTATAAAACATTTCATTATCGTTAGCCATTCTTCTATAAAGAGTTTTCCCATTTTGGTTAACTTTGAAGTTTGGATTAATTAAAATATTCTTGTTTGAATTTATTTTATTTATTTGATTTTGTACTTCCTGTTTAAAACTGTTGAATGTAGAATTAAGTTGATTGGTACTAAAAAGTAAATTTGTAATATCTAAGTCGTTTGATGTAATTCTATCAGATAGATTTTGAGAATCTAAATTTTCTACCTTAGTGTTTAAAGTATTTATCGCTTGATTTGCACTGTTTTTAAATTGCGTAGTTGACTGTTCTAGTGTACTTAAATTTGTTGTATTTTGTGATATGCTTGTCTGCAAAGCAGAAACATTATCTTCTAAGTCTTGTGAGAGAGTTGTTATTGATGCTGTACAACTATTGTTTACATTCTCTATCTGCTGAGTAAGACTTGTAGTTGTATTGTTGATGCTTTGACTTAATTCTTCATCTAAGTTTGTTAAGTTTTGTGTTAAAGTTGTTATTTGTGACGTTACACTATCTTCTACACTTTCAATCTTTGCATTTAAAGTATTTTGTGAACTTAAAACCTTATTATCTATTTGCTGTGTTATTGTCGCTATTGAATCAGCTACCCCATTTTCAATCTCAGTTATTGCTGACAGTGTATTATCTTCTACCTGATTAATTTGTTCTGTTAGCAAGGTCTCAGTGGAATTTATTGTATTGGTCAAATTTGTTTCTACTTCATTAATATCTTCAATTAATCCATTTTGTAAGTTTGTTAAATTATTGTTAAAACTTGTTTCTAAACTATTAACTTGATTTGTTATTGAATTTTGAAAAGTAGTTGAATTATTTGTTAAATTCACTATATCCGAAGCATTTTTATTTATATCATTTATTATGCCTTCGGTATCTATACTGCTAACTGTTTGATTAAGTTGTTGTAAACTATTCTTTAACTGTTGTACCTCACTTAAATTGGTAGTCAGTGTATTTTCTATGTTGTCAATTTGTGTAATTATTTCAGTTGGATTTGAAAAACTCTTCAAAGAATATCTTACATCTGTCATTTCACTAAATAACTGAGAAATTTTTTCTAGAATGTATTCTAATTTATCCATATTTACCTCCTACAACTTAATTTTAGAACTAGTAAACATGATAAATCAAAAAGTAGTGTCAATTTTTTTAAATAAAAAAAGAGATTATAAATAATCTCTTTTAAATTGGTTGCGGAAGTAGGACTCGAACCTACGACCTCCGGGTTATGAGCCCGGCGAGCTTCCAACTGCTCCACTCCGCGTCAAAAACATTTTCTATTATAGTCATTATTTTTCTTATGTCAACTATTTATTTTTAGACTAGGCAGGTGTTTGCAAGAATCTTGCCAAAATTATAAAATAATTTTGATAAAATTTTTACAAAATTTTATCAACACCTGCCTATATCATATTTTATGTTGTTATATAAATATTTATTACTTTATTAATCTTCCAAAATACCTTCAACTTGTATTTGAGAATTATCACCTTTTTCATACTTAATATTAATAATTCCTGTCGCATCTTTTATATCACTTTCGCAAGATTTAACAAAATCAATATTATTAGTCGTTATTACTGCTCTTTCAAGTTTTGTTTTAAGGCTAATCTTATTGTCTGTCTTAAAACCTCTTACCTGCGAAACTATACTACAAACTTCATCGCCATTCTTAATTAATTGTATATCTTCATCAATAATAGGCTTAGCAAATTCAAGCAAGTGAATACTTTTTACTTTTAAACTATCTCTAAATGTATTTTGATATATCTCCTCAGTAATGTGTGGGAGATAAATGGCAAACATTTTTAATGTTTCAAGCAATACATTGTAAATCGCAAATTGTCCACTTTTTTTTGCTTCCTGACCATAAATTTCAGGATTATATAGTCTAACCTTGGCAAGTTCAATATAATTATCACAAAAATTCCAAAAGAAAGATTCTAATTCGTTCATAGCAAGTCCAACTTCATACTTGTCAAAATAATTTCTAAATTTTTTTGACATTTGACTAAATTTTGATAAAATCCACTTATCAAGTGGCAATAATTTTGTTTTACAATCCGGCTCATAATTTTCAATAAATAACCAAACAAATTTAGATGCGTTATATAATTTATTTACAAGCCTTGCACCAATTTTAAACTTGTCCTCACTAAACAAGATGTCTTTTCCAAGAGAGCCCGTTGCAGTCCAATATCTAATAACATCAGCAGAGTTGTTATTAATTAATTCCAATGGGTCAGTCTTTGCATTGCTCTTACTCTTTGACATCTTTTGCCCAGCACTAGCAAGCACAAATCCACTAATCATAACATTTTCCCAAGGAATTGTGTTTGAATGATAAAATGACTTAACAATAGTATAAAAATCCCAAGTTCTAATAATATCGTGAGCATTTGGTCTTAAAGACATTGGCATCATTTTTTTATAAAAGTTTTGATTATAAGCCCATCTAGTATTTATTTGAGGAGTTATACTACTTGTTGCCCAAGTATCCAAAATATCTTTTTCCGGTTCAAAATTCTTACTTCCACATTTTGGACAAGGTGACTTTGGATTAGTTGTCAAAGGGTTGATTGGTAAATCTTCTTCGTTAGCAACAATAATTTCTCCACAGTCTTTACAGTACCATACAGGAAATGGAACTCCAAAATATTTTTGTCTAGAAATACACCAATCCATCATTAAATTTTTTACCCAATCATCATATCTAGACCTCATAAATGATGGATACCAATTAATTTTACTACCAAGTTCTAACCACTTTTCTTTATTCTCGACCGTTTTTATAAACCATTGTTTTTTTAATTTTATTTCCATCTCATTGCCACATCTCTCATGGACAGAAACTTGGTGTTTAATTGGTTCTTGTTTTATTAATAAATTACTGTCTTTTAAGTCTTGTATAATTTGATTTCTTGCTTCTTTGACTTTTAAACCAGCGTATTTCCCTGCAATTTCGGTCATTCTTCCGAAGTCGTCAATAGCAACTTTTAATTCTAACTTATACTTTTTAAACCATTGAGTGTCTGTCTGGTCTCCAAATGTACAGCACATTACTACGCCGGTTCCCTTTTCTAAATCTACTTTGTCATCGCTTAATACAGGAACATAAAAATTATATAATGGAACCAAAACTTTTTTTCCTATCAAATGAATATTCTTTTCATCTTTTGGATTTACAAAAATACAATCACAAGCACATAATAATTCTGGTCTTGTTGTTGCAATTTCAATAAATTCGTCGCTGTCTTGTATGTAAAACTTTAAATAATTAAAACTACTATCTTTTTCTTGACTCTCTAATTCACTTTGTGCAATTGCAGTTTGACATTTCGTACACCATAATGCAGGAGCAAATGAATAATATACTTGTCCTTTTTTATACAACTCTAAAAATGATTTTTGACTTGCCTTTTGACTTTCTGGACTTACAGTATGATAAAGCAAACTCCAATCAGCACTGTTGCCAACCGATATAAAAAGTTTTTTAAATTCTTCCTCATACTTTTCAACTGTATCAAGACACATTTTTGTAAAGTCTTCACGTGAAACAGTATATGCTTTTAAGTTTTTTTCTTTTTCAACAAGCAATTCTGTTGGAAGTCCGTTATCATCAAATCCAAATGGATAAAAAACATTATAACCCATCATTCTCTTGTATCTTGCTACAAATTCTGCTTGGGAATAACTAAAAATATGTCCTATATGAATTTTTCCGTTAACCGTTGGTGGAGGAGTATCAATTGAAAATATTGGCTTTGATGAGTTTTCATTAAATTTGTAAATATTTTCTTTTTGCCAATAGTCTTGCCAAAACTTTTCTTTTGTTTTAAAATCATATTTCTTTTCTAACATTTTTCTTTTCCTTTATTTTATATCTTAACATTTTTACTTAAATAATTATCTCAATTATTTTTAGATTAAATATATTGTATCTCAATTTGTGGGCTATGTGCTGTAAAAATTTTTTAAAATTTTTACAATGAAGTTTAAAAATTAAACTTCATAGAAAAGATAACTTTTCGCACATAGCCCTTAATAAAATGTAAATATGATATTATTTTTTTATGAAATCAATTTGAATATTACCATATTTTCTACTATCATAAACTTTACTTAAATATTTATTTTCATAATTTATTTGATGTTCAAAAATAATTATTCCATCTTCACTTAATAAATCAAACTTAAAAATTTTTTGAATTGATAAAAAGGCAAGGTTACTGTCATAAGGAGGGTCTAAAAAAATTATATCAAATTTTTTATTTTTATCATTAAAACCTTTTAAAGCATCATAATAATCTAAATTATGTAACTCATAATCTTCTACATTGATTTTTTGCAAAAAAGTTTTTAAGTTGTTTATGTTGTGACTATTGTTGTCTACAAAATCAACAAAAGAAGCGCCTCTACTAATACATTCAATTCCTAAGGCTCCGCTTCCGCAAAACAAATCTAAACATTTACTATTTTTCACTCGAAACTGAATAATATTAAAAATATTTTCTTTAATTCTATCTAGTGTTGGTTTAACAATTATTTCTTTTGGAGAAGGAATTGCTAACCCACGAAACTTACCTGAAATAATTCTCATATTAATATAATAGATTAAATGATAAAATAAGTAAATATTTTTTTAAAAGAATTTTATTTAAGAATTGCTCCACAAGAAGAACATTTTTTATCATCAACATTATTTTTGTTTCCACAGTATTCACAAATTATATATTTTTCATTTCTCAACTCTTTAAGTTCGTTTTCCATTTTTTCTTTTTCTAATTCTAACTTTAAGTCAAAAAAAGTTCCTACATTTTTTTTACTTTGTTCCACTTTTTTATATTTACTTCTTGCCTTATCTGTTTCTTTATTAACAATCATTGAAATAAAGATAATAAATGAAACTACAAGTAAAATTAAAGAAAGAATCGTAATAGGATTTCTGAACAAAACATTTGAGTATTTTTGCAAATTAAATTCGCTTCCATTTCTAAACTTAATAGAAACATTTTCAATTTTACTATAATTATCTTCAACAATATAACTTTCATTAATGTTATATTCTTCATCTTCTTCAATATTATTAATTTTAATAATAATAGATTGTCTTTTATTAAAAAAGGTTGTTTTTAAATCGACAGTTAACTCAACATTTTCTAAATCATCGTCAGTTAAATTTTTAATAGTACCTGTTATAGTCAAAATATAATTTCCGCTAAAATCATCAGTAAAAGAGGTTGATAAATCAAAATCTTGTGTTATAACAATTTTATTTTCATCGTTTTTTGTATTTACAAGTTTCTCTCCAAAAACCTTATATGACAACAAAAAAGTTGTTATAAAAAACAAGCACAAAATTAAACTAACTAAAATAATAATATTTTTTCTTTTTTCCTTCGTGGTATCCATTTCTCACATAATCACAATAAATTAATATAATAATATGATAGCAATAAAATTAAAATAAGTAAAACTAAATGAAATAATTTAAATCAGTTTACTAACAAAAAATAAATAATTGTTGACAAGTTAAAACAATCGTATTAAAATAAAAAATGTTTTTAATGACATTTTGTTATTTTAAATAAAAAAAATAAGTTTATTTAAAAATGAAATTTAAAATATCAATAAACTTAAATTAGAAAAATGTATAATTCATATTTGGACGACTAGCTCAGTTGGTAGAGCAACTGACTCTTAATCAGTGGGTCCAGGGTTCGAGTCCCTGGTCGTCCACCAAAAACTAAGATAATACAAAAATAGTATTATCTTTTTTTTATTAATATGGACCCACTGATAGAGTTCTCAAAAATAGCAACGAAGTGAAATTTTTGAGATAAAAGTAAAAACTGAGCGTTAAAGTCCTATTTTGCGTTTAGCAAATAGACATAAGCGAATGTTTTTACCCGGGTCCAGGGTTCGAGTCCTAAGACCCTCCACCAAAAACTAAGATAATACAAAAATAGTATTATCTTTTTTGCAATGAAAATACTTTAACTTACTCTCTTTAATAAACGACCAAGCCATTAACGTTTTTCCAACACCAGGAACACCTTCCAAAATTATACCTCTTGGAGATTTAACTCCCAACTGTTTATATTCGTCCAATCTCTTTAAAACATCGCAAATTTGAATTAACTCACCTTTCTCGGCTTCATAACAAAAATTTTATCAAATTCACTCATACAACTACTCTCTCTTATTTTTCTAATTTATAATAGAAAGACCAATATAAGTCAATATTAAAAAAATCTCTTACTTTTTTTATAAGTAAGAGTTTTTCTACTATTTTGTAAATTCTTGTGCATCTACAAAAATGTTTGTGCTTGCAAGTTCTACCCTCTGCTCGCCATTCATATAATATATTTCAACTGTCCAAGTTTTGTTTAAATCGACTTCATCCCAACCTATCATTATTTTAAATGTTCTTTCAACATCAGGAGCATCTTCATCAACATACTGATTTAAGTTATCATAAACTTGTTCTCCTTGATATAATTTATATTTGATTTCGGCTTGTTCTGGAATACTTTCATCAATCTTATAAATAATGATTGTTCTATTTCTATTATCTGCTTTAACATCTTGTAAAACACTTTGTGAAAAGTAAGTTGTAATTTGCTCATCTGTCATATTTTTTGTATTATAGACAAATAATCTTTGCGTATTATTTTCATCGTTACACCCTAACATTAAGGATATAATACCAATCAAAAAAATAGCGAGTAAAATACTAAATATTGATTTGTTTAAAGTTTTCTTTTTCTCCATTTCAACCTCCTTAATTTATTATATTCAATTCTTATGTTTTTATTATTTAAATTAAAATGATTTAAATGAAGAATTTTAAAATCAATTTTGTAAAATATTAAAATAAAAAACTTATTCTATACAAAAATGTTTATAAAAAAAGCACTTTGTGCTGTAAAAATTTTCAATTTTTACCGTGAAATTAAAATTTCACGCAAAAGTGAAACTTTTGCACAAAGTGCCTCATTAAAAACTACAAACTTTTAAATTAATTTAAAAGTCATTCTAGCAGGATTATGGTCAGAAAACATAAATTGAGTGTCAATATTTTGTACATTAACAACTTCTATATTAGAAGAAACAATAAATCCATCAATAACAACAAGATAGGACTCGCCTTGAATATAGCCCGTATCACTAGACCTACAAGTTGGAGCGTTTAGACTTGAAGCCCAAGAGTAGCCGCTTGTTAAATCTTCATTAGACAACTGAAAGACCCACTCAGGCTGTTTTCTATTTGTTGGAAAAATCCCAACTGAATTAGCAATATCATGATTAAAGTCTCCACCAACTATAACATAATTATCTTTTTGACTTTCTTCTTTCAAGACTGAATTTAACATTTCAAGTTGTTTTGCTCTAATCTTTCCACCCTCATCATAAGCACTCATATGAATATTAATAAGGACAAGTTGTTTATCTGAATTTTCTATCGGTAAATAGTTAATTTGAAAGCACCTATCGAGGTCAAAGAATTTATTTGGAAAACTCTCATCAATAGGTAAACTCCTACGTACAGCATTTGAGATATTATACTTACTTAAAGTAACAATACCAGCGTCTGATTTACCATGAGGATTAAAAATAGGATACATTAAGAAGGCGCTATGAAAATTCATAGAAATTGAATTAGAGTAATCCTTAAAACTATCTTGAATGTACTTATATTGATTGTAATAATAACTTCTTGTTGCATTTACATCAACTTCTTGAAAGAACATAAAGTCTGTATTCAATTCCTTTATCACATTAACGGCTCCGGAGGTATTGTTTAAAACAGTTTGTAAATTTTTAGCAACGCTTCCTGTTCCTTGGAGTATTTTACCATCTAACGTTTCACCACTGTCCATAAAGAAAGAGAAGTCTTGTGAATATGCGCCAAAACCTATGTTATAGGTAGAAATAGATATTTCTTGATTTAATGAAACAAGATTAGATTGATTATTATTAATTGTAATAACTTTATTGTCTTCAATTCTGTAATATTGAACGCAAACATAAACAATATAGCCACCTACGACTAAAATAATAATCGCTAAAATTAAAGCAATTGTTTTTAAAAAAATTCTTAAGAAATTATTTTTTTTAACCATATTTCTTTCTTTATAAAAGATTTTATATTTTTAAAGAAAATATGTCAAATCGAAAAACAAAATAAAATTTAATTTTTATCTAATTCATCCTTAATTTACTTTATAAAATCATACTTTATTTTTTCTATTAAATTTTCATCTATATAATTTTGCTTTTTATTTTGTAAATCTAGCAAATTGTCATTTTCTTTCTTATTTAAATCCTCAACAACTTCTGTTTCATTTTCTTTGCTAATTAAGTTCTCGTTTTGTGTATCATCTTTATTTTGTTGTTTAATTAACTGATTAAAAATATTCTTTGTTTTTTCACTTATTATTTTTTCCTGTTCAATCATTTTTTGGTTTTTTTTATCATAGTAAAAAGATTTTATTTCTTTTGCAAAAGAAAAAGTTCCAACGGCAGAAAACCCATACATTATTCCGTTAGTAACATTATGAAAAATATTTTGTTCAACTTGGTTTCCAATAATAAAAATATTTATTAAAGCAATTATTTCTCCTAACAAACCTGCAATAAGAGGTAAAAAAATTTTAAGGAATGAAGAACAACAAATTAATTTAAGTTTTGATAGTGGGTATGGCACATTAATTCTAGTTGTAACAAAAAAGGAAATATTTATAAAGAATTCTAACAAAAAGTATTGTAATTATTGTTGCATTAATTTTTGTAATAAAATTTGTCGCCAAATAAAATGTACTAAAATAAGTTTAATAGAAAAATTTAAACAACTTGACGCAATCATAATTTTAAAAAATCTAAAAACTCATAATATGTTTTTTTTAAAAACAAAAAATGGAATAGTAAAAATTAACGTGCCTTTTGGAAACTATTTAATACAATCGCAATATAAAAAACTACTTTCAAATAAAATTAATATAGAAATTACAAATTCTATTCCTATAAAAATCAATATAGAGTACTAAAAAAGGTTAGTATTTGATACTAACCTTTTTTATATTAATATTAAAAATTATCGCAATGAAGTTCGAAATAACTTTGTGGATGAGCACAAACAGGGCAAACCTCAGGGGCTTTCTTGCCAACAACAATATGCCCACAATTTCTACACTCCCAAACTTTTATTTCACTTCTTTCAAAAACTTGTTTAGTTTCAACATTTTTTAGAAGTTGTCTATATCTTTCTTCGTGTCTTTTCTCGATTTCAGCAACTCCTCTGAACTTTTTAGCAAGTTCAGGGAAACCCTCCTCCTCGGCAGTTTTTGCAAAGCCATCATACATATCGGTCCATTCGTAATTCTCGCCACTTGCTGCTTCTTCCAAGTTTTTAGCCGTTTGATTTAATTCTCCAAGTTCCTTAAACCAAAGTTTAGCGTGTTCTTTTTCGTTATTTGCAGTTTGCTCAAAAATACTAGCAATTTGTTCAAAGCCCTCTTTTTTTGCAACAGAAGCAAAATATGTATATTTATTTCTTGCTTGACTTTCCCCAGCAAAAGCAGCCCTTAAATTTTCCTCAGTCTTAGTTCCTTTATATTTATTTTCCATAAAAAATTCTCCTTTTAACAAATTTATTATCTACTATTTAATGAATAAAGTCAAATGATTTACTATCTAGTTAGGGGCAAATCAATGTCATCTTTGCTTTTTTCTATTGAAATAATTTTTACAAAATAACTATAATCACTGTTTACTACAACCTTAATTCTATCTCCTACTTTTTTGCCTAAGATTGCTTTTCCAAATGGAGACTCTTTACTAATAATCCCTTTTGTAGTATCTGTCCTCATAGTAGTAGAAATTTGAATTTGTTCAACTTGATTATCTTCTTCAAACAAAACCTTTACTTTATCAAAGATGCCAACTTCATCTTTATTTTCATTTAACTCAACTATTTTAGCCGTTCTAATCATCTGTTTAAGATAGTCAATTCTACCTTCATTTTTACCTTTTTCTTTTCTCGCTGCGTGATACTCTGCGTTTTCACTTAAATCACCATATTCTCTTGCGTTTTGAATCTCTTGATTTATCTTTGGCCTAACGACTGTAATTCTATAATCAATTTCTTCTTGCATTTTTTTTATATCTTTTTCAGTTAATTCGTTATACATAATATCACCTTAACTATTTTGTCATAATTAAGAAATTTAGTCAAACTTGTTAAATAAATTTATGTTATCTTTTTAAAAAGTTAGTTATTACATAAACATTAAACTAAAAAGCAAGTTTAAAAAATAATAGAACATAAAAGTTTTTAAAAAATAAAAAAATAAAAGATAAATTTTTTAAAGAATATTTTGAAATTATTAAAAAAGACTTAATGTCAACTAAATTAAATTTTCAATTTAAAAAAATTAATTTTTTAGTTTTTATATTATAACTAATATACCTAACAAAATATTAACTAAATTAAAAACTAATTAGTCTTTTTTTATATGTTAAAAATAAATAAATTAAAAAACTCTAATACAATTAATTATTAAAATCACTATGTTTAAAAAATTAAAAATTAATTATTAAAAAAAACACCTAAAAGGTGCTATTTTTGGTGGGCAATAAGAGACTCGAACTCCTGACTTTCACTACGTCAAAGTGACACTCTACCAACTGAGTTAATTGCCCAATTAAAATATTAATATAAGATATTATACAACGTTTTTTTTATTTTTTCAAGTAATTTTTAAATAAATTTTTTACACTAAATACTAAACAATTTTTAGTTTTCTAAAATATAAAATGAAAAAAATTATAAATAAATTTTATTTATTAAAACTTTATAAAAAACCTCAACAATAAAAATTTTCATTGCTGAGGTCAATATAAATTTTTTCATTTAAAGAGGTTAATTATTTTCTTTGCTCTTTTGTTTTTTATTGTTCTTTATTGTTATAAATATTTTTTCAAAAACAAACTTTAATAACAAGTAAGATAGATAAATAAATACCAAGTTGCCAATTAAGAAACCATAGTTAGCAAGCGTTAAACTTGAATAGTTAAAGAAATCATTAGAAATAATTACAAAACCTAAAATACAAACACCTAACAAACTAAATAACATAATTGTTCTGTACTTATCAAAAGGTTGGCAAAGATTAAGTAAAATAAAGAAAGCCCCAAAAGTAACTGAATAAGAAATCAAAGTAGGTATTAATTCTTCCATATTAATTATATTACAGTAAATATAGCAGGCAATTGTGCTCAAAAACAAAACGATTGCACCAGGTAAAGCCTTAGAAGATAGACTTGCTAAGAAAGAACCTTTTATTCTATCTTTATTTGGTTGAAGTGCTAAGAAGAAGGCTGGTATTCCAATAAACAAGGTTTCCCATAATAAGATTTGATTTGGTTGTAGAGGATATTCATATTTAGTTGAAATAATAACAAAAATAGTCAAGAAAATTGAGAAGAATGTTTTAGTCAAAAACAAAGAGGACGCTTTTGAAATATTGTTTATTACACGCCTTCCCTCTGCCACAATACAAGGCATTGCAGAAAAGTTATTTTCTAGCATAATTAAGTTACTAGAACTCCTAGTTGCTTCGCTTCCACTTGCCATTGCAATAGAACAGTCAGATTCTTTAAGTGCCAAAATGTCATTAACTCCGTCTCCGGTCATTGCGACTTTATTTCCATTTTTTCTAAGAGCCTTAACGATTATGGCCTTTTGTTCAGGCGTTACTCTACCAAAAACTGTATATTCATTAGCAACTTTCTCCACTTCTTCATCACTTAATTTTTCTAGACTTATACATTTATCGTAGTTTTTAATTCCTACTTTTCTACTAATATTACTTACAGTGTCAACGTTGTCGCCAGAAATAATTTTAATCTCAACATCATTATTATTGAACCACTCAATAGTTGACTTTGCATCTGGCCTTATATTGTCTTCAATAGTGATTAAAGCCATAGGAGTATTATTTTTTGAGATTTTTTCACTTATATTTTTTGCTCTACTTTTGCAAAGAAGTAAAACTCTATACCCTTCTTTTGTAAAATCTTTAATAGTCGCCCTTATCTCATCATCTAACTTATTTGTTACAAATTCAGGAGCGCCAAGCATAAATGTTCCAAGATTTTTAAATTCAACAGCAGAAAATTTTCTTTCACTACTAAACTCAACTAAATTAAGGGGTTTTTCAATATCTTTTTCTTCTGCCCAAAAATAACTTGCCAATGCTTTTGAAGTTGAATTCTCTGTCTTGTTTGCTCTAACATAACTTTGCATAATTTTATAAATCTCATCAGTCTTTGACTTTAATGGTAAAACACTTTTTATAGACATTGTTCCATCAGTAAGCGTTCCTGTTTTATCTAGACACAATACATTTGCTCTTGCTAACATTTCTATACTGTATAAATTTTGAACAAGTGTCTTGTGTTTGGCAAGATTTATAACTCCAACAACAAGAGAAACACTAGTAAGTAAAAACATTCCAACAGGCATCATTCCTATAACAGAACCAGAAGTTTTTTCAATAGCATAGACAATATCGTGATTTGCTTTTAAATCAAAAAAAGTAAGAATACCAAGCGGAACAATTATTATTCCAATACTTTTAATTATAAAATTTAGCGTTTTTAATATGTCGCTTTGATTAGATTTTAATTCTCTTGCTTTTCTTATGAGTTTTGAACTATAAGTTTCTAAGCCAACTTTTACCGCCATAACTTTACATGAGCCACTTACTAAAAAACTACCTCCTAAAAGAGTGTCTCCATTAGTTTTCTTAATTGCCTTACTTTCACCTGTCAACAAACTCTCATTTACTTCAACATTTCCATCAATAATGACGCAGTCGCAACATACCTGGTCTCCATTTTTTATATAAAAGATATCATCAACAACAACACTTTCTAGTTTTATTTTTTGCCTTTGTCCATCTCTTAAAACTTCAACTTGATTGCTATATATAACAGATATATTGTCAACCATTCTTTTTGCCCTAATCTCTTGAATTAATCCTATTAGCAAATTTGCAGTGAAAATAAGTAAGAAAGTTATATTTTCAAAACTGCCAACAGCAATTAATACCCCGGCTATTAAAAAACATATTATATTAAACCAGGTAAAAATGTTCGAAACAAAAATTTGTAAATATGTTTTTGACGTTTTTGTGTATGTTTTGTTTTCTAATTTGTTTTTTACCCTCTCACTAACTTGTGAAGATGATAACCCTAATTCTAAATTTACATTTTTATTTACTTCATATCTTTCCATTAACTATTTCCCCAAAATATTTTTTGTATTAATCGGCGTACTATTGAGCAACAAGTTGCTCGAAAATATTTCATATTTTCTAAAATTTGCTTAAAAAGCAAATTTTAATAGTACGCCACACAAATTTAATTTAACTGTTTAACTACACAAGAACACAAATCTTCAACAAATAATTTTGCGTCCTCACTTTCTAAATCATAGTCGGCATCAATTTCCTCACTAAGACTACCAATAATACCATTAAACGCAAAATTAATATTTTGGTCATCAATCTTATAAAGAGTACCTTCCTCCTCTCCCTTTTCGCAAATTGAAGAAAAGAGAGAAATAATAACTTCTCTGCACTTGTAAAGCATTTCAGTAATAGTATCAGCATTTTCCTCGGTAAAGAAAGGAGCATAATTATCTAAAAAAGTCCAAGGCATAACCATCCAATAATTCGCCTTCATAGTAATAATAATAGCCTTAATAAAAGTTTTTAAAGTAGTCCTGAAAGTCGAAATTTTAAAACTAGCAGAGAAAAACTTAACCATGCGGTTAAGATAAAAGATAATACTGTTGTAAACCATTTCATCTTTACTTTCAAAATATTCATACAAAGTGCTTTTACCCATACCACATCTTTTTGCAACTTCTGACAAAGTAATAGACTTATAGTCCACGCGGTCGTTAAGCATAGAAAGTACTTCTTCATAAATTAATTCTTTTTTCATACAGAATCCTCTTTTTGATTTAACTTGATATAATTATATAAATTTTTTTAAGATTTGTAAAATAAAATACTGAATTTTAGCGTATTTTTTAAAAATTTCTACAAAAAAAGTAGATAAAAAAAAATAAAAAATATATAATATAAATGTTATAAAATAAGTGGGAGAATAAAAGTATGAAAAAAACAAAAATGGTATGTACACTAGGGCCAGCGACCAGCAAGTACGAAGAAATAGTAAAATTATTAAAAGCCGGTATGAATGTTGCAAGACTTAATATGAGTCATGGAGATTTAGATTGGCATCAACAAACACTTGACAATGTAAAAAGAGCAAGAAACGATTTAGGTGTTCCTTGTGCAATAATGGTTGACACCTGTGGTCCCGAACTTAGAATCGGAACTTTTAAAGATAGTAAGGTTTGCCTTGTAAAGAACCATGAGTTTGTTTTTTCAACAAGAGAAGTTGAAGGAGATGAAAATATTGTAAATTGTCCATATCCTTCTTTATTAAAAATACTGACAAAAAATCAAAAAATTTTTGCTAATAACGGTTTACTTGAATTCGTTATTAAAGAAGTTACAAACACAGATATAATATGTAAAGTTGTTGTTGGTGGTGAAATTAGTAATCATAAAAGTATTTTTATTCCAAGAGTAAGACTACCACTTCCATTTATAAGTCAAAAGGATGAAAAAAATATTGAATTTGCTGCAAAAAATGATGTTGAATATATTTCTGCCTCTTTTGTCAATAGGCCAGAAGATGTCATAGAAATGAGGGAATGTATAAAAAAATATGGAGGAAGACAAGAAATAATTTCTAAAATAGAAAGTTTGGAGGGAATAAATAAACTTGATAGCATAATTAATGTAAGCGATGGTATAATGGTTGCCAGAGGCGATATGGGAACAGAAGTTGCAATTGAACATATTCCACAAATTCAAAAAGATATGATTCAAAAGTGTATTGAATATTCAAAAAAGGTAATTGTTGCAACAGAAATGCTAGAATCAATGACATATAAACGTCGCCCAACTCGTGCTGAAACTACTGATGTTTCACAAGCAATCTATGATAAGGCAGGAGCAACTATGCTTTCTGGCGAAACTGCTTCTGGGAGTTATCCTTTTGAATCAGCAATTACCATGACAAAAATTGCCTTAGCAACAGAAAAAGTTGTAAACTATGATAACGACTTTGCAGTAAGTTATAAAAATTTACACAAAAACCTTGAAGTAATAGCATATTCTTCTTGTGCTACGGCTAGGGCAATAGGTGCAAAAGCAATAGTTTGTTTTACTGACCAAGGAAAAACAGCAGAAAAAATTTCTAAATTTAGACCAAAAGCCCCTATTGTCGCAATAACTCACGACATTTTTACTTATAACAAATTAGCCCTCGCTTGGGGTGTTATTCCCGTACTTGCAAGAAAACAAAATAGTATTAAAGAGATTTTAGATTTTTCAAATGATATTGTTAAAGCCATAAAAGTTTGCAAAGAA
Source organism: uncultured Christensenella sp. (assembly GCA_949290565.1). Taxonomy (GTDB): domain Bacteria; phylum Bacillota; class Clostridia; order Christensenellales; family UBA1242; genus UBA7862. Next base: position 2,348 of record CASESH010000002.1, on the reverse strand, counting down.
AATGATGACATTGTCATTACTTTGGGTTTACCACTAGATGAAGTCGTACACACAAATACAATAAAAGTATGTAATGTGAAATAACATATTTATTTGTCTTACTCTTAATAGTATAACTTTTTTTATAAAATTTTTATTTATCATATTTTGTTAACTGTGTAATCTCTAAATTATCAATTTTACTTTATTTTTTTAATTTTATTTAACTCTGTTTGTTTTTTAAAGTATCTAATTTTAAGTTGTTTATATCGTTTTATAATTTTTTATGTATTAAACTTCGGTGAGATAAACATTTTTAAAACAAGAATTTATTTATAACTATTAGTAAATAGAGTTACTAAATTTGCATTACATTATATATATGTCTAAGACTATAATAAACAAAAAGTTCTAATTAAAATTATTTTAAAAGAAACTAAAAATACTTATATTAGTTATAAAATTATACTAATATTCTAATTTTTATTTCATTTTAGTTGACAAAATTCATTTTTTTTCATACTAATATAGTGAAGTTCATTATAAAGGAGTCAAAATGATTTTTATTGGTATTCATTGGTCTGCTATATTTCTATTCTTAGTTATAGCACTTTTAGGACTTTGGGTTTCTTATAGTTTCTTAAATAAAAGTGGTTTCTTCTTATTTAGTATTTTAGCAATTATGATTGGTTTCTTTTTACCACTTGTACAAATGTTTAACTTGCCCGTTTCAATTACATATGTACTTATGCCATTAGTATATTTCTCTCTTGTGATTATAGATGAAAAGTATGGTAGAGATGATTTTAAAAGGCTTTCAATTTGGATAATGTCATCAATTCTTGTCTTTGTAATCTCAGTTTTCTTTATTTCAGCATATGCTGATTCAAGTACAAATACTCTTGTTTTCTTGTCTTGGGAATTTTTAGGGCCTTATGTTTCTACAATTGTTTCTTGCAGTATATCTTTGTTTGTGCTAAGTCTAATAAGTGGAAAATTTGTTGCTCTCCAAGAAAAAAAATATTTAAATAGAGCAGTATGCACTTCAATTGTTAGTGTTCTACACGCAGTAATATACGTCGTTTTAAGTACTTTGGGTTTACATAGTTTTGGTAATATTCTTTTAATCGTATTAATTGGAGCCTTATTCTCTATCGCATCTAGTTTTGCTGTATGCTACATTGCAAAATACTTAAATAGAAAACCTGTTAATCCAATAGAGGATATTCCTGATAAAGAAGAATAAAAATAAAAACTTTACTAAGTTGGAATAAAAGCCATTTTAGTAAAGTTTTTTTCTTTTTTTTATTAGTAAAGTTTGTTTGTTATAATCTTTTATTTTTTTTGACTAAAATTTTTTAAACTATAACAATAGTATGAAATTTATTTAAAAAAATAAACTTATATTTTTGTATGTTAAATAATAAGATTTAAACTCAATTTAAAAATATAAAATAATTATATTGTTTTTTTCTCTTTTATTATCTCTTTATTTTTTATTTTTTAATCTTATTTTTATATATTCTTTTCTATTTATTTTATTTTTATTTATTTTATTTTAAAAAAAGAACCTTACTTTTTGGGGTGCACCCCATTTTGTATTGTTCTTTTTTACTTTTATTCATAAAGATTTTTTCATTTTTTGTTTAGTCTTTATTCGTGCAAAGAGTACTTACAACCACAATAATTTTGTCTATACAAATTATATTGTTTTGATATGCGTATACTTTTTAAAAATCCATCTTTCTTTTTAAAATCTTCTACAAGATATTCTATTTTGTTTTTTTCTTGCAAAGATAAACCGATTTCATTGATTAATTTAGCATTTTTGTGAGGACTAACACTTAGTGTCGTTGCAAAGCAGTCAAAACTATTTTCTTTTGCCATTTTTGCTGTTTTTTCCATTCTAAGACCTATACAAATAGAACATCTTGAACCACCCTCTGGTTGATTTTCTAATCCTTTAAATTTACTATAAAAAAGATTAAAGTCATCATATTTGCCATCAATAACAACTATTGGTAAATTTATCGCTTTAACATATTTTATTTGTTCATTTAATCTATGAATATATTCCTCTTGTGGAAATATATTTGGGTTATAATAAAAAATGGTTAAATCGTATTCATCTTTTAATTTATCAATAACGGCAGTTGAACATGGTCCACAACAACTGTGGAGTAATAATTTTTTCTTCATATTTTATATTATAAACTTTTTTAATTTTTTTTCAATAATAAAATAGAAAAACAATTATATATTTTTTACTAAAAATTTAAGAAAAAAGTTTATTAATTAAAATTTATATCTAATTTTATTAGTTTTTTTAACACAATAATTTTATAATTAAAAATTATTTTGTTTATTAG
>CASESH010000001.1 GCA_949290565.1 uncultured Christensenella sp. | reverse complement strand
CCTCCCGGGGTTCTTTTCACCTTTCCCTCACGGTACTAATCCACTATCGGTCACTAGGTCGTATTTAGCCTTAGGAGATGGTCCTCCCACATTCACACCGGATTCCACGTGCCCTGTGCTACTCTGGATACCTTCGAGTGTTTATTGTTTTCGCTTACGGGACTATCACCCTGTTTCGTCAAACTTTCCAAAAATGTTCAGCTAACAATATTCATCTCTTATAAGGTCCTAACCCCACTCAAATTTCTTCAAATGGTTTGGGCTGTTACCCTTTCGCTCACCACTACTTAGGCAATCGTTGATTTACTTTCTTTTCCTCTGGGTACTAAGATGTTTCAGTTCTCCAGGTTCCCTTCATAACAGTATTTATTCCTGTTATGATACTAAAATATTACTTTTAGTGTGTTCCCACATTCGGACACCTACGGATCAAAGTCTATTTGCGACTCCCCGTAGCTTTTCGCAGCTTGTCGCGTCCTTCATCGGCGCCTAGTGCCAAGGCATCCACTATATGCTCTTTGTAGCTTGATCTATTGATCAAAATCATTAAATTTGAAATTGCTTTCAAAAGTCTATGATAATATCTTGATATCTTGTTATACTCAGCGTAATTGAATTTAACATTAAATCGGTTGATTTAAAATTGAAAATACATATTACACGAACAAACGAAAAAACTTAAAACTAAACAGTTAAAAATTTTTTGTTTATAATTAGCGTATTAAATACTTACAAAATGTAAATAAATAATCTCGATATTTGTCTACTCTAATAATAATTAATATGCAGTTGTGATGGTACTATTTGTTGTGCCGTAGCACAGTCAACAACACTTTCTGGTTGCGACATGGCAAGAATATCATAGTAAAAAATTGATGTCAATAACTTTTTTCATATTTTTAGATTTTTTTTCATAAAAACAAAAAAAATTGCGAACACTTTGCCGAGTGTTCGCTATTTTCAACTTTTTGCATTATTTTTATTTACACAAATTTAACTTTTTATACTTCTAAATCATCTATTTTTATACTCTCATCTACATCATTAAAATCATATTCTAATCTTTTTAAAGTTCTTTTTGTTTTACTTTTTACTATAAAATATTCTATAAGACCAAACACCAAAAAAGATAGTCCTATTACAAACATTATTATAACAAACCAATCAAATTTATCATAAGATGCAATTTTTAAATAAGTGAAAGCAAGCGAAACAAAAACACAGGCCGTACTAATATAAGAAAGCAGTGACCTTTCACATGACATCATAGTTTGTTTAATTGCAAGTTTAGTTCTAATTGATTCAAGTTTAATTTTTGTTTTATCTTTTTCAGTCATAATTTCCCTTTATTAATTTGATAAATATATTATATAGATAATATAACATAATATAAAAAAACAAGTCAAACTATTTGTATTAATCCTTTATTAACCTCAATCGACTTTATTATAAACAATTTAATGAGCACAAAATCAGTTAAAAAGTTAAAGTAATATTATATATTAAGAAAACATAAATATTGTTAATTAATTTCATTTAATTGATAATAAAAGATTTTATTTATTTGGTTATTATATTTATATGTACTAAATTAAAATTAAATAAATTAAAACATTAAAATTCCAAATAAATATTTGATTATTAATTTTTAGTATGTTAAAATTCAAATATAAAAGTGAGATAAAAGTATGAGTGCCGAACAACAAGAAATTAATAAATTAGTATCATTAGATGATTTTATTAAAATGAATGAGAATATGAGTATAAGAGAAGTATATGATTTATATGCTGAATATCTCATTGCATTTGATAAAGACCCTATACATACAAAAGCAAGTAATTTTATAAAATTAGATAAAGTCTCATCAGTAGATGATAAAAGAATAGATTTTGTAAAATCACTAATTAATAAAAATTTAAGAAGTAAAGAGTCAAAATTAGGTACATATAGAAAAGATTTTATATCTTTAAGCGCATTTGCACAAAAACTCATAGAATTTGAACCAACCATTAAAAATAAAGAAATATTAAATTTATATACATACTATTTAAAAGAATTTCCTGAAATAGATGATATTTTAATATTTAGATGGGCAGGTAGAGAAGAAGTAGATGATTTATTTTCTTTGGAAGAAAATGAATCTCTTTCAAGTTTAGGGTATCTATGGACAAATCATAGTAAAAATAATATAAATTATAAAGATGGAGAAAGATATTTACACTTCTTCCCTAACTTTGAAGACAAAGATAAAATTTTATATGAAGTTGATAATCCTGAATCTCCAAAAGAACTTTTAGAAATATTCTTAGCAAAAAAAGATATACTAAAAAAATTTATTGCTGAGGGCTATTATGATGATGAAAATTATGATGTGACTGTTTTAACCGAAATAGCCATACCATCTAAATTGCTTACAAAAAATAATTTTTTAGATTGTATTTCACTAGAAAATCAATTTTTAAATAGTAAATCTTTTGATTTAGTTGAAGATTCATTTAAGAAAGTTGAAAAAATGAGCGATTATAACAATGAAGAAATTTTTAATTTCGAATAAAATTGAAAAATAGATTTATTTTTAAAATAAAATATGATAGTATGGTTATTGTTTTGATAACCATATTTTATTAGGAGTAAAAATGAAACTTATTGATTTAAGAAAATTACACAAAGATTATAAAGAATATGAAGAAAAAACAGTTGAAATAGGCGGATGGGTAAGAAGCGTTAGAGATAACAAAAATTTTGGATTTATAGACTTAAATGATGGAACAAGTTTTAAAGGTGTTCAAATTGTCTTTAATAACAACTTAGACAATTACAATGAAATTGCAAAATTAAATGCTGGAAGTAGTTTAAAATGTTTTGGCAAAGTAATTTTAACTCCGCAAAATAAGCAACCTTTTGAAATTCAGGCAGATAAAGTAGAAATTATATGTAAAACAGATGTTGATTATCCTCTTCAAAAGAAAGGTCATAGTATGGAATTTTTAAGAGAGAATGCCTATCTTAGACCAAGGACAAATCTTTTTAACGCAGTATTTAGAGTTAGAAGCGAATCATCTTTTGCTCTACACAAATTTTTTAATGAAAATGGTTTTGTTTATGTACAGGCTCCAATCTTAACTTCATCTGATTGTGAAGGTGCTGGTGAACTTTTCAAAGTAAGTACTCAGGATATCTATGCTGGCAAAAAATTAGACCCTAAAAATGAGTTGTTTGGAAAGTCTGTTTTTCTTTCTCCATCCTGCCAATTAGAGGGAGAAGCATTTGCCTTATCAATGGGGAAAATTTATACCTTTGGTCCTTCTTTTAGAGCAGAAAATAGTAACACTGTAAAACACGCAAACGAATTTTGGCACATTGAACCTGAAATGGCTTTCCACGAACTATTTGACGATATGGATGTAATGGAAAAAATGATTAAATATGTCATTAATTATTTGTTTGAACATTGTTCAAATGAACTTCATTTCTTTGATAGTTTTGTTGAGAAAAATCTTATAGAAAAGTTAAAAAATGTTACTGATAATGAGTTTGCTAGAATAACCTATGACGAAGCAATTAAACAACTAGAAAAAAATAATGACAAGTTTGAATTCAAAGTTTCTTGGGGTTGCGACTTACAAACTGAACACGAAAAATATTTAACACAAGTTATCTACAAAAAACCTGTTTTTGTTTATAACTATCCAAAAGAAGTTAAAGCATTTTATATGAGAGTTAATGAAGATAATAAAACTGTAAAAGCAACTGACCTGCTTGTTCCTGGCATTGGAGAACTTTGTGGTGCAAGCGAAAGAGAAGAAAGATATGATGTACTATTAAATAGAATTCACGAACTTGGACTTAATGAGAAAGATTATTGGTGGTATTTAAATTTAAGAAAATTTGGAAGCGTAAAACATAGTGGTTTTGGAATGGGTTTTGATAGATTTATAATGTATGTTACAGGAATGCAAAACATTAGAGATGTCATACCTTTCCCAAGAACTCCAAAAAATTGTGAATACTAAAATTAATTTATTTTAAAAAGATAATGCTAGTTACATTATCTTTTTTTATGGTTTAAATCAATCTATTTTAAAAACACAAAATAATATAAAGTATTTTCTAAAAATTTTACAACTAACTAAAAAAATATTTTTTAAACTTATTTAAGTTTTTATGTCTTATATATTTAGAAAATAGTCTCAATTTGCAAAATAGTTATTTAAGATTTTATTTTAACATTAATATAATTATATTTATTTTTATATATATTTTATCAAACTATGAATATTTAATATTTAAAAAATAATAAAAAAACAAATAAAAAAGTAGTAATCAACTAAAATATTAATATTAGTATTTAATTAGATTACTACTTTTATTTGAAAATTTAAGTTTTATAATAATTTATATACTTTTAATAATGGTTATAATCTCACCTACAAGACTTTCATAATAACCTGTTGTTCACTGAGGAGTATTATTATTATTAAAATCGTATTTTGGACTTTCCAAGAGATCATCTATTTCATCATTCATAGTTTGATTATTTTCAATATTCTTTACCTTATTAATCATAATTTTTGTAACTTCATAGGAAGTATTTTGACCATTAATATTTTCAAGTTGAGCAATATTATCTAATTCTATTCCTAAATTATAATCTATAAAATTATCTAATGTTTGTATTGCTACTATCTTATCAATTGTTGACTTTAATGTCCTAATTTCATTAAACAAACCGGAATAACTATCTACATTTGGAATATTATCAGTTATAGACTGAATAATATCTTTATAATCTGCATTATAGTTTTTTGTCTCATCTTCAAAATAATATTTAATTATTTCATCAATATTTGTCTTTGTAATTAATAAACTATTCCCTTTTATTTCATCTAGAATAGTTGCTAAGGCATCTTTATCAACTGATGAAGTATCAATAGCAGTAGTTATCTTATTTAAATAATCAAATTCAGTTTCATAATTTTGTATGTTAGGAACATTAGAAATAATTGCCTTTAATTTTATTCGTAAATTTTCGGTTATGCTTAAAGAATTTATTTCATCTGTCAAAACAGTTTGTAAAAGATTATCTATAACTTGTTTAGTAATTAAATTACTATTTTTAACAACTTCATTTAACAAATTACCTAAACCGTTTTCTCCTGTTAATTGAATATTAGAAGAAGATAAAACCAATTTATAAAATTGATCAATATAGCTAAACTCATTTTCATAACTTTCAATGGTATTTGCTTGTAAATTTGCCTTAATTAAAGAGATTGAACTAGAATATTTACCCGTAGCATAATTATTTAATTTTTCATTTATGAAATGAGAGACTAAATCTTG